>JBBTAN010000001.1:0-2267 GCA_038044205.1 Nanobdellota archaeon
ATTCTGCTTATAGTACTCTTAATAAATTCATTTTGGTTAACAAATTTTTTATTAGGAGTAAATAATATATCAGAAATAAGCAATAATGCTAATATAATATCATTTAAAGACTCGTCTCAATCAGAACTGATAAATATATTTACACTTCAATTTTCAAAGGCAACCCAAATATATCGGATTTATAATGAAGATTTATATCCAATATTTTTTATATCTTTTCTGTCAGTATCACTAATAATAGGTTTATTAAATATAAAAAATAAAAATAATCTTTCATTATTTATATTCTTATCAATAGTTATTTTTTTAGGAACAGGTACATTTAATAAATTTAATATTTGGCCCTTATCAATATTTCATCCGATATTTAGAGAATCTGGGCATTTTGCTCCAATGATATTAATCTCTCTAACTTTAATGCTATCGTTTGTTAATTTTAAAAAAAAGATTTTCAATTCAGTTTTTGTATTTATAATAATACTATTTTTAATCTTAAATAGTTATATTTATATAAATAATTATCCAACAATAGACTTTACAAAATCAAGAGGCTCATTCAATAACTTTAATGCACTTGGTAACCTAGATAACACTTTATATAGAATTCTAACTTATCCTTTTTTTACCGAGTATTCTTTTCTAGATCAAGGGAAAAAAGAGATGGACGGATTTATATTAAGTAATAGTGGATATGATAGTTACATAACTTATTCTGGAAAAGATTCTATCAATAATTATGTATCCTTATACAATTTTAATCAGTCAATCCAATACTTTTTTATAAAATCAGGATATTCAACAGAAAATTTAATAAAATATAATATAAAATATATATATGATTTCTCAGATATATATGAGTCTAATTATGAGAAATATGTTCCAGCAGAAACCTACGAGAATAATTTATCGTTAATTAAAAATGATCCAAATTTTATGAACAAAATAATCCAGAATAATAAAGACAAGGTTACATTAATAGTTCCACATATAATAAAATTAAATAATTTCCTGCCCAGAGCATTCTCAAATTCAACATCTTTCCGCAATCTCAACCCAACAAAATACAATCTTTATGTTAAAGATTTAAAGGAGACTCAAAATCTTTCATTCTTGGAGTCTTATCATAAAGATTGGAAATTATATTTAGTAAAAAATCCATCCTCCTCTTGGTGCAACCCTCTAGAATTTTACAATAACACACAAACAACAGAATGTGAACATACTCAAAAATTCTTTGAAGGAGAAGAACTCTCATATCTTTACAAAAAACCTATTTTTGATGATACTCATCAAATGATTCTTGATTATGCCAACGGCTGGACAATTAATCCCCAATACATAAAAGACAATTATTCAAAAGATTATTACACAACAAATCCTGACGGCTCAATTGATATTGAATTTGTTATGTACTTCCTCCCCCAATCCTACTTCTACATCGGCTTAATCATTTCAGGAACAACCTTAATTCTATGCATAGGTTACCTTATTTATGACTGGAGAAAGTCCAAAAAGCAAAAATCAGAAGCAAAGAGTAACACTCTCTAAAGATATTCTAATTCCCAACTTAATCTCCTCCACCCAATTTATTATTTACTGCAGATTACCAATAAAAATGATAAATTTAAGTTAGCAAAGCTTCTTAAATTTTAAGATAGATAATAACAAATCACAGAAAAGCTTAAATAACAGGCAAGGTTTATATTAAAATGCAAGATATAATCTCTAATTTTGAATCATTGAATGAAGAAGATATTTCAAGATATGCAGGAGAATGGATCGCAGTTGTAGACTCTAAAGTTATTGCTCATGGTAATTCTTTCAATGAAGTGTATTCCTATGCTAAAAATAATTTTCCAAAAAAGAGGCCTCTAATTGGAAAGCTTCCAGATTCAATTCCAACTACATTAAATATAGAATAATAGTAATATCATGAGTTTTCATTTTAAATATAAACCTGCTATTCTTAAAAGTGGTTCTAAGATTTATAGGCCTATGATTCCATTAAGAATCAAGGCAAAAGAGTCATTTGATGCTCTAGCAATTTTAGATTCTGGTTCTGACATAACTATAATACCTAAAGAAATAGCAGAAGTTATCAGAGTAGACTACAAAAATGACAATTCTATATCCGGAATAAGTGGTTTTCCTATAAGAGCAAAAGAGGGCAAAGTGAATATAGAATTTGGAAAAGGTAGAGAAATATACATTTTTGAAATTCCAGTACTTGTTCCAGAAAAAGAAAATTTAGCAGTTATTATTGGAAG
>JBBTAN010000002.1:0-2933 GCA_038044205.1 Nanobdellota archaeon
GAAAAGCAATAATTTTAAATAAGATTCTAATTTTCAATTCATAAGCCCTTGTAGCTCAGTTGGCTTAGAGCACACGACTGTTAATCGTGGGGTCGCAGGTTCGAGTCCTGCCGAGGGCGTATCCTAACATTTTTAACTAATATTACACAATAATAAATATGAAACAAAAAGTCCTCTTAGCAATGTCAGGTGGAGTTGATTCAAGTGTAGCCGCACTTCTTCTAAAAAAACAAGGATATGAAGTTGTTGGGGCATTCATGAAAAATTGGAGCGATACAAAAGATGCTCTAACAGGAATGTGTGCCTGGAGAACAGAAAGAAAATATGCATTAAAAATTGCTTCTCAGTTAAACATTCCATTAATAACATTAGATTTTGAAAAACAATACAGAAAAGAAGTAATTGAAAAAATGTTTGAAAAATACAAAAAAGGAATAACACCTAATCCAGATATAGATTGCAATCAAAAAATAAAATTTCCCCTGCTATTAAAAGAAGCAAAAAAAAGAAAAATTAATCTCATTGCAACAGGGCATTATGCAAGAGTCAAAAAAAACAAAAAAGGCAATTATGAGTTATACAGAGGAAAAGACGAATCTAAAGACCAATCATATTTTTTGTATAAGATAAATCAAACTGAACTTTCTCATTGTTTATTTCCTATTGGAGAGTACACCAAAGAACAAATAAGAAATATAGCAAAGAATAATCATTTTCCAAACTATAATAAAAAAGGAACTGTTGGGATATGCTTCATAGGTAAAGTCAATCTTAAAAAATTTCTTCAAAAGAAAATAAAACCAAAAAAAGGGAAAATTCTTGACCCAGAAGGAAAAATAATTGGAGAACACGATGGAATTTATTATTATACAATTGGGCAGAGATTGGGTCCAAGATATGGTTTTGAATTAGACAGAGGAAATAAAAATAAACCATCCAAATGGTATGTTGCAAAAAAAGATGCCAAAAAAAATATTTTGGTTGCAGCACCAGAAGGAGATATTCTAAATTTCAGGAAAGAAGTAATAGCAGAAGATATTCACTTAATAGATAAATCATTAATTAATAAAATAAAAAGAGGTGATAAATTAAAAGTTCTTTCAAGAATTCGTCATGTTGGGGAACTTCTTCCAAGCACTTTATTCTATGACAAAAAGAATAAGCAATTTAAAGTGACCCTCAACAAACCAATAACAGGAATAAGCGAGGGGCAGGCAATTGTATTCTATAAAGGTGAAATTGTTTTGGGGGGAGGGGAAATTAGGTTTTGAATTGCCTTTAATAAAATAATAAGTTATCTGTAACAGTTCTAAAATTATTTGAAATTATAATATTATGTAAAAGTTAAACAATGTTGTGATTTTACCTGATAACTAAATTCCCAAAGGATGGGCGAGCAACTTCGCGAGAGAAATAATATTTATCAATAACGAGCGAGGTTGTGAGCAGGGTGGGAACAGAAGAATAATTTTTAAACTCCTTCTTCTTATAAAATATATGCTGGACAAAATAATTCATTCAAGAAGAAGCGTGAGAAAGTTCACATCAAAAAAGCCTAATTGGAGAACTATAATAGAATGCATAGATTCAATGCGCTATGCTCCAATGGCAGGAAATAATTTCTCACTTAAGTTTATTCTGGTTGATGATGAAAAAAAAATAAATGAGATGGCAGAAGCCTCGCAACAGGAATTTGTAAAACAGACAAAATATGTAGTTGTTGTATGTACAACTCCCACAAGAACAAAAATATCTTTTGAAGAAAGAGGAGAGAATTATTTAAAACAGCAGGCAGGAGCAGCTATTCAAAATTTCTTATTAAAAATAACAGAATCAGAACTTTCAACCTGCTGGATAGGACACTTTGTTGATGAACAAATAAAAGATATCCTTACCATTCCAAAAGACATACAGGTTGAAGCATTATTCCCAATAGGATATGCTTTCAAAAAGCCAGAATCAAAGAGAATAATTGATTTGGACAATGTTTTGTATTTCAACAAATACGGAAATAAGAAGATGAATACGCCAAATAGAGTAGATGCTTAATGAATATCTGAAAATAAATACGCTTCTTCACTAAATGTTCCATTAACTCTTACAAAATTCTTTCTTTGATATTCTTCTAATTGTAATTCATTCAATGTAGCCTTCCCTCTAAATAAATTTCCAAACATCCCATTATAATCTCCTGTTAAAATATGATAATCCAAAATTAACTTTCTATTATTTAAAATAAAAGTATCACTATCAATAACCTCAATTTTCTTTGACTTACAAAGACCTGCTAAACCTGTATATACCACAAGAAATTTACTATTTACTTTTGATTTAAGAAATTTATCCATATCATAGCATAAGAAATTAAGTTTATAATAATTGTTATTCTTCCATATCCAAATCAAGTCCTTTAATAATCTTCAAAACAAGATTCATTATAGGAGTAAATATTAAACCTATTAAAAAACTCAAAACACCATATCCTAAAGGAATTAATAGAATAGATAACCAACCAGACATAAAAGATATTCCAGCGAGGCTTGGAAAAATTAAAGGAATTATAAAACTAAAAATCTTCAAAATCAAAGCAAAAATCAACCCCATAAAAACCCCAAATATCCCTAAAAAGCAAGCCGACTTCAACACCCCAATTCTATTTAACTTAACCATTAATAAATATAGTTAATAATACTTTAAAAATCTTCACAAAAATAAAAAATCTCCCCCCGATTTCTCGGGAGGAAAAAACAAAAATAAATAATAAATTAATCTAAATTAGAGATTTATCTCCAAACTTCAATACCTAAATCACTCATCTCTCTTGATGCGTGAGAAGGCATTTGTTCTTCGATATCCTTTCCAAGCACATAAGGAGATTTAACTCCAGTCATTATTGTAATAACTCTAACTCTTCCGGCAAATTCTTTGCTTAT
>JBBTAN010000003.1:0-2306 GCA_038044205.1 Nanobdellota archaeon
CCCTTATACCAATTGTCTTTGCCTTTTCTATATCTTCTTTGGTTATGCTCAAAGTTGTTTTTTCAAGTGTTTCTACCATTTTTCAATAAGCCCCCTGGTATTTAAATATTTTATTATGTTTGACAATCCTAATCCTTCACTCTCTTTTTTTAAATTATCTAATTTAAATTTCTCTTTTTGAGATAAAAAAGATAAAACCTTAAATAATTCTTCATTGGCATATATTGCTGAATGGTCTCTAGGAGAAAAAACAAAATACCCTCTTTTTTCCTTTCTAAACCTTAAATTTGAAATAATTCTTAATTCTATATCATCCGGAGGGGAATTAATTATAATTTTCTTTCTGTTTTCCTTTAAAGGTTTTGTGGCCCACGGTTCCAGGCCAGAATAACTTCCATTTTCTATTTTAGCTGCTTCCCTGCAGCCAAAAGAACATATCTCCATCTCTGCACAAGTTTGACAGTTTTCAGGAACATATTTTCCCTCTCTCCAAGGTTTCATTCTGTTCCAGATTATTGGCAATTCTTCATTTATTAAGTCGCCATATTCTTCTGATATATGAGTGCAGGGCCTAACTTTCCCACTTGGAGAAATCGCAATTGTAAGTTTTCCCGCAGCACAATCTCTTTTCAAAAATTGTTCATATTTTTCTGAATTATCAGTTATGCATCTGGGAATAGGCTCTACAACATCCACAAGCATTTTGAAATCCTCTTGTATTCTTAACAATTCATCTAATGTATTAATGACTTCTTTTCTGTCTAATTCTAATTCTCTTGGCATAAAAGAACATGGACTAGCAGGAGTTGCACTAAAATACTTAACTCCAAGTTCATATAAGAATTTACCAACATCATAAACCTGATGCTTATTTGTCTTTGTTACCACCATATTTATTCCTAAGGGCATCTTATTTTTTAGAAGAGTTTCCATGCCTCCAACAGCCTTTCTGAATGCTTTTGTTTCTGTTATTTCATTATATAATCTTTCATCTGAACTTGGTAATGAAGCAAAGACTCTGGAGATTCCTGAATCTTTAATTCTTTGAATATCCTCTTCCTTTAAAAGGATTAAATTTGTATTTAACCCAACATCAACATTATTTGAGGATAAATATTCTGCACATGGATAAACAATGTCTCTTCTTAATAGGGGTTCACCCCCAGTTAAGACTACTTCAAATACTTCTCCTTCCACTAATTTTTTAGATATTGTGAATGAATCTTCTTTTGAGAGACTGGTTTTAGGTAAATTTTTTCTGCCTCTCCAGGAATTATAGCAATAATTGCACCTGTTTGTACACTTATAAGTTGTTTCCAATTGTGCAGTTACTGGAGATTTTAGTTCTTCATAAATTAAAGGATTTTCTGTAAAATTTTGATTATTTTTCATCTTCAGAGTTTGATTTAGGTATTTCACCTACATCACCACAACTCAACTCTAAACTTGTTTTTAGGACCTTTTCTTCCATTATCTCAAAAATTATCACAACTATTTAAACTTTACTCTTTCTAAGTTAAGACAAAATCCTATTTCCCTCTTTGAGTTATTATATTCAAATTTGTATCAGGATTTTTCCATGTAAAACTTGGAATCCCATTTGTTATTTGGAATTTTAGAATTGGAATTCCATCTAAAATTTTTCCTTGACTGAGACTATTGAGGACATAAGTATAATTAATAGTAACTTCGCAATCGTTAGGCATGCTTTGCATTCCAGGAACAACATGTGAATCATTTTGTGGTTCTGTATAAAATCCATCATTAAAACTTTCAACATTATCTCCAACAATTGTTGTATTTATTGCATGCCCAAATCCAGGAGCACCCACACTAACATAATACATTGGGATATTAAATCTCCCATTATCTTTCAATCCTTTTGATTCATCATACCCCAAATCTCCAAATCCATGAAAATTCAACATTGTTTGGCTTGCAAAACCAGTGCACACAAATTCCTCTGGAATATAAGGCATATTATTAGTTTTATCTATCGCAAGCATCTTCTTAAGCCAATCTTCTCTTTCAGCATGTGTTGGCAATTTATTCCATTCTCCGGGAAGATATAATATAACTCCATTCCTTTTTTTTGCAAGAAGTTCCAGGTCATTACTATTAACAATCTCATCACCATTGACATCCGCTCTATCATTTAATCTTATATCATTTGGATTTGAATATGTTCCAGCAATTAATTCATTTAATCTCGTTAAATCCTGTCCATTGACAATATTATCATTATTTACATCTCCAGAACCATACCAATTCAATGTACTATCGTTAGGCTGAACAAAAGGATTAAC
>JBBTAN010000004.1:0-1078 GCA_038044205.1 Nanobdellota archaeon
TGGTGAGACCTGCCCAGTGGTGGTGTCTAAAACTCCTTTTCAAGGGAGCTAAGGTCCATCAAACGGCGGGGGTAACTATGACCCTCTTAAGGTACCAGCGACGATAAAAAGTCGCAAACGATGCTTTACGGTTTGTTGAAAAACAAAACGCTTCAAGAGTCATGTTATAGAAACAGTCTAATTGTTGAATTAAACCAAAGAAGAAAATTTGGCTATTTGCTGGAACATCTGAGAATATTTGAATACTCGTCGAGAAATCGGCAGTGATAATTTCAAATTGCAGACAATCAGCAGGAAAGGCTAGAATTAGAAAAGTTTAAATAAAGTTCAATTATGAAATCTTTATGGGAAATAAAGATTATCAAATGAATGGAAGTGAATACTTTCCAATTATTGGTGCAAAAATATACCAAAATAGGATAAATAAAATACCTAAAATGAATATGCAAGAGATACTTATTGCTTCTGGAGAAATTGCTCAAGCAAAGTTGTATCATATGATAACTGGAGTTAGTTCGGTTATTTTAGCAGGTATTGGAATTTATGCTGGTTTAGAAACTTTAATAAAATAATTCTAGAATCCTCAGAGACTACACGCCAAACACAATTAGAAAAATATAAATACCTCAATTTTCATTCAATTCTATGGAAACAATAACAATAGATAAACAAATTATTTTTGATTTATCTAAACAAATAAGTGAGCTTAATGATAAAATGGAAACATTAGAAATAATAAGTAATCCCGAGATAATGGAGTCCTTGAAAAAATCAAAGGAACAGATAATTAACGGAGAACTTGTTGATTTCGATGAGTTATAAAATTCTTTCAACAAAAGAATTTGAAAAAGATTTTAGAAAATTAAGTTCTGATATACAGTTAAGAATAAAAAAGAAATTTTTGGAAGTTGCAGAAAAACCAGAAAGGTATAAACATTTGCATCCTCCTCTTAACGATTATTGTAGAATAAGAATTGAAAAATTAAGAATTCTTTTTTCTTATAACATTGAAAAGAAAATTCTTTATCTAGAAAAGGTTATTTTTGATCACGATTATTAAATTGTGAAGATATAGTCC
>JBBTAN010000005.1:0-1776 GCA_038044205.1 Nanobdellota archaeon
CTTTGCATGTTTTATCAAAGTCATTAGCAAATACGGTTCTAAATCCCGCTTTTTCAAATCCCAGCCTGACTCCACCAACACCTGCAAATAAATCAATAGTTTTAAATTCCATTTTCTCTTTTTTACTCATAATCTCACTCCTTTACATGTTTAAATCTTTTGTTATATTCCTTTTAGACCCCTAAAGTATTTAAATGTTTCGACCCCTAAAATTTATAAAGTGAAAGTAATAACTATAGTAATGAAAGTCCTTAAAGAAAAATCGAGGGAATACAATGGAAAAGAATATTATAGATACAGAGTAAATATTCCAGAGAATATTATTCAAGAAGCCAATGTAAAAGAAGGAGATGAACTTGAAGCTTCTGCCAAAAATGGGGAAATAAAATTAACTAAAATAAAATTTTAATGCTTTTCATTCCAACACCAATAATCATATAATATCGGAGAAATACTCGCATTCTTGCACAACTTAAAAACTGAATTTTGAATTATCCAATATATCTCGGGGTTTGTAATAAACTTCATAGTTGGATTTTTTGGAATATCTATCTTATAGCTTACATCACTTATCTTATTGATAATATTTATTAGTGGCTTTAATGAATACAGGTCAAACGGGACATGAAAAAACTGTATTAATCTATCATTCGTAAGAATCTTAGACTCATTTAATGTTTTTATTAATAAATTAACCATTTTACTTGCTGGTCCAAAAATAATTTTATTTTCTTCATTAGTTTGGCTTTCCCAATGATTAATAAAGGAATTTATCCAACCAAATAGATTCTTGTCATATTCTTCTTTTGTTTGAGTATTATTTAGTTTGTTGATAATTGAATCAATATTCTTGGTTGCCCATTCTCTATAAATCTCAGATGGTTTTTTATTAAGTTTATGGAATGCTCTAAAAATATTTGAAGAAATTGACTTTCTTACAACTTCTTCTTTGGACATCTCTTTCTTTTCTATTTTTTTATCATATTTTTTTAAGATACTCACTGCTTCTTCAACATTTTTAAAAATTAGTATTTCTTTCATTTTTCTTCTACACCCTTTCTCTTACTCAAATATGGATTACCCACTTCTAATATAAAATACCTAAAAATAGTTTTTTCAGAAATATTTGAAGAATTAATCCATTTAATTTTATATTTTCCTTCTAATTCTAATTTTCTCTCTCTACCTTTTATAGTTCCCTTTCCTGCATTTTCTCCCCAACCAATTTTACCATTAATCTCCTTTCCTTCTTCTAAAGAAAATTTACATGCATTTCCTTTACACTTATTTGAATAAGACTTATCGTTTGTGAGAAAGATAACAAAACCACAATTAATTTTTTCTTCTCTTATAAGTTCTTCTAATCTTTCAATATCTTTTATCACATCATATCTACCTAAATCTTGAGCCCCATGAGGTTTTAGAGAATATTGTTCTCCATTTATCTCTTCCGAAGCTTCTTTTGTTTTATACTTTAGCTCTATTCCAATTTTATTGCTAATGTTAGAAGTATCTATTAGCACAATGTCGACATGTTTAGACCCAAAAACAAATTCTAATCTTATTTTGAATTTTTTACCAAATTTTTCATGGATTTTCCATGCCAAAGAATGTTGAAAGTCTGCTTCACTATGGAATATTCCTCGTTCATTAAAACATTCTTGAACTAGTTTATTAACTTCCTCTAAATTTATCATTTTTCTTCTACCTTCTCACGTAATTTATTTAACACAAGTATCATCGCTTCTGTATCTAATCCACAATACTTCTTTAAAT
>JBBTAN010000006.1:0-2795 GCA_038044205.1 Nanobdellota archaeon
TCTATTATCGCACGGCAATTAGAAACATTTAAATAGTAATTTTATCTTATAATAGTAATAAAAATACTAAATTAAAAGAAAAATGCAATTAAGCAAATTAGAAGAAGAAACCTATGAAGAATTAAGAAAAAAGGATTTAAATGTATTTAAAATAAGAGATATTTGCTTATTATTAAAAATAAAAAAGACTAAAGCATATAATATAATAAAAGCTCTTAAAAAGAAAAAAGCAATAAAACCTGTTGGAAAGAGATTTTTTGCTCTGAATAATGCTGATGACTTTATCATAGCAACATCTGTTAACCATCCCTCCTATATTTCTTTCTGGACAGCACTGAATTACTATGGATTTTCAGACCAAAACCCAAAAAAAATATTCATTGCAACAACAAAATATTCAAAAGATCTCAATAATTTTAAATTCATAACTATAAGTAAAAATCGTTTTTTTGGATATGTCCAAATAAATAATTTAATTATTGCTGAAAAAGAAAAAGCAATAATAGATTCTTTGTTGTTTCCAAAATATTCAGGAGGAATAAAGGAAATTGAAACTTCAATAAAAAAATCTATAGATATAATCAATCAAAATAAATTAATAGAATATGCCTTTAGAGTTAAAAACAAGGCAGTTTTAAGAAGGCTTGGATTTATTCTTGAAAAAATAAATCTAAATAAAGAATTCCAATCACAGCAAGCTGGGGGGTATTCTTTAAGCCTCCAAATGGGAACTAACGAGAATAATCGTAGCAAGCTATGGGGTATTAAACCCATTTGGAGCAATAAAAAAATAATTGCAAGGCTAAATGCAAAAATTGGAAAAGGTTTTGAACTTTTAGATCCAAGTCTTGAAAAAAAGAACAATTTCAATAAAAAATGGCTTTTGGATATAAATATTTAAGATGATAACTATTGAAGAACTAAATGATGTAAAAGAAAAAAGAAAAACTTCTCTCTACTATGAAGAAAAAGAATACTTTCAATACATATTTTTAAATGCAATTTCAAAATACCATGAATATCTTACATTTAAAGGAGGAACTTGCCTGAGAATCTGCTATGGATTAGAAAGAGCATCAGAAGATTTAGATTTTTCAACAACCCTTTCTATAAAAAAAATTAAAGAAATTTTTTACAAATGCATGAAAGAATTTGATTATTTAAATATAAAATATAATATTTATTCAGAAAAAGAATTTAAAGGAAATATAAGATTTGAAGTAAGGTTTGAGGGCCCTCTCTTTATGGGAAAACAGCAATCAACAAATACTCTAAAAATAGATTTTAATCATGGAAAAACAAAAAATAAGCTTGCAAAGGTTATAAACAAGTCATTTTCAGATATCCCAATTTTTATAATACTTGCAATGGATGAAAAAGAAATTCTTGCAGAAAAAATAAGAACTCTAATAAATAGAAAAGAGCCAAGAGACCTATATGATATCTGGATGCTCTTAAGCAAGGGAACAAAGATTGATAAAAAATTAATCTATGAAAAATTAAAAGAAGAAAAAAGTGATTTATCAAAATTAGATATCCCTTCAGAAAAAGAATATAAAACAAGTTTGAAAAATCTTGTTTATTTTCTTCCTGATTATTATCAGGTTAAAAAAGAAGTTTTAGAAAAATTAAAAAAATTGCAAGACAAATAATTATTTTTCAGAAATAGATAAGTTTAAGCAGAATTGTTTGTCACATCTTCAAAACTCATCTTTTCTTCCCCTGCCTCTTCCAAGATATCTATAAACACCAATGCCTCCGAGTACTGTAATAGCACCTGTTCGAAATATTAGTATTTGCCGACTCTGTATTAATAAGAACAATAATTTCATTATTGTTGGTCAGGCAAATATTTTTTTAACCAGTAGCGCAATAAATCTCTAGTTTTGTAAGAATGCATAAGCTATTTTTCTCACAATAAGAAAATTTATAATATTGCCCTCCCAGTAATTTGCATGGTAACTGATGAAATTGATATTCCATTAACAAAAGAAGAGGAAAAAGAAAAGATTGAATTTCTAAAAGAGAGAAAGTTTAGTGACTTTAAAATCCATTCTTATTATGATAGAGATAGTTACATTAAACATGCTATTGAACTTGACACGATTAAAGAAGTCTATCCTCAATTTGATAAAATAATTGGTGTTTTTAAAAGACCAGCTAAAAATGGTTTCAAATATTCTTTTAGGTACAAATTAGAAGAAATCAAACACTTGATTCTATGTTTTTATCTCGATGAAACACCTCCGAAGTTTTTTAATGCTTATTTTGATTACACAAGACAAGACGAGAAATTAAGAAAGAAGGTTGAGAAATGGATGAAAAGAGAATCTAACAAGCAATAGGAATCTTAGCTGTTTCTTGTGGAATTGCAAACTGGAATGTATGTTCTTTTACTTGTGTTGCCAAAGCTATTCCCAAAGTTAACATATCTCCTATTTTCATAACTTGTATTTTAGCTAATTTTAAGTTATTCAATTGCTCAGATGGAAAATTAAACAATTTAGAAGCACAATCTACTTCCACACCCAAAACCTTTCCACTTTCTCCTACATCAATAACAATATTTCCAAAAGCTAAGCTGCCATCCACTTTTTCTCTCTCAAAATTATTATTAACATACAAAATATCCAAATCTTCCTCATACTCATAATTTTCCATAATAATTACAATAAAGGATTTTATTTAAATCTTTCCATCAAAAACAAAACAAAAAAAGAATTTATTTACTTCACAGATTCATCCACAGTTTTTCCTTTTCCATCTTCTTTTCTTCTTCCTCTTCCAAGATATCT
>JBBTAN010000007.1:0-1658 GCA_038044205.1 Nanobdellota archaeon
GTTGCTTTATTATCAACAGGAAAAGGAAGCTGGGGGCAGGTTTCTGGATTAATGAAATTTGGAGAGTGGGATAATATAATAATTCTTGGTGATGAATTCGGGACAGGATTCACTCATGAAAAGAAATTTGAATTCATAAAAATTAATTTGGGGGCAAGAATAAAGGATTTGCAGGAAGAGTTCTTGAATAAATTAAAAGGAAAAATAAACGGAACAGAAGTCGCACTTTCTATTGCTAGTGGAGATGGAAAAGAACACATGGCTTTAATTTCAGCCTTGATAAATGTCCCGGTTGGAATAAGATTTGCCGCGCTCACAAAAGAGGGGGTTATTGATCTTTGAGTGCCCTCTGGCGAAGATTGTATAAATAAATCTTCGGAAGAAGGAGTAATTGATTTGTAAAAATGACAGAAGAAAAAAATAATTTAGTTAAAAAAATTGGTTGGGCATATACTATTAGAGATTTTCTTCCTTCTGGTATGCAATATATTTCTATCTGTCAGAAATTGGAAGATAAAGGGTTTGGTATGCTTGCAGATAAACTGGATTGTGAAAAAATTGATGGATATGATTCTGTGGTCTTCCCAGATGGAAAAGTTTTGACTTCAGAACAAATCATTAGCTATTGGGAAGAAAGCAATATAAAATTTAATCCAAAGGATTCAGAAAATCTAAGGATGTATCAAGCTTATCTTTATCTTTTAGGTTTTAAGGAACAACTTAATTCATCTTTAATTTTATTATAAGCATTATTTCCTAACTATTCTTTGAATTATCACAATCATTAAAAATACTGATTGTTTTTTTCTTTCATGATAACCTACAACGACATATATGAATCCGCCCGCAAAGAGAGATATTCTGAGCAGCTTCAGTCAATTCCAAAGAATTTCATATCGGAAGTTGCAAAGTATATGAAAGACAAGAAGGAAATTGCAGCAAAAGACAGTGAGGATTTTTCAGATGTTATAATAAAGACAAAAAAGCAACTGGAAAATGCAATAACTCTTTTTAAAGAATTAATAATAAGAAGAAGAAAAAAGATACTGAACTTGGTTCTTATTGCAACAGAAACAGGAATTTCAAAACAGGATTTTGAGAATATGCTTTCAATAGAAAAAGAGCTTTTTGAAGAATTAATGAACTGCATGGATATATCTGAAAAGAAATTAACAGAAGCCCTCAATGGGAATAAAGGCGAGGTGCTAAAAAATAATGATTTGGTTCTTTTTGTGGAAGATGTTGCTGAATTTTTAGGTATTGAGGGAGATAAAATGGGGCCTTATATTAAGGGGGATATTGCGAACATTCCCAAGGAAATTGCAAAGATATTATCTGACGGCGGGAAAGTTCAGATGATTGATAAATAATTCTAAGGAGGATAATTTAGTTATCGCCCAAGCCAATAAAATTGCTAGGCTATTAATTAACCTTGATATTATAATCATAAGATTGGATTTTACTAAGCTAACTTAATTCGTCTTTTGAGAATTTAATTATCTGTAACAGTCTTTTATTATTAAGATTTACATTAATAGAGTTTAATATTATAACCTTCAATGATTTTACATTGATAACTATTCTTTAATTAACTCGGTTTTAGAATAATTTAGAATTTAATTATCTGCTAAAATCATAACCTTGTTAAAACTATTAAT
>JBBTAN010000007.1:1758-3685 GCA_038044205.1 Nanobdellota archaeon
TATATGGTTTTACAGGGAGAACTTATTGAACCAAAAGGAAGATTTATTTTTCTTTAAACAGATGATTGTAATAAAAAGCAAAGCCTGCAATCGGATTCAAACCGACGACCTACTCATTACAAGTGAGTTGCTCTATCACTGAGCTATGCAGGCGTTCATACCTATAGAGTGATTTAGCCAGATATAATCTGAGCCTATCACTGAGCTATGCAGGCATTATAAAACCAATAAATAAATGCTTTAAAAGATTTCGTATTCTTACTTTTCAAGAAGTTCTTCATATCTTTCAAGAAATTCCTTTTCTGCTTCTTCGGGACTCAGAGGAATTATTTTATCTGGATGAGGATTGTAAGAATCTACATCATCCCATTTTGAATGAGGTTTTTTCATCAAATCTCTCATTTCAGTGAATAATGCAATCTTATCTGCCTTTTTTATTTCAGAATGGTTTACATCTTTTATTCCAAAATGTTCAAAAATAGCTTTTTCTATTGCTTTCTCTATTTCCTTAAATTCTGGAGGAAGAAATTTTTTTAATGGTGAAACAATATCTCCTGTATATGCTTCAGCAGCATCATGGAACAATCCCGAAAGAGCTTGTTCGGGAGGGACAATTCTTGATACAAAAACTGAATGTTGGGCAATTGAATAAAAAGAATTAGAGTGTCCATTAAATCTGCATTGAAATGCTAAAGAATGTGCAATATCATTTATATTTACTTCTTCTGATTTGGGGTCAAGAGGCCAGAACTTTTCTCCGCTATATATTTGTGCCCAGTCTCCTTTCCTTTCCATTATTTTTTAATAAGAAAAGAGTATATAATTATTATTCTCTTGAGAAATCTGTTTTATTTTTATTCTTCCAATTCCTTTTCTTCAACTTCTTTCTTTTTTGGCTTTTTATCTTTCTTTTTAGAAGCATCCTCTGATTTTACTTCAACATCTTCTTCTGCCTTTTCTTCATGTTTCTTTGGAATTTCTTTTATATCTAAATCCTTCTCAATTTTCATTGATTTTATCTCGCAAAGTGAAAGGGGGTATATTTTCTTAAGAATCTGACTCAATTCCTTTTGCATTTTGTTTTTCAATATTTCTTCAAATATTTTCTCAGCTGGTTTATCTTTAACATATTTTTTAATTTCTTCTTTTGCTTTATCTCTCAAGCCTCTTCTCACTCTTTTTGAAACTTTTCTTCTTGTTATTAAGAAAGGTTTTATTTCAAGAGTGGCATCTTTGCATTCTGCTGAAAAAGAATCTTCAACATAATCTGTTCCTTTTCTTATCATCCTCCTTAAAAAATAAGGCATAAGAAGAATCCCCTTCGGAATTGCAATTGCTTTTTCATCTTTTACAGCAACTTTAAATTGCATGAGAATGCTTTTTCCTCTGAGAATTCTTGTTAAATCATATCTTATGAATTTGTTTTCTAATTCTGATATATCATATGCTAAAAGCTGGGTCTCTTTGTTTATAAGAGGCATTTCAACATCATAAAATCTTTTTTTCTTTTTTAATTGGACCATTTTATAATCTTATTAATCTACTCCTTTCTTTAGATATTCCTTTAAAATAATCTTCCTGAGATTTTATAATATTATGATTATTATTTATTTCACTAAAATATACTTTTTGGGCTTCTAAAATATTACCTTCATTAACTAATTGTTTAATTTCCTCATCTATACTTTTCTTTTTATAAAGTTCTTTATCCATTTTACTCCTGCACCTGCTTGCTCAGTCTTATACCTTTTTTCTGATATTTTGATTTTTTGCATTCTTGACAGGTATACATTATATTTGTTTTTTTGGTTGTTTTTGATTTTCTTTTATGTTTTGTATTTGCAGGCCTAGATCCCCATCTTCCTTTGTTTCCAATTCCAATTCCCAATCCTCTTAATTTGGCTCTTTGTTTTGAACCTCTTCTCAT
>JBBTAN010000008.1:0-6310 GCA_038044205.1 Nanobdellota archaeon
AAAATTAAGAAGTTTTGAAATTAAACATAATTAGTTGGGGGAGAAGCAGTTAATGTGTAAAATCAAATATTGTTCAACTATTAATTAAAGTTTAGAGAGAAATGTAATTATCAGGTAAAATCATAATCTTGTTCAACTATTACTAAGTTATAACTTTATAAAAAGGGGTGATAATTAACCATAATACTATAATTGCAGGATATAATGTTATTATAATATTAAAATATTAAGCAACTAATTATTCAAATAAAATAACTGTTATAGATGATTGCTCTATATTGATAATTTTATAAAATCATTTTACATTGCAGTTGGATGTTGGAAACAATTTTTTTAATAGTTTTAGGGTTTGTATGGATTCTTTTTGCAGTTATACAGGATTTAAAGAAAAGAGAGATAGCAAACTGGATTAATTTTTCACTTATCATATTTGCCTTAATTTTCAGGTTCTTTTATTCTTTATTTAATAATTCGGGATATAGTCTTTTTTATCAGGGACTAATTGGTTTTGGAGTTTTTTTTATACTGGGGAATTTGCTTTATTACGGAAAAGTTTTTGCAGGAGGAGATGCAAAGCTCATGATTGCTTTAGGGGCAGTTATACCTTTTTCAGAAAGCCTGTTTGCAAATCTTAATTTATCTATAATCTTCTTTTTATTTTTTCTCTTTTTTGGGGCACTTTATGGAATAATCTTTAGTGTAGTTTTAGGTATGAAAAATAAAAAAACATTTGCAAAAGAATTTTCAAAGCAGTTTAAGGAAAAGAAGAAATTAGTTTATGCCTCTTTAATAGCAGGAACGATAATAATTTTCTTCGCGTTTTTTGAAAATATCCTTTTTTATATGGCTATTTTAGTCTTTATCTCTCCCTATATTTATCTTTCAGCAAAAGCAATAGATGAATCATGCATGATAAAAAAGATGAATCCTAAAAAGCTTAGTGAAGGAGACTGGCTCTATAAAGATATAAAAGTCGGAAGAAAATTAATAAAAGCAAGATGGGATGGATTAAGCAAAGAAGAAATAATCCTGTTGAGGAAAAAGAAGAAAATTGTTTTGATAAGACAAGGAATTCCTTTCAGCCCTGTTTTTTTGGTTAGTTATGCTGTTTTAATTTATATGCTAATAAATCAAAAGGTGTATTTATTTTAAATATTTTGGTAATTTTTATAACATAAAGCATTTTTTGGCCAACATAGTTAAGTGAGAATATAATTATCAGCTAAACCGAGCCTTGATATACTATTAGAAAAATGTTTTACTATAATAATTTATTGAATTTGATTTTAAGAAATTTATATTAATTTTTAAGGAATTCTCTTAGGCAACCACATTTTTGATTCTTCAATTTTCCCTATTTTTTGTTTTTTAATTATTTTTATTTTTTGTTTTTTTTCAAGAATTTTCTTTAATTCTTCAAGTTCTTCTGAAGATATTTGCTTTCTCTGGGAATTAAGAGATTCATTGGAATAGACTGGGAGGATATTAATTATTGTCTCTCCAAGAGCATAAGAAGATGAGATTAAAATTTCTTTTGGTTTAAATTTTGTTTTTATTTTTTTTGAAATTTTCTTTGCAAGTGAAAAAACTGACTGCTGTATTTTACCAGATTCAGCCACTGGTTTTTTTGGAATTATTATTATATGTGCTTTTGAAATGGGTTTTATTTCAAGAACGGCTATAGAATCTTTATTTTCATCTATTTGATAAGAAGGAATTTTTCCTTCTATAATTAATCTGAACGGATTTTCATTTTGGATTAATTTTTGAGCTTGTTCAGTTGGTTGCTCTCCGTCTTGTTCTTGTTCTGCTTGTTCTGAAGCTAAAAGTTTGTTTTTTTTAAGGAATTCAATAAATTCCTCTTTATTCATCAAATTTATTCTTTCTATTGCAGGCTCTTTTTTTTCTTCAGAGAAGGTAGATTCTATCTGCTGTATAATTTGTCTTTTAAATTCTTCAATTTGCTCGTCTGTTATTTCCATAGTCTTTTAATAAAGAAAGGGTTAATAAGTTTTATGCAATTTTACGCATATCAATAAGCTGAACAGAGGCTACGTCTTTTATTTTTGATAATTTTTCCTCAATAATTTCTACATTTTTATCGTCTGCATAAAAAAAGAATACAATGACTGCTTTCAAACCAAATGCAATTGGTTCTATGCAATATTCTTTATTTTTTCCACCAAATTCTTCAACTATTTTTTTCGCAGATTTTTCAATAGATTCAAGATTAACATCAGGAGAAATAGGCATTAATTTGTATTTTGCTCCATTTATTCCAGTCATAAGTTAGTGTAAAAAAATAAGTTTATAAACATTTTGAGAAATGTTGTCTTGAAATTCAGTATCACAATACTTATAAAATCTGGGAATTTTTTCCGGATATGGTGTTTGGAAATTACGACAAGATAGTTGAAAAAATAGCAAAATATTCTAATCTTAAAATAGAAGAAGTTAACAGGAAAATTGAGGCTAAGAGAGCAAAGCTTTCAGGTTTAATAAGTCAGGAGGGAGCAGCCCAGATTGTTGCTGCTGAATTAGGAATAAATTTTGAAAATGAACAATTAAAAATTGATGAACTTCTTCCAGGAATGAGAAAAATTAATCTCTGCGGCAAGATAATAACTCTTTTTCCTGTAAGAACTTTTAAAACCCAGAAAGGAGACGAAGGAAAAGTTTTGAATTTTATACTTGCTGATGAGACTTCAAATATAAAAGTTGTTTTGTGGGATACTAATCATATCTCTTTAATAGAAAAAGGAGATGTAAAAGAAAATGATATAGTGGATATATCAAATGCCTCTATGAGAGAAAATGAGATGCATCTCGGGAGTTTTTCTGAATTTAAAAAAAGCAGCAAAGAAATAGAAAATGTCCGCACAGAGAGAATTACAAAAGAAAAGAAAATAGCTGATTTCAAAATTGGAGACCAACTTTCTGTGAGAGCGTTTATTGTTCAGGCTTTTCAGCCAAAGTTTTTCGAAGTTAGCAAAGAGACAGGAAGAAAAATGACTGAAAATGAAAAAGAAAAAGGAGTTCCTACCGAGAAGAGGGCTTTGATTAATATTGTTATAGATGATGGTTCAGGAACTATAAGAAGTAGGATTTTTAATGAAAATCTTTCTGCATTGGGATTAAAAGATTTGGAAAATCCTGAAAGATTATCTTACCAGATGGAAGCTCTTCTTGGAAAGGAAATGTTTTTTTCAGGAAATGTGAGAAAGAATAATTTTTTCAATAATGAAGAATTTATAATTGATTCTTTAAAGGATGTTAATATTGATGAGCTTGTAGCACAGCTGGAGAAGAATTGAGAGGCTTTCTAATATATATTTGTTACACAAATAATCTTTATAAACGGGGAGAATTTTGAGTTGATATGGGTTCAACACAAACTTTTACTTTAGAAAATTTTCCTATTGAACCAGGATTATGCAATTCTTCTTATTCTGCTATTTCAAGAGCAATGTATAGTAGATATAGTAGAGACCTCCCTGGAATTAGAGAAAGTGGATTATATGGAACACATGCTTTTTATAATCCAAAAGCTGATGAAATTCTTCCTGTTTTATTTGGAACATTATACAGTGGAACAGAATATGCTGAAGTATTATTTTATCAAGCACAAAATCAGAGTAAAGGTAAATTAGAAGTAAAACTTTTTGGAGAAGATGAAAAAAGATTATTAGAAATCAAAAATAATATTCAATTTAGATTAAATAATATCTTGGAGAGTAGAAAAAATGGTTGAGAAGACTGTTGAAGAAAAGGTTAAAGTAAATAACATTTTTGAACTATTAAGAGCTCCTGAAAATTCTTGGGTTGAGATTAATGGAAAGGATGAGTTTAAGATTCATCATCCTAGCTTAGGAAGTGCAACTACAATCTATCTTGAAGGAAAATTTGTTTGTGAAAATAATTATGAAACTTTTTTAGCTTCTATGACTCCTTTTCATACAGAAAAATTTCTTATAGGAACCGGGGGAGCTGTTGATTATTTGAAAATACTTAGAGATAAAGGGGGGTTAGATTTCAATGCCTAAAGAAAAAGAAACAGATGCAGAAGAAAAAGAAGATAAAAAATCCAAGAAAAAGGATGATAAAGAATTGAGTTTGATTGATTTGCCTGGAATTGGGCCGGCAGTTGCTGCTAAACTTGAAGGTGCTGGAATTCTTGATTTAATGTCTTTGGCTGTTGCAAGTCCAGCTGTTATATCTGATTGTTCTGGAATAAGCCCTGCTGTTGCAAGAAAAGCAATACAGGCTGCACGTGAGATGCTTGATTTAGGATTTCAGGATGGAGTTGAGTATGCTCAGAGAAGGTCAAATGTTTCTTATATTACTACAGGAAGTAAAAATTTTGATGAACTTTTGGGTGGAAGAGGAGTTGAAAGCAGAGCCATCACAGAAGCTTTTGGTGCATATGGTTCTGGAAAAACTCAGCTGGGGTTGACTTTGGCTGTCAGAGTTCAGTTGCCAGTTGAGCAAGGGGGTGCTAATGGAAAAGCTGTTTTTATAGATACTGAAGGAACTTTCAGACCAGCAAGAATAAAACAAATATCAGATGGAATTGGTGCAAATTCTGAAAAAGTTTTGAAAAATATATTTGTTGCAAGAGCATTTAATTCAGACCATCAGATGTTATTATTGGAGAAAGTTAATGAGATGATAAAAGGTGGAGAGCCAATAAAAATTTTAATTATAGATTCTTTGACTGCACATTTCAGAGCAGAATTTGCTGGAAGAGGGCAATTGGCTGACAGACAACAAAAATTAAACAGATATATGCATGATTTAATGAAGTTGGCAGAAACATACAATCTTGCAGTCTATGTTACAAATCAGGTCATGGCAAATCCTGCACAGATGTTTGGAGACCCGACAACTCCTGTTGGGGGCCACATACTGGGGCACGCCTCGACATACCGCCTATATCTGCGTCGAGGAAAACAAGGTTCAAGAGTCGCTAAATTAATTGATTCACCAAATCTGCCAGAAAATGAAATAGTTTATTATGTTAATGCTGGCGGGGTTAGTGATAAGGAGGAGTGAGATGGCAGAGATTAATTTTAATAAGAATATTTATGTTTATGGGAAAGGCTATCTTTCTGAAGTTAGTAAAACACCAGAAGAGGGTGTAGAATATAATTTAATTATAGTTTATCCACAACCTTGGGCAGAAAAAGAAAGAGTTATTAGTTCACTTGAAGGGTTTTTTGTTTCTGAAATTCCTTTGGTAAAGAAAGGGGATAAGGGAGTTAGAAAAGATTGGCAGATCAGTATCGGAAGAGAGTATATGAGTTTTTTTGAAGAGCAATACCAAGGTAAATTTATTCCTTTTGAAAAATAATTATTCAACCAACTCCTTTTCATTAAACCACAGTTTAATCTCTCTTTCTGCATTTTCTAGAGAATCAGAAGCATGAATTGCATTTTCAAATACTCCTGTTTTTGAATTTATTCTTCCATATTTTCCTCTTATTGAAGTAGGTTCAGCTTCTTCTGGATTTGTTTTTCCTACTATTTTTCTTATTTTTTCAAGTGCATTTGGACCTTTGTATACTAAAGCAAGAACTCTATTAGTGTGAAATTCTCCCATTATATACTTTAAAGTTTCCTCAAAGATTTGTGGTTTGGATTTTTTTAAATGAGCATAGTGCTGTTCTGCCAATTCTCTTTTCACATTTATTACTTTTGCTCCAACAATTCTTAATTCAGTTTCAGATAGCTTGGAAATAATATCTCCTGTAAGACTCTTCATTAAACCATCTGGTTTGATTAAGATTAATATTCTTTCTTTTTCCACGATTATTTTTGTTATAATATATTTAAAAAGTTTTGTCTTAACAAACTTTATAAATAGTAAGACATATAAACTATATATTCGAATATATATAAAAGATGGTTGATAAAAGAAAAATATTTGCATTAGGATGTTTCTTTTTGATTTTAGTTAGTGTATCCCTTATTTTGGCTGTTTCTCTTCCACCAATAAATATTATTTTTAACGGTAATGTGACTTCACTATATGATGAAGGAGTGTTTACAATTAATTGGACTGATGGTGGACAAAATGTAACTGGGAATTACACGATTTATTTATGGATGAATAATAATTATGTTTCTTCAACAAGAAATGCCAATAATAGTGCACTTGGTTATGCATGGTCTAATATTACGGAAGCAAATTATACTTTTGCAATTAGTGCCATAAATACAACAAATAGTGAGGGAGCCAATTCAACAAATGTCTCAATGTATGTTGATGCAACTCCTCCTCTTGTAAATTTATCAAATTACGCAAATGTAA
>JBBTAN010000009.1:0-4707 GCA_038044205.1 Nanobdellota archaeon
AAGCAAATAAGAAAGAGAATTTTTTAAATGTTAGTGAAAATTATTAATTATTTGTAACAGTTCTTTTAATTAGAGTTAATGTGAGCAATGTTGATTAATAGTAGAACAAGATTATGATTTTACCAAGATAATTTAATCTCCCAGTAGAACAAGATTATGATTTTACCACGATAACTCAACCTCTATGTTTGAAAAACTCAATCTGCCTAAATCTTTTCATTACTTTTTCATAATTTCCCTTTTCAACAAGAACTTTCGTCTGCACTTCATTTAGGAGCCTGAAATAACATTTATTGATAGAAACTTTCATTTTACTTTTTCCAGGATATTTTTTCCACCTTGTCTCATTCTTTAACTTGTATTGCAAAACCATATATTAGATAAATAATAAGATTATTTAAATTTTACATAATTTAATAACAAATTTACAAATCTCTTTCATTCCACTAAGTAATTAAGGGGCGGCAACCACTCGACTCTATCTTATTAATTTTTGAATATTCTCAATAGCCTCTGCGACTTCAATGCCTTTCTTAGTTAGTTTTATCACCTTTATTCTGCCCCTCTTTTCAAAATCAACCAACTTAAGTGCTTCCAAAGTCTGCAGGATTTTTACTGCATGGCTGTAAGTGCAATCCACTTCTTTAGCCAAAATACTACCGTACCTCATCCTAGTATTCTTCTTCAAAGAAACAAGCATTAAAGCAGGTTTCCTTCTGAAAAAGATGTCAAAATTGTCTTTCAATTCCTGTTGTTCCATTTTGGATGTGTCCTTTTTAAAGTATATGTTGAGATAGTATCTTCCTTTTAAATGTTTTGGAATGTATATATTCACTACAGAGTATTGATGAAAATTGGGTGTTTTCTCCTATTTTACAAGTAAATACTTCTCAACAAAAGAATTAAACAATTCTTTATCTTCATTATACAACTTCTTTGATGCTTCCACAACAATTGGTTCTAATTCATTTGTATCTCTGGCTTTGTAAATTAAATGAACTGCTTCATGTATAATAGATTCTGCTTTATCTTCTAAAGAAATCCCCGAATTAATCATCATTCCAAATTTAGAAAATCCGTGAGACAAATCATTTGAAGGTATTGAATAGCTCATTGCATGATATTCCTCTCCTGCATCAATAAATTGAAAGCTTAAAACCCAATTATCTAAAAAAGATTTTATTAACTCAACAGTCAATGGGACTTCATCAATTCTCCTAATAAGCTCTTCTCTTGGTAAGTATTCAACAGTATTATGATACTTCCACCAAGGCAAATCTTTCAAATCCATAAAATTCTATTTCCAAAGCATTAATAAATATTATTACATTACAAAAATTATGGAGAAAAAGAAAACAAGAATCCTTGCTGTAGGAGACATTCATGGAGACCAAAACTTAGTCAAGCGACTTGCAAAGAAAGCAAAAGATGAAAATGTTGATTTAGTTATTATTGCAGGAGATTTAACACTATTTGAACAATCAACAAAAAATCTTATAGGCCCTTTTGCAAAGGAAAACAAAGAGGTTCTTTTAATTCCTGGAAATCATGAAACAATGTCAACAATAAGAAATCTAACTGAAATCTACCCAAAAACAAAACACATTCATGGATATTCTATAAAAAAGAATGATATAGGAATTTTCGGGGCGGGGTATGATTCAACTGTTGGACCTTTTGCAATTGAGGATGAAGAAATATTCAGAATATTAAAAAAAGGAAATGAAAATATAAAGAATTTAAAAAAGAAGATAATGGTAACTCATTCTCCCCCCGAAGGAAGCATAGCAGAATTTTCAGGGTTTGAAGGCTCTAAAGCAGTCACAAAAGCAATAAAAGAATTCAAGCCGGATGTTCTTATATCTGCACACATTCACGAAGCAGGTGGATTGCAGGAAAAAATAGGAAAAACAATTGTTCTTCATGTTGCAAGGAAGCCAACAATATTTGAAATTTAAATTAAAATGAAATTTTCTAAATTAATTAATAGAATTTTGAATAATAATGTTTACAACAAGCGTATTGCTCATTTCTTTGAAGAAATAATAGATGATATAAAATTATTAAATGATGATGAAATGTATTCTAATAACATGAACCCAACAGTAAAAAAGAATTATAATAACACCGATTTTATCATAACTACAAAAAAACTAACTTCCAAGAAATATAAAGAGAAATATTGCCCAACCTCTTTATTTGATTATTTTAATCAATCAGAGAAGATTAATTATATGATGTTGAGAGTTAAAATAGACAAACTTCTTGGGATAAAAAATACTTCCTATCAATTTTGAAAACACAAAATTTATAAAAACACGAAAAACACTCTAATTCTGACTAAAACTATCAAAAATGAGAAAAAAACAGGAAAAATCAAAAGAAGAAATAGCAGTAGAAGGAAACTTCAGAGTTGACAAAAATGATTTAAAATATGCAACTGAAAAAGAAGTCAAGGAAGAATTGCCAAGAGAAAGCATTTTTAAGAGCATAACTGAAAAAGCTGTAAAAACAACTCCTGCTGAGATAATAAAGCAAGGTTCTATTAAGAAAAACCATAAAAAGCCATTAAAAAAAGAAATTGAGAAAATTGAAGAATTCACTGTTTTAAAGAAAAAATTCAAGAAATCAAAAAGAGCACAGGAATATTCTCATCCGGAAATAAGTTTAAGAAAAAATGGATATGAACTTATAATAACAGAGAAACCCCAGGCAGCATTAAAAATTGCAAGTTCATTGGGAAATGCTGTACAAAGAAATTTTAACAAAATTCCTTATTATGAAGTTGAAAGAGGAAATAAAAAGATAATAGTTGCATGTGCTGTTGGGCATTTATTCACTTTAAAGCAAAAAAATACAGGATATCAAATTCCAGTATTTGATATTTCCTGGGTTCCTAATTATCTTGCAAGAAAAGGCGATTTCACAAAAAGATATTATGATACACTTCTCAAACTTGCAAAAGAATCTTCTTCTATAACAGTTGCAACAGATTATGATATTGAAGGAGAAGTTATAGGTCTGAATATTATAAGATATATCTGCAATCAAAAAGATGCTTCTCGTATGAAATTCTCAACACTCACAAAAGATGAACTTGAAAAAGCTTATGAAAATAAATCCCAACATCTCAATTGGGGGCAGGCAATTGCAGGAGAAACAAGGCATTATCTTGACTGGTTCTATGGTATAAACCTTTCAAGAGCATTAATGAATTCTATAAAAACAACAGGCAAATTCAAAATAATGTCAATAGGAAGAGTTCAAGGCCCGGCTCTTAATTTAATTGTTCAAAAAGAAAAAGAAATTCTTGCATTTAAATCCAAACCCTATTGGCAGGCATTCATAACAATAAGCAACAAAAAGAACAAGCTTGAATTAAAATATATTAAAGATATTTTTGATAAATCTCAGTTAAGCAAATTTGAAAATCTGAAAGGAAGAGAAGTTATTGCTGAAACAATAAAAAAACAGGAATCCCTCCCCCCACCTTCTCCATTTAATCTCACCACTCTCCAGATGGAAGCTTACAAATTTTATGGATTGAATCCTTCAAAAACTCTTCAAATAGCTCAGTCTCTTTATCTAGCTGGTTTAATTTCCTATCCAAGAACTTCTTCCCAAAAACTGCCTGAAGCAATTGGATATAATGAGATTGTAAAAAGACTTTCAAAAGAATTTAAAGTTGAAAAATTAATTACTAAAAATAAGCCAATTGAAGGTCCGAAAACAGACCCTGCACATCCTTCAATTTATCCAACAGGAAATAAACAAATTCTTTCAGGAGATGATGATAAGATTTACAAATTAATTGTAAAAAGATTTCTTAGTCTTTTCTGCGATGATGCTCTTATTGATAATAAAACTGTAAAAGCAACTCTAAATGATTTAATATTTTCAAAAAAAGGACAATCAATTGCTAAAAGATCCTGGCTTGAAATATATCCAAGCAAATTAAAAGAAGAGGAGATACCTGATATGGAAGGGAAAGCAAATATAATTGATTCAAAAACAGAGCAAAAAGAAACTCAGCCACCAAGAAGATTCTCTCCTGCTTCAATAATTTCAGAACTTGAAAAAAGAAATTTAGGAACAAAAGCAACACGTTCATCTATTGTTGAAACTCTCTATGACAGAGGTTATGTTGAAGGGCAGAGCATACAGGCAACTCCCTTAGGGATTTCATTAATAAATACACTTGATAAATATTCTCCAATAATTATAGATGAAAAACTAACAAGAGAATTTGAATTGGAAATGGATAATATTCAAAGAATTGCAGATAAGACAAAACAGGAAAAGAAAGAAGAGGATATTATAGAAAAAGCAAAAGTAACTATAACAAAGATTTCAAAAGACTTTGAAAAAAGCAAAAACAAAATAGGGCAGGAACTTGTGGATGCAAATATAGAATACAGAGCACAGCAAAAAATTGCAAATGCAATAAAAACCTGCCCAAAATGTAACAAAGGGGATTTAGCAATAAATTATTCCAAAAAAACCCGAAGATTTTTTGTTGGTTGCAATGCTTATCCAGAATGTAAGACAATTTATGGTCTTCCTCCAAATGGACAAATGAAAAAGACAGATAAATTATGCCCTGAGTGTGGATGGCCCATGTTAATGAGGCTTGCAAAAGGAAAAAAGCCTTGGACATTCTGCTTTAATCCAGCTTGTCCAACTAATAAAGCTTGGGTGGAGAAGAGA
>JBBTAN010000010.1:0-4011 GCA_038044205.1 Nanobdellota archaeon
AAGCAGTTGACTTTGGAACCGTTGGTAAATTGATAGTTGCCATACTTATAATTGCGTTATTGTGGATTATTTTTGTTAATTTGGGTGATTTTTTATATGGGACAGGGAATAAAGCAGCTTGCCAAAATTGGGTTGCTAGAAATAGCGTTGCTTATCTAAAAGAATTTGCGGGTAATGCCGAAGAAAGCTCACCCTGTGTTACAACCCAAGAAACAATTAAATCAATATCAAGTAAAAATGACCTTTATGAAAAATTAGCGCAAAATATGTATAATTGTTGGGATCAGTATGGACAAGGAGAAGCAAATTTTTATTCAAATTTTGATTGGGGTTCTAGCAATACACATTGTAGAATATGCAGTGAGATAAAATTTGATAATGAAGTTAAAAAACAGATTAAGGAAATAGACGTCGATGATTTTGAAAGTTACTTAAGTGCTTATAATCCACCAAATAGCAAACAAACCTATGCTGAATTTTTTATTAAAGCTGATCGTGCAAAAATTGATTTTGGAGATAATATTAAAATCCCAATTAATAATGATTTTTATACAATGTTTGTTGTAAACAAAAGAAGCCAATGTAGCTTAGGAATAAGAGAGTGTATATTAAGTGTAGTTGAAAAAGCATTAACAACAGTTGGGATAGGCTTCTTGGGGACTAAAACCCCATTTATCGGTGGTTCGATAGCCCGTGCTGCCGCCAAGAGCCCGTGGGGGGCTTTAGCCGTTGTTTCTGTAGGAACAGGTGCATTTCTTTTAGCAGATGGAAGTATACTCTATCCTTCCTTATGGTTAACTTATTCTCAAGATTATAAAACAATTGATAGATGTGATTCAATTTATTATAATCCAGAAAAGAAACCCCTTAGCTTCGTGAATAAGTAAAGATTTAAATATTAACTTACTTAATTAAGTTTATGTTTAAAAAAGGAGAGCTTGGTTGGGAAGAGATAGCTAAAATACTTCTTGTCCTTATTTTTCTTATAATTATAATTGCTATAGTTTATTTATTTAGGGATAAACTTAATACAACAATAGAATCAATAAAAAATATATTAAGGTTTGGAAAATGAATAAAAAAGGCTCGTTCATAGAAACTTTAACAAAAATTTTACTTATTTTAATTGTCCTTGTGTTATTAATTCTCGGTGGTGGAAGATTATTGTGGGATGCTGGAAAAAGTGCATTAAGTGTTTTTGGATTAATTAATATAACAGAAGTTGATTATTCGCAACTAAACAAAGATGCCCAGTCCAGTTTTGAAACCTTTATTAAAGATATTAAAGCATGTAAAAATTCTAAAGACAATAATTGTCTATGTTACACATCTTTATCTGGATTTAGTAATGTCTATACTTTAGAAATAAACAATAATGAGATTAAATTAATTAATGTAAAGGATAATAACAAAATAACAATGAATAAACAAGATATTAAAGATTTTAATTGTTATTACACAAAAGAACTTGTGGTGGAAAACCCAGTTTTAATAAATTTTGATGAAGACCTACCAAGAATTGATAAAAATTTAGTAGGAATCGGTTTTTTGGCTAGGGATATTAGATTTCATAAAAATCCAGCCATATACAAATCAAGTAAAATATGTCTGGTTTCAACAAGTTTTGATTTAACTAAAGTGATTAAAATATGTAAAGTTTAAAGAGTAATAGCTCACTGTCTAATCTTCGGGGCTTTTAATACCTTTTTTAAAATTTGTCACATTCGGGGCTTTATTATACAACTTCAGCATTTATTTCTAATATAAAAATTTCTTTTTGCTCTAAATTTTGTCTTATCATCTCTTTATAAGCCGTTATCCATTTTTTATTTTCAAAGGTATCTTCTAAAAATAATTCAAAAAGAAAATGTTCTTCTTCATATTTTAAGCCACCACTACCTTTCCAAGAACCTTGAACAACTGGCAGATGAACAAATGGGTCTAATGAATATGCCCCAAACCTTTCCTCTATTTCTTCAGCAATTTTTTGAATTTTTTTAAATGGAATCTTGGTTTTATCATTAAAAGTTTTTGGGATAAAAATTCTATATAATTTCATTTTATTATAGAACTTCTACTTCTATTCCCTCATCTTTAAGTCTTTTCAAAACCTCTTTTTCATTCTCGATAATATTAAATCTATTATCAGAAAGCCCCATAAATTTACCATTAGTTAATAGAATAGCAAAAACTTTTTCTTTATCTTCTACCTTTACCTTTATTATAACCATTATAACCCCTAAAGGTTCTAACTTAATAAGTTTTTCTATTGGTCTCTCTGTCTAATCTTCGGTTGATTTCTTAACTTCTTGAACTTTTGTCACATTCGGTTGATTTAAGCTTTAGTCCAATACGCCTGTCCTTTAAATTCTTTAATTTCCTTTTCACATAGAACTTCTAAAACAGCTTTCTTAACTCCAATCCAATTTGAACTCGTATAATCATCAATAAATATAATTCCGCCTTTATGTATTCTTGGCTTTAAGTATTCTAAAGCTTGTTTTGTCCCTTCATATAAATCACAATCAACATAAGCAAAACAAAATTTTTTATTTTTTAAATTAGGAATTGTGTCTTTAAATAAACCTTTCTTTAATATTATATCATCAACATTATTTTTAACTAAAACTTCCTTTACTTTATTAATATAATTTCTTGGCATTGCATCTTTATAGTATTTTGGGATTTTATCTTTCTCACTTAATTCAGGTAAACCCTCGAAAGTGTCTAAGCCATAAATAACCTTATCTTTAATATTTGATTCTTTTAAGAGTTTAGCAAAAGCGATTATTGAACCACCCTTATAAACACCAAACTCAATTAAATCACCTTTAATTTTATTATTAAGAATTTCTTTTAATTTACTTAACATAAATGCTTCATTCTCTTCTGGCATTAATCTTTCTCCATAATCAACTTTTAATGTTTGCGGAATTATCGGGGCATAGAATTTTTTAATTAACTTTCTTATAGGTTTTGGAATTAATTTTGCTACTATATATATATATTCTTTATTTATCATATTATTCATTAAATCCACTTATCAACCGAATTAGACACCTTTTTTATCAACCGAGTTTGTGACAGAGAGCTATTGGTATTCTTTATACTCAATTTCAATAAGCTTAACCATCTATTATTTTCTAAGGGTAACTTTATGTTAGCTACCTGTGAAGGTGTTAAATTATTTAAAGCCATATGCTTTTTAATGAAGTTATGGTATAATCTATAATTTTCATTCCATTCTTCTAATGTCTTTAGCCTCTTAAAATTTCTTCTGATTTTCTCAAATTCTCTAAATTCGTTATGATAACGCTCAACCATATTATTATTTTCTTTCTTTGAAATTCCAGCGTTTCTTATATGCTCTGTTCCTCTGATTAATCCAGAAAAATGTCTTTTACTTGGATATGCTTTTTTGATACTCTTCATATAAGCGTGTAATCCATCACTTGAAATTGTTTCTGGTTTTTGATGAGTTACTTCTTTTGCTTTATTTAATATTGCGTCGGCGTCTTTATTGTATCTTGATTTAGTTACATTATTGGCAATTAAGAAACGAGTTTTACCATCTAATATATTCCAAACCCATTTTTCATTCGTGTTTTTATTAACCTTAACAACTTGCTCATCAATATACCAATTATCGCCAAGTTTTAAATCAGAATTAAATTTATCTGTGTAATTAGCCATTAAACCACAAAACTTCCTTATCCATCTTCTTATTGTTTCGTGGGTCACTTCTAAATTATAAAATTGGAATATACTATCTTGTATATCCCTTAAAGAATGTCCTTTAAAATAATCGTTCATTACTAAAGAAATTAATTTAGCATTACCCTTAATATATTTGATTGGCTCTAAAACAAATCTTTTCTTACAATCCTTACAGCAATAAACTTGTTTTATTCCTATCTTTGTTTTTCTTGTGCCTCTCTTAAATATCTTATCAGAATTACAATAAATGCAACTTTCTTTATTAATTTCTTTTTCAATATTTAAATCATCAAT
>JBBTAN010000011.1:0-6457 GCA_038044205.1 Nanobdellota archaeon
GCAGCCTGCTCAGCTGCTTCTTTAGCTGCCTGTTCCTGCTTTAATATTAATTCTTGTTTCTTTAAGACTTCCTTGAAATATTCATCCAATATTTTTTTCTTTTCTGGAGAAGTTTCTGTTTTTATTTGAGAAATTTCCTTATCGTATTTTCCTTCATCTATATCTTTCTCAACTTCCTTAGCGGGTTTATTCTCTACTAAAACACCCAGACTAACGCATGTTCCTACAACAACCTTAACTGCTGATTTCAAATCTTTGCATAAGAGATTTTGCATTTTTGTTTTTGCAACAGAAATTATTTGTTCTATAGAAGCATTTGCAATCTTAGTCTTAATCTGCTCACCAGAGCCTTTTGTTAATCTTAATTCTTTTTTTAACAATTCTGAAACAGGAGGGGAAAATATTTTTATTTCAAATTTTTTTGTTTTCAGGTTAATATCTAATTCAACAGGGACTTTTAATCCATTAAAATCTTCAGTTGCTTCATTTATTTTTTGTATAACTTGATTTATAGGAATTCCTGCTGGACCTAGTTTCTGGCTCAATGCTGGTCCGGGCTTCATTGCTCCTCCTTCTGCTAATAATTTAATTATCATTTTAGTTTAATTCAGACTCCAAATCTTTTTTAAATTCATTTAATTTTTTTATTTTTCTATTAACAACATAAGTAAGAGATCCTATGAATAATGATGATGCTCCAAAAGAGATTGCCATTACAGGATGATCCTTATATGCTAAATAAATTGCTCCACCTGCAATTAAAGGTACTCCAATCATATTCATTTTTATTAAATCTTTACCTTCTTGAATTTTATTTACAACCACCTGATATAAATCATTATAATTTAATGGTTCTGTTAATTTATTCATTTTAATAATTTCCTCCTGAGTTGTCTTCTGTTTCCTCACGTCTTATAACTTTAACATTATCTATTTTAACTGTAACAGGCAATGGAACTACTGCTCCAAACAGACTGACTACAACTTCTTCTTTTTGCTTGTCTATTCTTAAAACTTTTGCTTTTTCTCCTTTAAGAGTTGAGCCAATCATCTCAATAATATCTCCTTCTTTTATTGAAACAGTTTCTATTGTTGGCTGAACCATTCCCTGAATTTCTGAATATTCAATTGTTTTTCCTATAATTCCCTTAACATAAGGCAAATTAAAAACAGCTTCTTCTGCAGATTCTCTGTCTTCTGCTTCAAGAAAAATATACCCTCTCAAACCATGGGGGCGCAAAACAGAATATACATTAAGATTTTTTTTCGTTGCTCTGTCTGCAATCATATCGACTGCGCGCTCTTCCTTGTTTGTTGTTACTTTTATTATAAAAATCATGTTGAATTTATTTTTTGCTTTATTTTACTCTCGACCTCGCACGAAGGATTTTGTGGATTACACTTCCACCACGAAGTCGTTCGGTTCCAACTACCTCTTAATATCTAAGAAGCAGATGTTAATTTATAAAATTGTGCATTTATAAAAGTTTGGTTAGCAAAACTTTTGCTTTTTTATTCAAGATTTAATTTAGTTTTAAATAATTTTTCAATATTTCCTTTTTGTCTGGATGATGGATTAATATCATATACTGCTTTTAAAATCAGTTTATTATCTTCAAAAGAATATTTATTAAATCCTATTAGTGAAAAACCCCACAATAGAGAACTGGGTCTATCTATTAATATGGAATGTAGACTTTTGAGTCTTATTCTTGGTGCTCTTTTGCCTAAATAAAGCCCCTTATATTCTTCACCTTTTAAATTCACTTTGTACATTTCCCCATATTTTAATTCCAAATCCATAAAAAACAATTACACAATTAGTTAATAAAAATTTATGTAATCTAGTTAATTATTTTGCAAAAATCTTCATAACAAGTGCTATAAGAAATCCTAAAAGCCCCAGTATTCCAATTCCTATTGCAGAAACTTTTGCTGTGAGTTCAAATTCTTTTTTTGTTGGTTTTTTTAAAACCTGCCAGACTCTTCTGCATTTCATTAAAAATGATTTTGTTTGCTCTAACATGTTATTACAAAATATAAAGAGTTTTTAAAATTATTGAAATAAAAAGATGCCCGTGTGGACTATTCGAAAAGCAGGATACTCATTCGAAGAATTCCTGTTCGCGTTGAGGTTAAGCCTATTATCGCTGGCGTTAAACCTGACGACACTCGTAGCCAATTAACCCTCTTTAAAAAAAGACCTTCTCGTCAATGAAATTATTGCTCACGCAAAAAAGTTCAAAGGAAGCACCACTTTTTCATATTTCGTTGTTTATTAAACACTTAATCTCCTTCGTAAAGGGAAATTGAGCCTACTTAATGTCAAAGTTGAATTTTATGGCTTAAAATAAATCTTAATGACGCGCTAGTTAACTGGCGTGTAGTCCATGCAACCTTTTCATTGCTCATGTGAAAAGATTTTTACGGGCAATAAATGGAACATAAGATACTTTAAAAAAATTTCGCGCATAACAAATATTGTTCAACCCAAATTGCGAGCTTTATAAAAAACCTAATCGACCTGCAATACCCGAAAAGCAGGAAACACATTCGAAGAATCCCTGCCCGCGTAGAGGAAAAGCCTATAATCGCCGGCGCCAAACCTGACGACACGTTCAATCTTTTCAGAAGGTTTTGAATTAATTCTCCAAAGATACATGTGAGTTTTATTTATTCTCTGAGAAATTTTATCTAATTTCATAGTATCTTTTATTCCTATAAGCAATTCCAAAGATTTTTTATCGTTAATGTCTTTTATCCAACCATCTGGACCAACAACATCTCCTGTTAAAAGATAAGCATCTGATGTTCCGTAATTATGTATTATTTCATCTTTGCCTGAATGATTATAAATTACTCTTGATAATGTGTTTGGATATTTTCTTAAACCAGATTGAATAAAATTCATTAAATCGCTATCCCCAGATTTTACTGCAGAATCAAAAATAGAAAAATGTAAGATAGAATCCATTGGATGTGGATTTCCTTCTTTTTTTCCTTTTTCATATTCTTTAGCAAATTTATCCTGATTCATTGAATCGGTCATCTTACTATATACTCTGTAAGTATGAGTATTTCCTCTATAATTTACTCCAGAAATTTCAAAATATTCCTCGCAAGGAAAAACATGCTTAACAAGGGGTTTAATTGTCTTTGTCATAAAAATTGATTAAAAGCAGAATTTATAAATATTTCTGTTATGTATTAATTTGATAAAGGTAACATTAATTCTCAAAAAATTCTATTCCTAATTCTTCTTCAATTTCTCTGTGCTTTAGACTTTCAAGTGATTCGCTATGCCCTAAAATTTGAGAAGATTTAACTCCTGTAACAATGAGCAAAACTCTTATTGATTTATCCATATCTTCTGCTATTTGTGCTCCCCCTATTAATTTTGCATCTGGGCTTAATTTTTCTCCAACTGTGGCAATAATTGTTTTATACTCATCCAAACTCATATTAGGGCCTCCAATAACATTAACTAAAGCACCTGTTGCATTTGATATATCAACATCAAGCAGAGGGTTATTTATTGCTTTTTCAACTGCTTCTAATGCTCTATTCTGACTGTCTGATTCTCCCATTCCTATTAAAGAAACTCCTCCATTTACCATTACTGCTTTAACATCTGCAAAATCAAGATTTACTAAACCTGTTTTTGTAACTAATTCTGTAACTCCTTTAACTGCATTTGTCAAAACTTCATCTGCAATTTTAAATGCTGTCTGAAGAGGCAAATCAGGAGCAAGCTCTAAAAGTTTATCATTAGGAATTACTATTAAAGTATCAACAATAGCTTCAAGTCTTTCTAATCCATTCATTGCATTCTCTATTCTCTTTTTTCCTTCAATTGTAAATGGCAATGTTACTATTGCTATTGTAAGCGCGCCTTGTTTTTTTGCTATTGCTGCAACAACAGGTGCTGCACCTGTTCCAGTTCCACCCCCTAATCCGCAGGTTATGAAAATCATGTCGCTTCCAGTAATTCTTTTTTTTATTTCTGCTTCGGATTCTTTGGCAGCTTCCTGTCCAATCTGGGGATTGCTACCTGCGCCAAGTCCCTGAGTTAATTCTCTGCCAATTAATATTTTTTGGTCTGCATTTGCATAGAGCAAATCCTGAGCATCAGTGTTTATTGCTATTAATTCTCCTCCTTTTATACCAATCTCTCTCATTCTGCTCAAAGAATTTCCTCCTCCACCACCTAGACCCATTATTTTAATTTTTGCAGACTGCTTTTTTAGAAGTTCTTCAAGTTCTTTATCAACCAGATGTAAATCTGAAGAAAGAGAGTCCAGAGAATCATCCTCTTCCTGTGAATTTGCCATATTGAAAGAAAGTTATTTTGGTTTTTAAGGATTATTGTTGTTTTTTGGGATATTAATGATTATTTACTCTATTTTACTTTTTTCTAAAATATTTTGGCTTTCCTTTAAGATGATATTTTATATTAGATAAGACTTCATGAACAATCCATTTAGGATGTTGTTTTGTGGGAATATAAACAATTTCAATATCCTCAGAAATCTTTCCTGCTTTTTTTGCATCTTTTATTATTCTCTTAAATCTCATTAAATGCAAAGGATAAGAAACAAGAGCATATTTTCCTTCTATTCCTTTTGGGAAAACCTCTAAAATATTTTCAATTGAATTTAGAGAACGAATATCTGAACAAATCATCCAGTCTGTTTTATGTATAAGATAGTTCTGTAGCCCTTCGTGATAATTAAGTTTATCTTTTCCGGGGTTCTCCAAAGCAATGTTCATATCAGGACCAAATCCTGCAACAACACATCTTTTAGGAAGATTATGTTTTTTAGAGAACTCTATGGCTGTCTTGGCTCTTTCTATGTTTTCAACATCATCACATGTTGGTATAATTATTGCTTTAATGTCTTCTAAACTTTTCATAGAATTGAGTAAAAATTAAACTATTTAAATCTTATGCTTTATATAACTCAAAAGTAGTTACAAATCACTCTTCCCTTTCAACTTCCTTCTTTTCTTCCTTATCCTTAACAGGTTCAATTTCTTTCTCTTCGTCCCTCTTTTCTTCCTTATCTTTAACAGCCTCGATTTCCTTCAATTCCATATCCAAATCCAACATCTCTTTGAATTTATCTTTAAAAAGTTCAACAAATGGCTTTAGTTCTTTTTCAACTTCTATTATTAGTTTTTTATCATCTATAGTAAATTTAAAATCTCTTCTGAATAGAAATTCATTCAAAGAATTTATTTTTTCATTTATATCCTCTACTTTTCTCAATATATTTATATTATAAACAACTTCTTTTCCTGCAAGAGGATTGTTAAAATCAACCATTATTCTCCCGCCAGAGACAGTTAAAACTTTCCCCACTCGATTATCAAAAGTCAAAACAGCTCCTGGAACTGGTTTTATCTGGTGTTCTATAAACACTTTCAAGGGAATCATCTGAATAAGAGACTGGCTTCTCATTCCAAATGCATTTTCTGGTCTTAATTCAATTTCATATTTTCCAATATCTTTTCCTATAAGAAATTCTTCCACTCCTTTTAGAAACATATCCTGCCCTAAACAAAAAATAAATGGTTTTGCTTTCTGATTTGAATTTAATTTTTTTAATTCTTCAGGAATATTAGAATCAAAGACCTCTCCGTCTTTTATCCTTCCTGTAAATTCTATTTCAATAAAATCATTTTTTTGAAGTGTCATTAAATTTCTTAAGTAAAAACGTTTATAAATGTATTTTTTTTGTGTATGTTATGGTGTTGAAAATTGTTGATGCAACTGAGGTGAAAGTTGGCACAAATATTATTGTTGATGGTGTTCCTTGCACAATAAAAAGCATAGATATCTCTAAAACAGGCAAGCACGGACATGCAAAATGCAGAATTGAAGCTGTTGGAATAATAACCGGTTTAAAAAAAGTTTTTGTTGTTCCGGGACACGAAAGACTGGAAGTTCCAATAGTTGATAAAAGAAAAGGGCAGGTTCTCTCGAAAGCTGACGGAAAAGCAAGTATAATGGATTTGGAAAATTTTGAAACACTTGAAATTCCTTGCCCAGACCCAGAAGTTTTTGAAGAATTGGAAGAAAATGGAAATTGTGAATATTGGGATGTTGAAGGAGAAAAAATAATAAGAAGAAAATTATAATTCTTAGATAAGTAGTTATTATAGTAAAATCATATAGTTTGTCAGAGGGGATAATAATGTTGAGTAATTGATTAATATAATAAATCGACTGTTACAGATAATTAAATTCTCCTTAAGGGTAAATTAAAACAAAAATATATAGTTATCATAGTAAAATCATAATCTTGTTAAGCTATTACTTATACCCAAACTTATTAAACCCCATTAAAGATTAAGTTCAAGATAATTAAATAATTATATTTTATAATTAAAAACCTTTAAAAACTAATTTTTCAATCCTTTATTATGGCAAAAATACCAGAAGCACAAAACAGAT
>JBBTAN010000012.1:0-2519 GCA_038044205.1 Nanobdellota archaeon
CTTTATTAGCAAAAGCAGTTGCAAAAGAATCAGAAGCTAATTTTATACAAGTAAAAGGGCCTTCTCTATTGAGCATGTGGGTAGGAAAAAGTCTGCCTTATAATGAAGAATTAATTGTTAAGCAGAAAGGAATAGTTAAAAGAATGAAAATAGGAGACATAGTAGAAAATAAAGAAGATGTTCAGGTACTTTCTTTTGATAAAGATAAAAGAGTTCGTTTTTCAAATATTAGTGATTATATTAAACATAAACTTGATAGTAAGTTAATGGAAGTTACCACAAGAACAGGGAGGAAAATAAAAGTTACAGATTATCATTCTTTATTTTCATTTGTTCACGGAAGACTTGTGGATGTTCCGACTAATGAATTGATTCCTGGTGAAAGTTATATAGCTGTCCCTAAAAATTTGAATCTTCCAAGAGAGGATATAAAAGAAATTAATTTGTATGATTATTTCAAAACAGATAAAGATATTTTTGTTGGAAATACAAAAGAATATTTGATAAGAGCAAAGAAAATTTTGGGATTAGAGATAGCATCAAAGATTCTAAATGTTTCAAAAAAGTATTTTGCAGATATAGCAGGAAAAAATCTCCCAGTAAATATAATTAATTTTGATAAACTTATTAGTGAAGCTAAATTGAGTATTGATTTTAATGAGATAAAATTGAAGTTTAAAGGAAGCAAACATAGTTATTCTGCGATGTTTAAAGTGGATAAAAACTTCTGGAGACTTGTAGGGGTTTGGATTGCTGAAGGGGATTTCAATAGTGATACAGTAAGAATTCATAATCAAAACCCAGAAATCAGAGAGGATATAGAAAATATATGCAAAAATTACGGATTCAAAATATCTGAAATGGATAGTTGTATTTCTATAAATTCTTATTTTTTGCAAAAAGTGTTTAAGAAAGTTCTTGGATTAAAAAGCGGAGCGTTTGAAAAGAATCTTCCAGGGTTGTCTTTTGTTTTAGATAAGCCAGGAAAAGCTAATTTGCTTAAAGGATATTTTAGCGGAGATGGCTCAATATATGAAGCAGAAAGAGGCAAGTTTAAGATTGAAGCATCAACAGTAAGCAAGGCTCTTGCAAATGATCTTCTTTACCTGCTTTTGGACTTTGGGATAGTTGCATCCTGTTATAATAGAAAATCTAATATTTCAAATAAAGATATTTACAGAATTAGTATATTGGGTGTTAAGAACTTTGAGAAATTCATAGAAGTAGGGTTTATTGATGAAGTCAGAAATAAAAGAATTCTTCAGTATATAAATTCAAGGAAGTGGGCAAGATCAGATATTCTACCTTTGTCAGGTGAGTTGTATAATTTGGCATCAAGCCAGAGCAGTGTGTATAGCACAAATAATTCGATAGGAAAAGATGCCTTGAAAAATATGCTTATTTTAGTGGACAAAGAAAAAACAAAATATAAAGAATATTGGGATTTAGTGGATGGAGACATCTATTTTGATTTAGTTAAAGAAGTGAAAGTTATTGATAGAGAAGATTATGTTTATGATATTGAAGTCCCAGATGAAAATAATTTTGTAGGTGGTTTTGGAGGAGTTTTTGCCCATAATAGTGAAGAAGGAATGAGAAAAATATTTGAGAGAGCAAGACAGGTTGCACCTTGTGTTATATTCTTTGATGAAATTGATTCATTAGCTGGAAAGAGAGGAATTGATTATGGAAATAAAGTTACTGAAAGAGTTTTGAATCAAATGCTTGCTGAGATGGATGGATTAGAAGATTTGAAAGATATATTAGTAATTGGTGCAACAAATCGTCCTGATATGCTTGACCCTGCTTTGTTAAGACCAGGAAGATTTGATAAAATACTTCTTGTTAATGCACCTGATTCAAGAGGAAGATTAAATATTCTTAAAATACATACACAAAAAATGCCTTTTGGTGATGGTAAAAAACTTCTTAGTGATAAAGAAAAAGAAAGTCTGCTTAAGGGGTTGCTGGAAAGAACAGAAGGATATACTGGCGCTGATATAGAATCTCTTGCAAGAGAAGCTGCTTTGCTTTCATTGAGAGAATCAATTGATGCAAAATTTGTAACAATGCAACATTTTGAGGAAGCACTTAGAAAAGTCAAGCCAAGCATAACAAAGTCGACAATTGAGGTTTATAAAAAAATAGAAGATTCTTTTTTCAGGTCAGCGAAGGCTGCTGTGCCGTTGGAGAATAGTTATTTGGGGTGAATGAGATGATAAAAAGATTTTTAAAGTTAAATTATTTGTTAGAAAGATGACAGAATTGCAACTTCTTTCTGAATCAATTGCAGATTTAAAATGGTTTAAAGAAAATTCTTTTAAAATTAGAGAAGGTTATGAAGGTGAGTTTGTTGCTATTAAAAATAAGGAAATTATAGAGTCTGCTCCAACAGCAGTAATATTAATTAAGAAATTAGAGAAAAGAGGGGGGGATAGCAATTTAGTTCTTATTAAGCATATAACTCCTAAGGGCGAAATAGTTATATTATAAATGAAAATACCTCTGCTTACTTCATT
>JBBTAN010000013.1:0-11530 GCA_038044205.1 Nanobdellota archaeon
TATATATTTTCTTAGAACTAAATTTCTCTTCCAATCCAGAAGCCTTTATCACCTTTTGCATTTTCATCTCCACTCTTTGCTATTTCCTCCCCTATCTCTTATTATCTCAAGTAATTTTTGATTAAAATCTCTATCTAAATTTTCTAGATTTTTTGGATATAAATTAATTAAATCAATCATATTTCTATTATATAATTCCTTTTTCGGTTTGTATGTTTTTTCTTTATATTCTTCATTATTAATCATCCCCCAATATTCTACATAAATATTATATTCTGGAAGATAGAAATCGGGTCTTATCTCATGATAACTAAATGGTATATTCATAATCCATAAACTTTTTGGTAACTTTAAAACAGGATGTAATTCAAAAATTATTTTTCTCTTTTTGAAGAAATTTGCAATTTCTGTTTCACCTCCACTATCATAATTCCCATTATTTGTCGCTCTTCTTATTCTTCTTCTTTTTGTGATTTCGTCAAAGAAATTTGAAATTGAAATTATTATTATTGAAAGAGAAACCAATTTTAAAAGAAATTCTTTGTCCCCCGAAGTTCCATAAAAAGCACCCCAGAATAAAATAGCCCCAATTATTAAAAGAATTATAGAACAAAATTGCTTTGTGGATAACTTTGTTTTAAAATCCATATTTATCTAATTATTTTAAACATTTTAAACTTATTTAATTAAGCGTATAATTTGTTAATTGAGACAATTCTAAAAGTGATTTTTCCCCAGGATAACTCGTTCCATTTATCTTCCATGTAGGATATCCGGTTATTCCCTCCAAAGCGCAAACTTCGCTCTCTCTATCACAATCAACATAATTAATATATTTGAATGATTTTCCAAATAACTTTTTTTGATTTTGGCAGTGAGAACACCAAGAAGTTCCATACATTGTCGCATTAGCATTAGTTAAGTATTGGGCAAATTCGTCTAATTTTATCTCATCAACACTTTTCCCTGTTAAAGCAGGTTTAACTAAGAAGAAGAATCCCATTAGTAAAATAATCATAATAATTAAGTACACAACAAATTTATTTTTCATCTACGAATTACCCCGAAGCTTTCTTTTCTAAAGGAAGTTCGCGAAATGAATTTCCTCCGAATGCTGAAAGCGTTCGTCTGAATTTCCTTGTTCTTATTCATTTCCATTCACCCCAGCCGAAGCTGAAAAATTTATATTTTTCATATTTTTGTCCTCTTCATCAACAATGTATTTAGAACAACACTGACTGAAGATAAAGCCATTGCTCCACCCGCAATAATTGGGTTTAATAACCAGCCTGTGGAAGAATACAGAACTCCTGCGGCAATTGGAATTCCTAAAGAATTATAGAATAATGCCCAGAACATATTTTGCTTAATTTTCCTAATTGTTATTCTGCTTAGTTTTATTGCTCTTACAACATCAGTTGTTTTGTTATTCATTAATACAATATTTCCTGTTTCCATTGCAACATCTGTTCCAGAACCAATGGCAATTCCTATATCTGCCTGTGCTAATGCAGGCGCATCATTAATCCCGTCTCCAACCATTGCAACTTTTCCTCTTTTCTGAAGTTTTTTAATTTCATTTAATTTGTCCTGAGGTAAAACCTCTGAGATGATATGATTTATTCCTAATTGTTTGCCAATTGCATTAGCAGTTCTCTTATTGTCCCCAGTAATCATATAAACAAACATTTTTTCTCTTTGCAAATCTTTAACTGCTTGGATTGAATCCTCCCTAATTGTGTCTGCTATTGCAATGCATCCATAAACTTTTTTATTATATATTAACACAACAACAGTCTTTCCATCTTCTTCCAACTCTTTTATATTATATTCAATCATCTTAATATTTGTTATATTTTTTGCATGTTCTGGTTTGCTTACAATAATCTTTTTTCCTTTTAATATTCCCTCAACACCATGTCCTGGAATTGCTCTGAAATTTTTTACATTATCAAGTTTTAGTTCTTTCTCAATAGCCTTATTAACAATTGCCTGCGCAAGGGGATGTTCGCTGTTTTTCTCTACACTTGCAGCTAATCTTAATAATTCATCTTCACTTATTTTTCCAACTTTAATTATATCTGTTACTTTGGGTTTTCCTTCAGTTAATGTTCCTGTTTTATCAAATACAACAGCATAAAGTTTATGAGCTGTTTCTAAAGCATCTCCGCCTTTTATTAAAATGCCTTTTTCAGCGCCCTTTCCTGTTCCAACCATTATAGCTGTGGGTGTTGCCAATCCTAATGCGCACGGACATGCAATAACAAGAATAGAAACTGAAATAATTAAAGCAAAAGAAAATGTCTGTCCTACAATAAAATACCAAATGAAAAATGCAATAACTGCAATAGCTATAACTGCAGGAACAAAATAAGCAGAAATTTTGTCGGCAAATCTCTGGATTGGAGCTTTCTTGCCCTGAGCATCTTCAATTAATTTAATAATTTGCGCCAAAGTTGAATTTGCTCCTATTTTTGTTGCCTTAAATTTAAAACTTCCGTGCTTGTTTATTGTAGCTCCAATTACTAAATCATTTTTCTTCTTTTCAACAGGCATGCTTTCTCCTGTTATCATTGATTCATCAACTGCGCTCTGGCCCTCAATTATAATTCCATCAACAGGAACTTTTTCTCCTGGTTTAACAATAATAATATCCCCAACAACTACATCATCAATAGAAATCTTTTGCTCTTTTCCATTTCTTATTACAGTAGCTATTTTAGGAGAAAGATTCATTAATTTTTTTATTGCTTCACTTGTCTTTCCTTTTGCAATAGCTTCAAGATATCTTCCCAACATTACAAAAGTTATTAAAATTGCAGCAGCTTCAAAATATTGATTTTCCATGGGTTGGAAAAATATAACATAAACACTGTAGAAATAAGCGGCACTTGTTCCTATTGCTATCAAACTATCCATATTAGCAGATTTATTTTTTAAAGCGCCAAATGCGCTTTTGTATATGTCCCATCCAACAATGAATTGAACGGGTGTTGCCAATAAAAAAAGAATATAACTGGAATAAGGAACTTCTATTCCTATCCACATAAACAACATTCCAATTAAAAAAGCTGGAATTGCAAATGCTAAACTAAATAAAAAAGTATTTCTAATCTTTTTTAGATTTTTTTCTCTTTTTTTAGTTTCATAATCTTGAGTATTGATATCTTTGCTCATTATCTTTGCCTTATAATCCCCTAAACTTTCTATTATGTTTATTATTTTATTTTCGTTAGTTCTGCTTTCATCAAAATCAACACTTGCTTTTTCTGTTGCTAAATTTACATTTGCATAAGATACCCCCAATTCCTTTTTTAATCTATTATTAATTAGAGTTGCGCAGCTTGCACAGTGCATTCCTGAAATGTCTAATGTTATTTTTTTCATTTTATTTATGCAAATCCATTAATCTATAGAAACAACCTTATATCCCGCCCTTGTAACTGCTTTTCTCAAATCTTCATCTGAAACTTTTTCATCTGTTTCAATAATTGCCTTTTTGTCCATAAAACTTACAGAAACATTCTTTATGTTCGGTAATTTTTTAAGACCTCTCTCAACGAGAGAAGCGCACGAAGCACAATGCATCCCTTCAACTGTAAGTTTTATTTTGTTCATATTATCTTTTTATATGCTTATTTATACTTTTATTGCTCTCGTTTTGTATTTTTTTAAAAATCCATATAATAAATAAAACAAGTCCTGCAATAATTAATAATCCCATTAACCAGCTAAATAAAATCCAGCCAAACCCATAACTTCCATTCATCATTCCATATCCAAAACATCCATATGCCATTTTATCCTCCGCAACCGCATCCTCCGCCGGATGCTCCGCAACTCCCTCCGCTTGGAGCAGATGTATCAACATAAGCTGATTTGCTTCCATCACTTTCCAAAACAGTGAAAGTTCCTCTATACATATTCATTGAACATGCAATATTAAAAGTTCCAGCTTTATCCGGAGTAAATTCAATTGTATTATCTGCACTAGTAACTGTTTTTCTTATGTTAAAAGAAGATATAACAATAGATTTAGAACATCCTGGCATTTTTGACATGTCTGCTTCTATTCTGACAGGAATTCCTTTTTTTACTTCAGACGGATTCATTACGTAATTACTTCCTTGAACTGAAAGTTTTATAATCTGAACTTCTCCTTTTGAATCTATTAAATTTCCAGCTATTTTTGCACCTCCAGAGCCCATGAATATGAAGATTCCAAAGCCCATTATTAACGCAACAATTAAAAATAAGGCAAATCGGTTTTTCATCTTACAATTAATTTACCCTGCATTTGCATATGTCCTTGCCCACACATATTAGTGCAATACCAAGTAAACTCTCCTTGTTTATCTGCTGTAAATTCTATTATCTCGTTTCCTCTTAGGCTAAGATTAGGAATCCTCATTCCATGAAGAGTATCTGTATTATTTATTATTATTCTGACATTATCCCCTTTGTTTACTTCAATTACATTTGGAGAATATCCAAATTGAAATGCATTTACAGTAAATTCTTTCACATCTGGCTGAGCGATTACATTTCCTGCAGAAAAATCAGGTTTGAATAATAAAAATCCTACTATCACTAATCCTAAGATTATTATAGCAGCCATTACAAATTTGTTTTTCATCTACAAATTACCTCAGCCGAAGCTGAAAAATTTATATTTTTCATATAAATAAAGCACTCCTTGGTCCATAAACCATTAACCAAATTGTTAGTCCAGTTAATATTGCGCTTAAAAGAACAATTATCCAATAATTTTCTCTCATTTCTCTTTTATTTTCTTTAGTTTCACCATAAATCATATAATTAAGCGAGAACATTATTACAGCAGATAGTGCAAATACAATAACTGAAGCAATTTTAAGATTATCATTCAATAACATTACTGATGTCATTGCACCCATTAAACCACCCATAAATCCCGCCATTAATCCTTCCATTGTCCCCATTATCCCGCAACATCTTCCATTCCAGACACCCATGAAAATACCGACAGCCATTCCAAATACAATCCCATAGAACATTCCGTTAGTTGCTCCTATAAAAAATCCAGCTAAAAATCCAGCTATCATTCCAGTTGTCATTCCAATCATCATCCCAGACATGCAGGCAAAATTCTCATATGCAGTTATCTGTCTGATAGAAGGAAATATAATTGCATAGCTCAATATTGCAAAAAATAAAAAGAAACCATATTTAGGAAGAAAATTATCTATATATTGTAATCTTGAAAAATATAATATTGCAAATAAACCAAATGAGATAAGAAGAGAATACAAAATTGATTTTAATAATTCTCCTTCTACTCTGTCCCCATTTAATTCTTTCATAAATTCTTTAAATGTCATAGTTTTTTATATGAAAACTGTATTTATATATAGTTTGGTGAAACTGGTTTCAATTTATTTTATTATTATATTTCCAATCAATTAATTTAATTTTAATTATTTCTACCATTGTAGGTTCTTCCGAAATCCGATAGGAATTCGTCTGAATTTCTTATTCTTTATTAAAGAACCCCGGTTATCTATAACAGTTTTTATATTATAAGTAAGTTGAACCAACATAGAGGAAGTAGTTATCGCCTAAGCCAGTTCGGTTGTTCAACTATTAATTAACCTTAGTAATATAATAACAATATTTGATTTTACTATGATAATTATTTATTTTTCAATAAAGATAATTACACGATTTTACCTAATAACTATCTCTCCCATCAATTAATTAATCTTTCAATACAACTATATTATTCATTCCTCTTCTTTTTCTCTAATTTGGATTTATACGAATTAGTAAAAACGCCTAATCCTTTAGAACTACTATATTGTTCATACCACGGCGTTTTCTCTCAATCAATTGCTTAGCCTCAAGCTTGTCAAGAAGCCTTGTCATTCCAACTTTTCCAACTTCAAGTTTTTCCATTAAATCTGCCTGAAACATTGCATTGCCTTCTTTCAAAAGCAAATCAATAGCATTCTTCTCATCCTTTTCAAGAGAAGAATAGTCTTTTTTCTTTATTTTCTCTTTTATTGTCTTGACAATTATTTTTTCTTTTGGTTTTGTGAACATAATAACTATTCCTATAATTAAGACAATTATTATTATACTAAGACTCAATAATGTCTGCGTTCTGATTGTATCATACATTGTGCATGTAGGTCCTTCTGTGCAAGTTTTTGCGACTATGTTTTTCATTGCTGAATTAAAAATCCAGACTATAATTGCCATTACAAAAGCTATTCCAATTATCATCCAACCAACATTTTTATTCTCCATATTATTGGTAAGTCCTTCCGAAATCTTCAAGTTTAGTATAAAGCATTTTTAAATCCTCTATTCTTTGGTTTTTCATATGAATATTATAATAATTATACATTTTTTTTGTTGATTCAACTATTCTGAATATATTTTCATAAAGAACATAATCCCTCGGATGTTTTGGGAGCATTATAAGAGCATTTACAAAATTTGCAATGCACAAATTAACTCCATTAATAAGAATGAGGGTTTCTTCTTCTTCAAGTTCTCCAGCCACAGAGTCTTTATTCATAAGTAAAAATCTTGTTGTATCCTCAATATTTGATTTTAAAGTGGTTGATATAACACTCAATTCATAGATTACTGCATCCTTTGCAATTTTTTTTGACTGAACTTCTTTAATAAATCTCACAAGATTTGTATTTGATATAAAGAGAAAATTTCTTATTCTGCTTAAATATTGATCATTTGATAATTTATGTACCTCTCTAAGTATTACATCTTCTTTAACAGATACAACTTTATACACAATTAATCCAAACAAAATCCAGCCTATCAAGCCTTCAACTGCAGTTAAACTTCTTATAAAACCAACAGCAGATATATCTCCATATCCTATTGTTAGTATAGTAACAAAACTAAAATATATGAAATCAAATATGCTTGTTACAGGATTGCCTGTTCCTGAATTAATTAATTCTCCTGGGAGAAAATAATACAAAAACCCAAATGCAACAGCTATCAAAACCCACACCAAAACTAAACTAATTGTTTTTTTCAATTGTTCTCTAGAAGGTTTAAAAATCATTTTTTATCTTTTTCTCCTCTTATCTTTTCTCTTTTCTACCATTGTAGGTTCTTTTTTAAAGAACCCCATTTTATTCTTTTTCTTGCTTTTATAGTTTTCAATAGCTTTATTTAAAGCTTCTGTTGCAAGATGTGAACAATGAATTTTAATTGGAGGTAACCCGCCTAAAGAGTCAACAACTTCTTTATATTTTATTTTTTTGGCTTCCTCGAGTGTTTTCCCTTTGGCAACTTGAGTAATCATAGAAGATGTTGCAATTGCAGCAGCACATCCAAATGTTTTGAATTTTATTTCTTTTATAATTTCTTTTCCTTTTTTATTTTTCCCAACTTTAATATAAACCCACATTATGTCCCCACAATTATGAAGACAAAAAGATTCTGAAACAAAAGAATGAGTTCTTTCAACTTCTAAATTATATACTTTACCTTTATAATTTTTATTTTCTATCTTAGTTATGGGAGTATACAATATGCCTTTATTAAACCAAGATGAAATAGAAGAATAATATTTTGGAGAATATTTTAAACCCAATAATTTACATAATTTAATTAATGATTCTCTTTGTCCAACATGAATTCTGTATGCTTTTTTATGATGCACTCCCTTAGATGTTTTTTCTTTATCTAAATAAATTGAAGAAACAATTCCTTGTCTTAACAGCAGAACTTTAATTTGCTGTGCTAATTGATAAGAAATAGTAACATAAACTGCTCTTGGACCCACTCTATTTGTATTAACATACCCGTCTCCTCTCCATAAACCTTCAATTAAAAAACTCTGTTTTTTAGTTGGCAAGTTCATAATAAATTCAGGTAAAAATTTGTTTTCAGCACCATTGTCAAATAATTTCTTAAACCATCTGGCAAGTTGAGCATTATAAATATATGCAACAACCCCGCTTTTATCTGGTATTTCCTTAGTTTTTATATCTAATCCAAATAAATTCTTAGTAATATTTTGTATATCTTCTACAATATCTTTTTCTTTAATATTTAATGAGAAAGAAATATAGGTTTTAGTTGGTTTATCCTGAACATTTCCTTCAGACAAGAAATAACCAAAAAGCCTCAATAATTCAGCATTTATGGGTATTCTTTTAGGAATATTCTTACTTCTAAAATCATACTTTGGTTTTGGGATATTTATTGTTAAGTATTTAATATTTTTTTCCTCTTTTGAAAAAGGGTATAAAACTATATCTCCTTTTTTTAAATCTTCAGCATGATACCAAGAAGGAATTAATTCTCTCTTGCCCTTAATTCTCTTATATTTATTTGTGGTAGGGAGTTTTATAGCATAAATCAAGTGTTCTGGAGTAGTAGATATACTTCCAAGTGCATTTTTCAATACAATTATCTTCCCATTATAACTTCTAGAGAATTTCTCTAAAATTTTATTTTCAGAAGAATCATGTGAAATAATTAAATTATCCTTATTTGCTTTTTCTATCTCAACAAATTTATTGTCTAATATAATCCTTTCGTCAGGCAACAAGCAAGTTGGATTTCCAACTTTTCCAATTCCATCAGCATTCTTTATTTCTCCCATGTTTTTGGGATTCATGAAGAGTTTCATAACCTTCTTATTATACTCTAGCACCATTTTTTTCTACCATTGTAGGTTCTTTTTATAAAAGAACCCCATTTTGTTATAGTTGAGGGTCATTTTTAAATTTTAAACCTCCTGATTTCATATTTTATTTTTCTTTCTTTTCCTATCTCTGCAAACTTTTTAGCCATTGATTCCTGGGCAGTTTTTCCTAGTGCTTCATCAGCCATAGGATAAAGAATATTATCTTCTTTGAATATATGTTCCCTAATAAGTACAATATATTCTCTTGCATTTCTTACTAACTCATTTTTGTCGTTTTTATTTAAACTTAATTCCATATTCTTAACAAAATTTCTTCCTAAGTTATGTTCATGCAACATCTGTTCTACAGGATTACAATGCATTTCTACATTAGGTTTGCACATTTCCTTAAATAGAATATCTTCTTCTTTAGCATGATGAAATTTATCTGCATAATTTCTTATGAAATCAATTACTTTTATAAAAAAATCCTTATCAATATTTTTTTCTTTAAGAGAATTACATTCTTCTTCCAACATCTCTACTACTTTCAGTATAGTTTTGTGTTCATCTGAAAGTAATTTTGTAGGTTTTATCATTTTATTATTCCCTCCTTTCTCAATATTTCTTTATGAGTATAAGCCATTTTTATTTTCCTAATTTCTGAAGGTTTAAACCATCTTACTTCAGAAGTTTCATCTTTAGCTTTTGGAATGCCTTTTATTATTTTTGCATAAAATGGCGTATCAACAGAATGAAACCTGCATTCTTTATTTGGAATATTTTCATAAATGTTTGAAGACCTTTTAATTATTTTAATATCAACACCCACTTCTTCTTTAACTTCTCTTTTTGCAGCATCAATTAATTTTTCTCCATAATCAGGCATTCCTCCAGGCAGACCCCATAAAGAAGGATATGTAACACTATTTGCACTTCTTTTTCCTAAAAGAACTTCTCCTCTAGAGTTTTGAATTATAACTGGAACTCCAACATAAACAAATCTTTGCTTTATGAGTTTTGAGATGAAACCTATTAATGTCATTTCCCCTTTCCTCCAATCTTTTTATTCAGTTCCTTTATCAACTTATCAATTTCTTTATCATTCATTCCATGAACTTTGCAACCCTCTTCAATAGTTTCTCCCATTGACATCGGACAGCCAACACATCCCATTCCAGACTGGAATAAAATGCCTGCTAATTCTGGTTTTTTCATTAACAATTCGTGCATATCTGTTTTCCTTGTTATTTTCATTTGCGTATTTTCCAAGTCGGAACTGAAAAAGCTTCCTGTTTTTTCATTTTATTTTCTTCCAATAGTTAAAATAATAAATAATCCAAGCCATTTTTGCTTAATATATTTAAATTTATATTTTTTAAATAATTCTTTAAATCCTAGAGCAGTATGCATCTCATTGTTTCCTGGTCCAATTTTATTAAATATTTTATTAAGAAAGATGCCAAAACTATAATCAACCACTACAAGATAACCTCCTTTCTTTAAAATTCTGTAAAAATTTCTCATAACTAAATCATAATCATAAAATAATTGAAAAGCATCTATGCTAAAAACATAATCAAAATAATCTTTTTTAAAACTGAGCTTCTCCACAGCTTCTAGTCTTATTTTTGCATTTTTTAATTTTTTTCTTGCGATTTTTAGCATCTCTTTTGATATATCAACCCCATATAATTCAAGACCTTTATTTTCATCTTCTAATATTTTTAAAAGATTTCCTGTTCCACACCCAGCATCTAAGATTTTTGACTTTTTTTTAACATTAACAAATTCAACTGCCTTTTTAACAGGGTTTAATAGTAATCTCTTAAATATCCTTTTATCATAATATTTTGCAATTTTATCAAAAAATTCTTTATTTATTTGTTCTAGATTTTTCATTTTAATATTAGTTTTTATTTATTTCCTACTCTCCTCCAAACATTTCTTCTTCTGCGTCTTCCATTGATACATCTTCATCTTTAAGTTCTTCTTCACATTCTTCTTCATTTTTCAATTCGCAGGAATGTTTTTCAAATTCTCTTTTGTTTTCTTTCTTTTTCATTTTAATTTATTTATTATATCATTAACATCTTCACTAATAAAATCAAATAAAGAGTCAAGCCATTCTAAATTCCAACTTTCTTTTAGTTTTATACCATAAATTTTTTTACCCCATGCTTTGGCTAATCCAACTTCAACCCATATTCCAGGTGTATGTCCCATCAAAACAATTAATCCATCACATTCTTTAATAATCTTTAATTCATCATTTAAAACTTTATTACCTGATTGAGTTTGATTTATATCTCTTTGAGGTAATATTAAAGATATTCCTGCTTTTTCTATTTTTTCAGAAATTTCTCTGTTTTTATTATGAATTTCTTGTGAATATTCTAAAGTTTGTTTATTAATTTTATATAATGGTGCAGCGAAATAGTACTTTTTCATTTTAATTTTTTGTCAAAGGACTAAACCTCCTTAATTTATTTACAATTCCCTTAATCTTGCTTAAGAAATAATTAACTTCTTCTTCAGTTGTATATTTGCTTATGCTTATTCTAAGAGAACTATTAGATTGCAAAGGTGCTAAACCAAGTGCTTTGAGAACATGGCTCGTTTCAAGAGAGTGAGACATACAAGCTGAACCTGTTGAAGTATAAATTTTTTCACTTTCTAAATATCCTCCTATTGACTCCCCTTCAATATTATTAAAAGAAACATTAACATTATTACAAAGTCTTTTTTCACCCAGAGGTCCATTTAAACTAACATTTTCAATTTTTAATAATCCCTCAATCAATTTATCTCTTAAAATTGTCATCTTTTTAACATCTTTATAATTTGAAATTTCAATTGCCTTTGCAAAACCAACAA
>JBBTAN010000014.1:0-3386 GCA_038044205.1 Nanobdellota archaeon
ATCTCTTGCTTTTCTTAATGCTTCGCCTAGCTTTTCTAGCATAGCAGAAAGAGTTTAATCAGGGTTAATAAATTTGTGGTTTTAAGAGATTATTTAATATACTCGTTAATCTCCCCCAAAATTTTATTGTAAAATTCAGAGTTTATCTTACATAAACCCTTTTGTATTATCTTTGAATTTATTGTAAAAATTCTTTGGGGCTTTACCCAACTTTTAAATGGGAGGGCTCCCCTTTCAAATGAATTTTTTTCTATAAACATCCCTTGTTTTGGAGAGTTTGATGTAACTAAACAGCAAATTCTATCTTCACTATTATTTAATTTTTTGTTTGATATAATTAAAGCAGGTCTTAATTTTGAAATGCTTAAATCAGTATAGGGAAAAGGCAAAAGAACTATCTCTTTTTGTTCATACATTGTTCCACCTCTCATCCATTTCATTATCCCACTCTTTTTTCAAAACTTCTTGTGAAGCAAGCATGTTCATAACACTTTCATTTTCCATAATTCCTTTTATTTTTTCCATTTCAATTATTCTTTGTTGGATACATTTTCTAATGAATTCACTCCATTTAATTTCAGAATGTTTTTTCATTTTTGTGTAAACAGAATCATCAATGGATAACGTAACATTTGTCATAGAGGAATAAGTGGGCTCACTTATTTAAATGTTTTGATTACTTTCAATCAAGATTATTTTTAAGAAAGAGGGCATTTGCTATCTTATCTCTAGCTTTTCTTAATGCTTCTCCTAACTTTTTAAGCATAATAGAACGAGCTTATTTAGGGTTAATAAATTTGTGGTTTGGGGAAAATAATGTTATTCTATTAAGTGTCAGAAATATCTCTTTTTGGATATATTTATTAATAAATAAGAAGATTTTCTCTTCTTTTATGTCTCTTACAAAGAAACTTCAGTCAAATGTTGAAGAATATATGGGAGAAATTGCTGATGAATTGAATATTTCAATTCCTTTTTATCCCCAAGTTTATTGGGTTGGCAGAAATTTTTCTTTTAAAAAAATTGGTGTTAATGGAAGGGATTTAGAAGAATGCTATGAAATTAAAAAGAATTCTCAGAGCGCGTATTTAGCCAAGTATAAAATTATTTTGGTAAGTGAGAATAATATAGTGCATATTTCTGAAGAAGCAGGACACTGTCTTCATTTTTCAAAAACCAATCTTCATGAAAGAAAAAATAGCTATATAGAGGAACGAGCATTACGAATTATTTCTGAAATGTTTGGTTATTTTTGCAGTAAATTAATTTTCCCTGAACGAATAAATGAATTTGCTATTTATCCAGACCATGTTTTTGAGAAAGCAGAATTTGAAAAATTTTCTCTTAAAAATTTATTGGACAAAGAGGAATTTCTCATTTACAAGCAAGGGTATGATTTAGGAGACCTTTTATTTAATGCCTATGTTTCTAAAGAAATTTCTAAAAATGAAATAAGAAAGCTCTTTTTAATGGATTTTAAAGAACCAAATTCAGGAATATATACCGTCATGAATTTGAAGATTAATCTTTTAAATTTTGAAAAGAAAAATATTGTTAATTGAAGATTAATTTTATTCTACAACCCCAAACTTTCAACAAACTTATTTTTATTGAAAGGTTCCAAATCTTTGTATTCTTGTCCTGTTCCCAAATATAAAATTGGTTTTCCTGTTGTGTATCCTACGCTGAGTGCTGTTCCGCCTTTTTCATCAATGTCTGCTTTAGCTAAAATTATTCCGTCAATATGAACTGCTTCATTGAATATTTTAATCTGTTCAATTATATCATTTCCAGTTATGCTCTCTCCAATGAAAAGTTTAATGTCCGGATGACAGACTTTTGCAATTTTTTCAATTTGAGCCATAAGGTTTTTTTCAGTATGCATTCTTCCGGCCGTGTCAATTAAAACAACATCTATATGATTCTTTTCAGCATATTTTATAGCATCAAAGCCAACAGATGCAGGATCAGAGCCATATTCATGAGAGATAACCTCTATTCCTAATTTGTTTCCATGTTTTTTTATTTGTTCTATTGAAGCAGCTCTGAATGTATCCCCTGCTGCAATAACGCAGGATAATTTTTTTTCTTTAAGCAGATTTCCAAATTTTGCAATTGTTGTTGTTTTTCCTGTTCCATTAATTCCGCAGAATAAAATTACATAAGGCTTGTTATCTGCTCTTTTCAGTTTTATTTTGTCAATCAAATCAAAAGGCTCCACAAGGATTTTGTAAATTATATCTTTGAGTGTTTCTTTAATTTGGAATTCTATCTCTTTTTTCAAAAACTCTTTTCCAACTATATTTTCTTTCAATTGTTTTATTATTCTTTCAGAGACTTCAACAGCTACATTATTTTCTAAAAGAAGCATTTCTAAATCATTAGAATAAGCTTCAAAATTTTCTTCTGAAATCTTTATTTTAGTTATTTTTGAGAATATCTTCTTGAAGAAACTTTCTTTTTCTTTTTCTTCAGTTTTTATGTCCTCAAGAATTTTATTACCCAATTGTCTTTCTTCTTTATCATAAGTTTTAGGTTTTGCTTCAATAAATTTATGCTCTTCTATTGATTTTATTTCCTCTTCAATTTCCTTTTTAGAAACTTTTTTTGATTTTACTTTCTTTTCTTTTTTTATGTGCCATTTCTTTACTTTAATTGGCTCTTTTAGAACAATCTTCTTTGAAGCTTCCTTGACTTCTTCTACAACAGCTTTTTTTATAAGCCCCTCTGTCCAGCTTTTTAGTTTTTCTCTAAGTTTATTGAACATAATTAGAGAAGCAAAGAATTAGTTATTAAGTTTTTGGTTTTGAAAAGTAAAATTAAATAAAACCTCTTATTTGATATTCTCTATTATTATAATCAAAAGTCATTTGTATATTCATATTTAATCTCTTGTTTTGTCCCATATTTCTAAACTTAGGATTAGTTGAGCCTTCTGGAAACTTAAATTGTGAGACATGTCCACAGGTTAATACAAAAAGATTTTTATCTTCATATGGTTTAACAACTTCAACTTTCTTGTTATTAATATCTCCTAAAAACAATTCAAATTTTAAAATCTCTTTTTTAACCTCTTTTTCCAATTTTTCATCCATACCTAAGAAGGTAATCTCCCTTAGATTTATCATAGTTTTCTTATCTTCTTTTTATTTATAATCATTTATACCATTAAAAGCATATTTTCAAATGTTTATTTTTAGTCCTTATGCATTAATCTAAATTTTTATAAAGAAAGAGGCTTATGTTATTTTATGATAAAAAGGTGTTTTATCAAATGAAAGGCATATTAGTGATATTAGATGGCTTGGGTGATTTACCCAATAAGCAACTCAATGATATGACTCCTTTAGAAGCTGCACAAACACCCAATCTTGATTTCTTGGCTG
>JBBTAN010000015.1:0-9190 GCA_038044205.1 Nanobdellota archaeon
AAAAACTTAATAATCCTGCTGCAAAAGGATTAAGCATTTTATTCTGAACAAAAAGCGGAAGAGTCCACGGGCTTTCTCTGTGCCTTCTTATAGAATAAGCTAATCCATCACAGGATAGTGGTTGCTGAACAATTGCAATTCTTGCTCTAAGATTCCCAATCTCCAGTTGAGTATCTAGTATGGGATTTGCCTCATCCAAAGGCCTTCCTGAAACCATCCTGAATTTAGCTGCCCAGGAATCTGCATCTTCCTGGCTTGGAAGTATATTTGTTGAACATTCATCATAATCCTGATGTCTTACAAAAATAGGAATCTGGGGAATAGGAGCATTTAAAGAAATATCCTGAAGATTTTTATCCTGAAGAAGAACTTCCACAATTCCAAAACCGATAGTGTGCCTGACTAAAATTGCAGAAAGTTTATTGAGAGAGGAATAATCTAATTTAACTCCTTTGCTTTGAGCCAAATCCCTTATTAAATCCTTTGATATATTCATAAAAACCTGCCTTATTCTTTCTGTGTCTGTAAATTCTTCTGCTTTTGGCTGATGTTCTATTAAAACTCCCCTTGCCATATTCAAAAGCGCGCTCTGATCTTCACTTAATGTATTTTCAGGGGGGACAATATGATAAATCAACTTTGATTCATCTTTTCTCTTCATTATTGTAACCCAGGATTCATCATATTCTCCATTTGAAATTTTATATTGGGCTATTATTTCCGCATCTTCTGGCAAATCTGAAACAAGACGGGTAAAAGTAAAATTAGCTATAACGTCTGGCCTGAAAAATCTATTATAAATCTCCCTGTCTCCTCTTTTATATTCAGTTAAATATTGCTGAAAAGCCTGAATAAGTTTTGTTTTTGAAAAAATATCCAAAACTTTTTCAAGAAGAGATAAATAATTTTTCTGGTCGGATTTAAAACCAATCTCCAGATTGTCCAAAACAACTTTTCCTTCAAGAATAATTTTCCTGAGCTGAAAATATGCTGCAAAAGGGTCTTTTTTAAGAAGATACAAAAAAGAAAATACCTCGTTGTATCTTTTTGAAAAAAATTCTGCATTAGAGGTAATCAGCTTTTCCTGGCTAAGAATTTTTTCCTGTTTGAGGAGATAAACATAAATTTGGGCAATTTCAAGAAGATAATTTGTTTCCTTAAAATCATAATTATAGTTTTTTTGCTGCACAAAAACTATTCTTGAAACTTGGGGATTTTCAATTAAAGAATCAATTGTTCTCTCCATAACTTCAGGATATTCAGCTATGCTTGGAACATAAGGTGCACCCATATAATTTATATATAGAATATCTTCTCCTCCTTCTCTTTTCAGTTCATAAGAATATAAAACCTCTTCTTTTTCAAATTTCATTTTTTAAATAAATTTGAAAATACAAATTTTATGTTTGCTTTTTCAAATTGTATACAAGGAAAAATGATTTATAGTTTAAAATATTTTGTATAATCCAAACAAATTTAAACTCATCTTGCATTTATGCCTTATGGCTGAACAGGATTATGAAAATCAGTATTTTACAGAAACAAGCACAAAAGTAAGGGATTTGGAAGAAAAACAGCGAATAATAAAAGACAGGATACTTCTTATTGGACAAAATCTAATTGAAATGAAAGAGGATATGCATTCTACTTTTTTAAATATAAAAAAAGATATAGAAATTATCAAAAGAGACATAGAAAGACTTAAATCTTTTTTTGAAACAGCATCGGGGGAATTTTCAAAATTCGCAAAAAAAGAAGATTTGGAAATACTCTCAAAACAAGCAAAAATGTTTCAGCCTCTGGAATTTGCCACAAAAAGAGATTTAGAAAAATTAAAAAACAATTAAAAACTATAATTAAAATGGGACTTTTAGATGAAATAAACAGCATGAAAAACCAGGGAATGGGAGAAAAAGAAATTTTAAATAATTTGCAGGAAAGAGGCGTTACACCAAAATCAATTGAAGATGCGTTTAATCAGATGAAAATAAAAAAAGCTGTATCTGCTGAATCTTCGGGTCAGGAAGGAATGGAACCTTCTATAATGAAAGGAAATCCGAAATATGAAGCAATACAGGCGCCTTTGTACACTCCAAAAACCCAGGAAATAGAGCATAATTCCGGAGAGTTTTATACACCCCAACCTAATGAACAACTTGAAGCTCCTAAGTACGGAGAGTACAGTCAGGAAGAATATTCCCCTCGGGAAGGATATGAAGAATCAGGAGGAGGAAATTATAATGCAGATACATTTATTGAAATAGCAGAGCAGGTTTTTTTGGAAAGAATAAAAAAAGAGCAAAAGCAAATAGCAGCACTCAATGAATTTGCAACACTGGCTGAAACAAAAATAAGCAATGACCATGAGAGAATAAAAAGAATAGAGGAGATAATCGATAAACTTCAGGTGGCAATACTTGAAAAAATTGGCTCCTACGGGAGAAATCTTGATTCTATAAAAAATGAAATGGGAATGATGCAGGAATCATTTGGTAAAATGGTTCCATCAATTCACGAACACAACCAGCGCCAACATCACGAAAAAAACAATGAAAAATCTATTGAAAAAGAATTTAATGAGGAAGTTATAAAGCCATTAATGAAGAAGAAACTTTCTAAGATGAAGAAATAATTATTGAATTTAAACAAATATAATTATCTTGAATATAATCTTAAATTATTGATTATCTAAATTTAACATTATTGATATCTTGATTTGTTATAACCCCATACAAGATTAATTAAAACGACTGTTACAGATAACTTTATTTCTTTATCACATTAATTCTAACTGTGGAGATTATTATTTATCAAAATATTATAAAAAACTGTTACAGATAACTTTTATTTTGTTCATTTCTTAAATGAGGCTAAATGAAAATATTATAAATCAAGCATTAATCATATAAAAAATAACTATTACAGATAACTAATAAGATTTAATCCTCATTAATATTTTTTAAAAGAAGGTTAGTAAATTTAGTCTCCCTTTTCTTTGGACCAAGAGTTATTGCAATAATTGCCATAATTAAAACAGCAAAGATTATCAAAGCGCCATATTTACTCCAGAAATAAGATAAACCAGGTCCGCCAACACCCCATCCAAATACTTGTAGAGAATTATATATCACTGTTCCTATTATAACAAATACTACCCCTGCCAATGCAACCATGAACCAGTTATTCTCTGTATTTCTAGGCATAAATAATCCCCCCAATATGAGGATTACCAAAATTATCGAAAGTGCAACACCAAATCTTGGAAATATTTCAGCAAAAAATATTGAAACCATATCAAACTGCAAAGACATAAATGCAACTGTCAATGCAATTATAACATTAATTCCTTTATTGGGATTCTCTTTTGAAGCAAAAATATTCAGCTTCATGAGCAATCCAAAAACTAAAGCGAATATTAAAAGAAAAGGCAGGGCATATGTAAAAATTCCAGCTGCTTCCCACTGAGAAAATAAATCTCCAAGAGTTCCACCTCCAAAAGAACCATAAGAAGCTAAAATTATTCCTGCGTTCATTATATAAATTATTTAATATTGTTTAAATATGTTTCGAATTATTTAGATTTTCCGGTTCTCAAAGCAACTGCCAATGCAACTGCCACCATTATTATAAAGAAGAAATTAGTCCAAAAAGTATTGCTCCATGGAGAACGAAAAAGTTTATCAAAGATATTATTAAAAAAACTAATTGTATCAATCCCCGCAGCCCAAAATACTGCGAATACTACAGCTATAACAATCACGACCCCGATTGCAATCTTTAATCCTTTTGGAGCACCAGATATTTTTAATCCTTCTTCCCCCATTACAAATCCCCAAAGAAGCAAAACCACAAAAACAATAACTATTGCAACTGCAAGAAATAATATGAGATTGCCCACTATCTCTTTTGGAAAAACTGCACTCACAAAAATAAATCCAATTACAAAAGCTATTAGAGCATGAATTTGTTTTCTTTCTTCTCCAAAAAGTTTTGTCCTTTCAAGAATAGCAAAGACTACAAAAAAAATCAAAAGAAAAGGAAATACAAATTTAGTTAAAACCGGGCTCTGCAAAAAAGATAATCCTGCCAACTCTTTTTACTCTCCTAATATTAGTCGGAAACTTCCTCAAACCCTGCTTCCTGGCTTGGTAAAGCTGATTTACTTATTATGAAAACATCACTGATTGATTTAACAAACTGGTGCGGAATTATGACTCCTCTCGCCCCGCCCATCAAAGAGAGAACATTTCCACCAACCCTTATTCTCCAGCCATCAATTTTATTTTCAAACAGGTTAGCTTCCTCAACTTCTCCGAAGAACTCCCCTGAATCAGTAAATACCCTCTTGCCCAAAACCTCTGAAATTTTTTTAATTTTCATAATAGAAATTATAATAGTTTATTTAAATACTTTTCCATAATCTATAGAATATTTTAGATAAGACAGAATATCATAAGGTTTATAAAAAAATATTTCCTTTAAAAAGCATGATAAATAAAAAAGAAATAGGCATTTTAATTATTGTCTCTATAATAACAGCTTTTGCAATAACTCTTGCAAAAAATTTGAATTTATTTTTGCTCGCTCTTCTGGGAGTTTTCCTTTTGATTTTAGTAAATGTTTTCATAAAGAAAATTGTAGCTTATTTTCTTGAATCGGAAATAGAAATAAAAATCTGGGAAATTAAAAGATTTGGCTTCAAAACCCACCAATACTGGAAAAGAGCTTTTCCTCTGGGTGTATTTGCCCCCCTAATTTCAAAGATATTTCTTTTTCCCCTAAATGGGTTTGTCTGGATGGCTTCTCTTGTTTTTGAAACTAAGGCAAAAGCCTATCATGCAGCTAAAAGGCACGGGATATACTCGTTTTCTGAAATGACTGAAGAGCACATAGGAAGAATAGCTGCAGCAGGGATATTTGCAAACTTGCTTCTTGCCTTTATATTTTATTTCATTGGAGGAAATTTCGGAATTCTTTTCGCAAAACTGAACATCTGGTTTGCATTTTTTAATATGATTCCTGTATCTGATTTGGATGGAAATAAGATTTTCTTTGGAAATTTGGTTTTATGGAGTTTCTTGGCTGTAGTAACCTTAATAGGTTTGCTCTATACTTTCCTTTTAGTATGAGATTCAGTAATTATCTCTAACTTAACCTTAATTGTTAATAATTATTCTTGTAGAATATAGTTATCCGTAACAGTTGGATTATTTTATTCTGAATATATATTTATTGCCTAAGCCATTAACCTTGTTCTATTATTGATAAATATTAAAGTAATATAATCGCAAGATTGGATTTTACTATGATAATTATATTCTCCAAACCATGTAATTTTACTATGATAGCTACAATATTTTATCCTCTATCCAAAAATAAAGTAATTATCTAGAACTTAACATTTAATATTAATAGTCAATTCTCAACTCCAAATTATTAATCAAATAATTATAAATCGACTGTTACAGCTAACTTAACTTCTCGAATATTAACTTCCAGAATAATTTAAACAAAAATCAATATAAACCCCTTTTATTTTTTACAAGAATGGAATTTAAATTATAATATATCTTAACACCCTCCATCAATATAAAATAAAACATTTTTATCTATGCAAGCAAAGCAGGAATTAGAAAGAGTCTTTCTGCAATTAATATTATCACACTCTTCTAAAGTATAATATCCGCATACAGGCTCATAAATCTCTGCACAAACATCAATATAACTGCTATCTGAATTACAATATCTTATTTCTCCTGTTGTTTCTCCATTCTTTTGAAAAATTTTAACGCACAAAATTATAGAGAATAATATCAATAAAAAAATAAAAAATATTGTCGCCAAACGCACTTTATTTTTTTGTCTCTTTTTCATTCTACAATTAAATTTTAACTTACTTTAAATTCCCAAGTTGATTCTATTTTATTTTCATTAGTTTCAAAACTGGCATAAACCCTATATTCACCGACCTTAATAGCATAAACATTCTGAAGATTCCAGCCATAATCTCCCCCAACATCTAATTTAACAATACCATTTGTGGGTATAGTCAAAGCCTGTTCAACAACTATCTGCTCATCAATCCAGCCCTCGCCAACCCTTTTTTGAAGATTCATTTGTAAATTTCCAGAAAAATCCCCCCCACCATCATTTACAATTTTTGATTGTGGTCTTTGAGAGATCTCCCCAGAAACAGGCAAAGAAAACTTATATTCAAGTTTGTTGCCAGAATCATCTATTACAACTATCTTAAAAGTTGTATCGCCTAGTGCAAGAGCGGGAAGTTTTCCTTCATAATTATATCCCAACAAACTAATCGGAACTTCTATCCAATCATTATTTAATGAGTAAAACAGCTTTGCAGAACTAATTACTCCCCCATTTGGATCTGCAATAAAAGTTATTTTGTTTAAAGTGTTTCTTGTTATTGTCTCGCAAGGCACCTTATTGCATAAAACCTTCATAGAATCTAAATAAGGAGGATTTTTATCCTCTAATGAAGAATCAAACACCACATTAACCTTTCCATAATAAATATTATTATTAACTTTATAGTCTCTCTCTAAATTAAATACATATTTTCCAGGAGAAGGAAGATTTATCCAATCAGCCCATCGAGAATACCCAAAACCACCCCCAAATAACCAATCTTCCTTAATCAAACTTCCATCTTCAGAAGAGAGAGTATACTTCATATCTTCATGTTCGGATGCATCAAATCCCTGTGTCATAAAATACCATTGCCAAACTGGACTCTTCGGTTGAATTAATAAAGAATATTCACCAACTATGAATCTTCCCATCCAGAAATCAGGACCAATTCCAACATAAACATTTTTATCAGAAGTCATCTCAAGGGTCATGCCTTCTCTATAATCAAAACTACTTTTTCTTAAAATACCATTAACAATTTCAAGTTGGGAAGATTGATGTCCTGATTGATGTCCTAACCACAATGATGGATCCTCTTCAGAATTAAGAACCTGAGTCTGATAAAAAGCACCATTTAATTTTTCTGTATCTTTTATATAAGCTTTTATTGAAGAACCAGAATCAATGATATTTTCTTTATTATAACACGACTGCCCCAAACTTCCTACTTGCAGAGCATGCACTGGAATTATTTTTTTCCATATGGGAGAATTATAGTATATATTAACAAGATTGTAATCTTCTGGTTTGTTTTTTATTGTAAAATCTTCTTTCAATCCATATATTTTATCAGAAATTGAATGAATATCTGAATTTGCACAAAGATCTGTAAATATAATCCTGTAAAAATAATTATTTGGAAGATTGGAGAATCTTCTTACCTTGCTTCCAAAAGGGGCATAAAAATACCACGCCCCCCAGAATCCAAATTTATCATTCTCAAAAGTGATAATTCCATCTCTGTCCTCCAGAGGAATTCCATTTTCATCAACAATTTCTAAAAATAAATTATTGGTTGCATCTTTAAAATCTGCAATATATTTAAATGAACCAGCAATCTCTAACCCTTGTTTAACAAAATCAACCGGAGTACCCTCTTCACCGCCATATCCAAATAATATCAAATCATAAACCCCACCATTATCAAGATAAAATGTAGCTGGCAATTCTTCCCATAGTTTAAGAAAAAGATTTTTATTATTATTTTGTAAATATCCCCAAACTAATTGATCCTTTCCTAAATTATCATCAAAATCTAAAATAAATTCATAATATTTTGTAAAATTAAACGGAATCTCTATTGCATTTAAATCAGATTCAAGAATAATCTTGCAAGAATAAATCCCATTAGGAATTTCATTATTTGGGATAGATGCATGTATTGTTAATTTCTTCTTTTCTGACGGTGCAAAATTAAGAGTTGCATCTGAAAGAGTAAAAAAACGGGAAATGTCTATTCTATTCTCAAACCAGTTAAACCAATCATCATGATATTTATAAGAATCACATTCTAATCTTACATTATAATTTTGACGACTATCTATTCTTACATTTGTCAGTTCAATATCAAAATTTTTTTCCCAGACAGAAATATCTGGAGAATCAAGTCCAAGATTAATATTCTCTTTATCTGATAACAATCTATCTTCAATATAAGTATAAACAGGTATTTTTAATTTATAATTCCCAGAAACTGCTACAATATATCCTAAGTAGAAAACATTGCTTGACAAAATATCATTATCAATTTTAACTATTAAATCAAAATTTGATTCCTCTCCATTACCCACCCTAATCTTGTTTTGACTTAAAGAAAGTGTAATTCCTGGTTGATTAGTTTCTGTATAAATGTCAAACTCCAAATTTTCTGAAAACATATTTTTAATTTTAAAAGATTCAATTTTTGTGATTTCTTTGGTTATAGGAGAGATTATTATATTTTTATAATAAGGTTCAATTAATGCCTTTCTTTCTATCTGAACAGCTTCGATTGGATTGATTAAACCTGCTCCTTGAATGTTTTCATCAAGTCCAATGTCTTTTGCAGTATTTTTTATCTTGTCTTTAATTTGTTGCGAGTTCCAGTCAGGATGTGCTTGTTTTATTAATGCAACAACTCCTGCAACATGGGGGGTTGCCATAGAAGTTCCAGAAATAGCAACATGATTATTATCAAAACATTTTTTGTCATTCCATGCAGAATCATACTGGGCAGAACATATAATTGCCCCTGGAGCCACTATATCTGGTTTTACTATTATTTCATTTTCTAATTCAACTGGTCCCCTAGAACTAAATGGTGTTATTTGATTTGCTCTCGGATTTTCATCACCCCAATAGTTTCCATCATAATCTTTTTTATATGTTGCTCCAACAGTTATTGCTTTTCTTGCTGTTCCTGGACTACCTATAGTTTGTGCAGAAGGTCCAGAATTCCCAGCAGCAATTACAGAAACAATCCCGGCATCTACAGCTATGTCAATTGTTCTGCTTACAACATCATCTGGACCACAGTCTTCATTATAACCACCACAGCTAGCACCCAAACTCATACTTATAATATCAACATGATCTGAAAAATCCCCATCTTGATTAGGATCAATTGCTCTCTCTATTCCAGCTATAACATCAGCAAAACTGCCTGAACCACCTGCATCTAAAACCTTAAATGCATACAAATTTGCATCAGGAGCCACCCCCTTCAATAGACCATTTCCAGCAACAATGCCTGCAACATGGGTTCCGTGTCCTTGATCAA
>JBBTAN010000016.1:0-3364 GCA_038044205.1 Nanobdellota archaeon
ATTTAGGATGATATCTGGAAGACCTTTAGATGAAGCAAATCCTATACTGGATACTCAATTGGAAATAGGAAATCTTAGAGCGAGAATTGCGATTGTTCAACAACCCTTGTCTTGCGATGGATTATCTTATTCTATAAGAAGACATAGAGAAAGTCCTTGGACTCTTCCTCTTTTTGTAAAGAATAAAATGCTTAATCCTTTTGCAGCAGGATTATTAAGTTTTTTAGTTGATGGTGCAAGAACACTTTTAGTTGCTGGAACCAGGTCCAGCGGAAAGACGAGCCTATTGGGAAGTCTTATGCTTGAGATTGTTCCTAAGCACAGAATTATAGTTATTGAAGACTCCTTGGAATTGCCTGTTGAATCTTTAAGAAAATTAAATTATGACATACTAAGAATGAAAGTTCGTTCTGCTCTTTTAAAAACTACTACAGAAGTATCTGCTGATGATGGAATAAGAACGAGTTTGAGATTGGGAGACAGCTGTCTTATTATTGGTGAAGTAAGAAGTGTTGAAGCTAAAGCACTCTATGAGGCTATGAGGGTGGGAGCATTAGCTAATGTTGTTGCAGGAACAATTCACGGAGCTTCTCCTTATGGTGTTTTTGACAGGGTAGTAAATGATTTGGAAGTTCCAATTACAAGTTTTAAAGCTACAGATTCAATAATTGTCTGCAATCCAATAAAATCACCTGATGGTTTGCATTCTTGGAAAAGATTAGTTCAGCTTTCAGAAGTAAGAAAGCACTGGACTAAAGATCCTCTTGCTGAAAAAGGTTTTGTTGATTTGATGAAATATAATATTGAGAAAGATGAAATAGAACCTACAGAAGATTTGATAAATGGTGAGAGCGAGATAATAAAAGATGTTGCTGCGAATGTGAGGGGATGGGCTGGAAACTGGGATGCTGTTTATGATAATGTTCTTTTAAGAGCAAAAATAAAAAAAGAAATAGTTGATGTTTCCAAAAAAACAGGCGATGCTGATTTGCTTGAATGCAAATTTAATACTCTGTCAAATCATACATTTCACAGAATATCCGACGAGGTTATTCAGGAAATTGGATTGCCTCTTGGTGACAGAGTTTTTCCACTTTGGCAGAAGTGGTTGAATGAGGAAATAAAGAAAAGGATGATTTAACTGTTATCGCCTAAACCATTAACCTTGTTCTGCTAGGAGATTTAGTTATCTCAGTAAAATCATATAGTTTGTCAGATGTGACAATAATATTGAGTAATCGATGAATATAATAAATAAATGTTACAGATAACTATATCCCAAAATAATAATTTAAGGTTAAGTTCGAGATAACTATAATATTTACTTTGCAATCTCCAAAGATTTATTAATTCTTTTTAGAAAGATATATAAATGTTATAACAATGTTATAACTATGGAAACTGAACTGATTAAACCGATTGTAAAAGTTGGAAACAGCGCGGGAGTGGTTTTGCCTAAAGAATGGTATGGCGGAAAAGCAAGAATCAAATTAATTGAGACAGCCCCGAACATAAAAAAAGATATTCTTGAAATTCTGGATAGTTATCTGGATAATGTTCTTGGAATTTATATTGTTGGCAGTTATGCGAGGGGTCAGCAAAAAGAGCATTCCGATGTTGACATTTTAGTTATAACTTCAGATATTAATAAAAAAATAAATAAGGGAAAATATGAAATTCTTATGATTTCAAAGAAGAATGTTGAGAATGCACTTAAGAATAATATACTGCCCATTCTCCCAATGCTAAAAGAATCAAAAGCTATTTTAAATAAAAATTTAATCTTGGAATATGCAAAAACGCCTTTGACAAAAGGAAATCTTAGATTGCATTTTGAGACAACCAAGTCTGCTATGAAAATGAATGAATCTTCTATTTCTCTTTCCAAAGAAATTGGCGAAGATTGCGGATATGATGTTATTTATTCTTTAATCTTGAGATTAAGAGAGGTTTACATTGTTGATTGCCTGATTAAGGATGAGCTTTGGGGAACTAATGAGTTTGTTAGATTAATAAAGAAAATTTCAGGTTCTGCAGATGTTTATGCAAGTTATATGGATGTAAAAAGAAATAAAAATAGTAAGGAGGTTTTATCCGCAAATATTGCTGAAAAAATTAGGATTTATATTTTGGAGAGGATAAAAGAACAGGAGAAATGGCTAATAAAAAAAGAATAAAGAAAGGAATTGAAAGTTTAGGGAAAAGAAAAGAGGAGCACGAAGAAAAGATAAAAAATTATTCTGGAAAAGATGATGTCCTGATTGATTATTGGAAAGGAGAGATAGAAAGATTTGAAAAGAGGATTAAGGAGAGAACAGAGAAGTTAAATAAAAAATAAATTTAATTGTTATTGCTTAAGCTATTAACCTTGTTCTGCTAGGAGATTTAGTTATCTCAGTAAAATCATATATTGTTCGGCTATTAATGAGTGGATTATATTAAGTTAATAATAAATTAACTGTTACAGATAATTATATCCCCCATAAATAATCATTCTAAGATAACTATAATATTTACTTTGCAATCTCCAAAGATTTATTAATTCTTTTTATTTTAATGAAATAATAAAAGAGAGGTGAATATGCCATCAGAAAAAAGACTTGATGCAAATGATGTTTTGAAAAAGTATGGAAGCAAACTTGAAGGGCAGATAAAAACAACTGAACTTGGAGTTATTCAGGACAGCAAGTCCTATTTAAAATTTAAGGAAGAAAGAGAGAGAGAATTAACTAATTATGAGAGATGGTGCAAAACTCTTGGAAGCGCAATAAAATTAAAAGTTTCAGAGAAAGATTCTGTGAAAATGCAAAAGCATATCGAATCGGCGCACCTGGATATAGAGCCGTGGCAGGCTATAAATTTAAGTGTTATGACTTTTATTTCAGTTTTCTTTATTGGAATAATTCTTTCAGTAGCTTATGCTCTTATAAAAGGAGATTTTTCTTTTTTTCCTACATTATTTTTCTTTCTTATTGTTATTGTCTCAGTTTTTTTATTTTATTATTTTAATGGCTATCCTGCAAGATTAGCAAGCAAATGGAGATTGAAAGCTTCATCGCAGATGGTTCCTGCTATTTTGTATGTTGTAGTTTATATGAGGCACACACCAAATCTTGAAAAGGCAATAGCATTTGCATCAGAGCATTTACAATATCCTCTTGCATTGGATTTTAAGAAAATATTTTATAATGTAGCAATTGGAAAATTTTCAACAATAAAAGAGAGCCTTGATAATTATCTTGAAGGATGGAGAGATTATTCAACAGAATTTATAGAAGCATTTCATTTAATTGAAAGCAGTTTGTATGAGCCAGACAGAGCAAGAAGAATAGCAACTCTTGAAAAATCAATTCAGGTTGTTCTT
>JBBTAN010000016.1:3374-9319 GCA_038044205.1 Nanobdellota archaeon
TTGATGGTGTTTATGATAAAATGCTTAAATTTACACATGATGTAAAAGCACCTTTAACAAATGTATATATGTTAGCAATAATGCTGCCTATATTGGGAATTGCTCTTATTCCTCTTGCATCTGCAATGGTTCAGGGAATGATAAGCTGGACACATGTGTTTATACTTTACGCTCTTATAATTCCTTTTTTAGCATTTTTTATGATGGATAAAATATTATTATTAAGGCCAGGTGGATATGGGGAAACATCTTATCTTGAAAAAAATCCTCTTTATCCTCAATATAAATCAAATGCCCCATATGTCAGTGCATTTTTTATCTGCCTTCCTTTTTTTATTCTTGGATTGCTTCCATTGATTTTTCAGTATACTCCTATACCTGATATGCTGGGTTTGCAGACAGATTATACTTTCGGGCAGTTAGGATTGGGTTTTACAGATAGTTTGTCAGGGACTTTTATTTTTGATTTTAAATGTGTGGGAATTACTTCTCCCCCCCCTTGTCCAAATGGTAGTGCATTGGTTGGTCCTTTTGGAGCAGGAGCTTTAATATTAAGTTTGTTCTTTCCTCTTGGACTTGCACTATTTTTTTCAATTGCTTACAAAGATAAGACAAAAAATATAATTGAGGAAAGAAACAAAACAAAACAGCTTGAAAGTGAATTTAATAATTCTTTATTTCAGCTTGGAAACAGGCTTGGAAATGGAGTTCCTCCTGAACTTTTGTTTGGCAAGGTTGCTGAATCTTCAAAAGGACTTATAACAGGAGAATTTTTCAGGAGAGTGAATTATAATATCCAGCAGATGGGAATGAGTGTGGAAAAAGCTATATTTGATTCACGAAGAGGAGTTCTTTTGTTTTATCCTTCAGATTTGATTGCTACAAGCATGAGAGTTCTTGTTGAATCTTCAAAAAAAGGGCTTAAAATAGCTGCAGTGAGTTTGATGAGCATATCTGAATATGTTAAAAATATACAAAAAATAACTGAAAGATTAAAAGATATTCTAGCAGAGATTGTTTCTGAAATGAAAAGCAATATGACTTTCTTAGCCCCACTATTATCTGGAATAGTAATAGGCTTGGCTTTGATGATAACCTCTATTCTTAATGCTCTCTATGTTGCAACCCTTTCTGGAGTAGAGATGTCTGCTTTGGGAAATATAAAAAATATCCTTAGAATATTTAATATAGAGACTATGATTCCTCCGTATTATCTTCAGATTGCAATAGGAATTTATCTCATTCAGGTTATTTTTATATTAACAGGAACTTTAGTTACAATAGATTCGGGAGAAGACAGATTGGAAAGAACAAACAGAATAGGACTAAATTTAAAGAAAGGAATGACATTTTATTTTTTCACAGCATTGATTTCAGCTTTGGCTTTGTTTATATTAACTACAATTGTTTTGGGAGATTTGTTTGTATGACCCAGCGACATATGTCTATGGATAAGACAGGAAATTTGTTTTAAGTAAATTTTATTAAGTACTCTTTTTTATATTATTAATGAAAAGGGGGATTTCTTAGGAAGAATAAGAAATTCAGGCAAACATTTCATGTTTGGAAGAAATCCTACAATGGCAAAGAAAGAGAAAAGAATAATGAAAAAAATATTTAAAAAAGGGATAGTCACAGAATATCTTCCCTGGCTTTTAATAGCTCTTGTTGTTTTGGTTATTGTTCTTATATCAATATTTTTTCTTAAAGAAAAAGGGGTTTCTTTCATAGACCAAATTAAAAATTTATTCAGGAGAAGTTAATGGAGCTGACAATAACAAATATAATAAAAATAATCTTGGGTGTTTTGGTTATAGCAGCTGTTGCGTATGGATTATATATTTTCTTTACTAATCATGTTATTGATTCTTTCAAAAATATAGGCATTAATGTAACAGCGGATACAATTAAATTTTTAATGATATTATATTAGCATGAATAATTTTAAAAAAAATAGAAAAGGTTTCATGCTTGCAGAGGAAACTTTGAAGATGGTTGTCGCAGTTATTTGCATAATCTTTTTAATTTATATACTGGTGGCTGTTTATAATTCAAATGCATCCGCTAAAAAAATTGAAGAGGCAAAAGATATTTTATTAAGAATTGAGGGAATTGTAAATAATCTTGAAGAAGGAGCAATTGAAAACCAGGATATACCTAATCCAAAAGGCTGGCATTTATATAGCTTTATAGGAGAGGAAAAACCCAATTCCTGCTTGAATGATAACTGTCTTTGTATATGCGATAGTATTTTAATAAAAATGATTAAATCTCAGGAAAAAAAATGTGATGAGAAAGGAGCTTGTTTAGCTATATCAAATCTTGCAACAGCTGAACTTGATTTAAAAATAAGAAATGTTGATGAGCTTTTGTTTATAAGAATTAAAAAGCAAGATGGGGGAATTTTGATTGGAGAATTAAAATGAGTTTTGATGAGATGATTAAATATTTAATATGGATAATCTTTTTTGGAATTGTCCTGACAGGATTGTTCTTTATGCTTAAGAAAGCAGGAATATTATAATTCAAATGGTGAAAAAAACAAGAGGTGAAATAACAACACAGCAGATAGTTTTGTTAATAATACTCTTGGTGAGCTTTGCAATAATTTTATTTTTTCTTTTCAGATTGAATCTTGGAAAAGAATCAGCTAGTGAAATTTGCCACAATTCTGTTGTTATGAGGGGGAACTCGGTTCTCCCTGCAGATGCAGTTCCATTAAAATGTTCAAGGAGTTATGTTTGTATAACCAAAGACGGGAGTTGTGAAGGCATGACAAAACCCGAAATAAAAAAAGTAAAAAATGAAAAAGAAATTTATAATGTTTTGGCAGAAGAGATGGCTGATTGCTGGTGGATGTTTGGTGAGGGAAGAGTGGATTATATCGGAAAGGATTTTTTTATAAGAGATAATTACTGCTCTATTTGCTCACAGATTGCATTTGATGACAGTTTGAAAAATATAAAAGATGAAGAGGGAAATTTAATTTTTAGTGAAGATAAAATAAGTGAGGATGAATTTTATAATTATCTTACTGTAACTCCAATCCCAAATAAAGAAATGAATTATGCACAATATCTTTTTGGAACAAATGATATAAATAAATTGAAGAACCAAGTTCTTAAGGGAGAAGATGGAACTGAAATTGTTGCAGAAACTTTTGGAACTATAAATTTAGATAAACAATATTTTGTTATAATGGGAATTACAAGTGAACTTGCGGGGGGAGCATGGAAAGTTGTAATAGGAGGTGGAGTTGCTGCAGCTGGATTTTTCATGGGTCCTCCAGGTTGGGCGTTTGCGGGGTCAATTTTGGGAGCTTTAATTGGTGTGTATGGAGATGAAGTTGTAGCAATAATAGTCCCTGGAAATGGAATCAAAAATAATTTTATGGCACCAACTATTCAGGAAGCAAATTCTGAATCTCTAAAAAGCCTTAATTGTTATGATATTATAACCTCTCCTTAGATAATTTTATTAATAGCATTTTGGGATTGTTATCACCTCTTTTTATATGAGATTAATAAAAAATTAATTATAATAGTAAAATCATACTTAATCTTTTGAACGGATGTAATTATCGTGGTAAAATCATAATCTTGTTAGACATCATAATAGAGATTAATTGACTTACAATAATAAGATTAACTTTAGATATAACCGGAGTTAGTTTTATTAATTCTGTTTTTATAATATACCTATGAAAAAAAGGGGGACAATTCTTGTTGAGAATGTTATTTTTATAATACTCAATTTGCTTTTTCTTTCAGTGCTGGTTTTGTTTTTAGTTAAACAGGGAAGCGGGGCAATTGTTCTTGAGCAAACTTATTCAAAGCAGATTGCAATGGTTGCAGATTCTGCAAAACCTGTTATGCTTATTAAAATGGATATGGAAAAAGGGAAGAAAATTGCAGAGGAAAATGGAATAGGTTTCAACGAGGTTGTTAAAATAGATGGAAATATAGTCACAGTAAAATTAACTGAAAAAGGCGGATACAGTTATGCTTTCTTTAATGATGTTGAAGTTTCTTCTTATGCAGACAAAGACGAGAAAGGAGATTACACTGGAATGTATGTATTCACAATAAATAAAAAGGAAACACAAGATGAATAAGATAATTAAAAATAAGAAATTTTCAATTGGCGATTTTTTTCCAAAAAATCAGCGAGGAACAGATAAAATTCTCTCAATGTATTGGTTTGTTATATTGGCTCTTGTAGCAGGAGGGATATTTGCTATGGTTTATAATTTTTATGGGGCGCCCTATGATGTGAGAGAAGTAGAATCAGCTATTTTTGCAGAGAAAATTACAGATTGCATATCAAGAGAAGGAATTATTGATTCAGAATTTTTTGTTGATGGTATCTTTAATACTAAAATTAGTGAATCTTTTATAGATAAATGCAATTTCAATTTTAAAGTTGAAGATGAATATGGAAATGAAGATTTTCAATATTTTTATGAAGTGGAATTTTATACCCCCGAAGATGCTGCAAACCCACAATTTAGTCTTAATGGTGGAAATATTAACTGGAAAAATGATTGTTTTATAAAAAAAGAGAAAAATAAAGAATATAATAAACTTGCAAAATGTACAGAAAGGAGATTTTATGCTTTAAATGAGGGAGGAAAGCAGTATTTAATTAAAATTTTATCTGTTATTGGAAAATCTGAAAAAAATGTTAGACAATAATAAAAAAGCACAAATTGGAGAATCTATTACCTGGGTAATTGCAACTATAATTTTAATAGTTGTCTTAATTATATTCATATACGCTTCAATTGCTCTTGCAAAAACAAAATCTCTCAAATTTGATACAAAAGCAGATTCAGAAGATTCTGTTGACTGGATAAATGCAAAAACACAAATGGCTTATTTGATTAATGAGAATAATAAAAATAAAATTGAGGCATGGATTTCCCAAGATAAAGAAAATGGATAAGGGAGCAAATATAAAATTTTCGCTATTATTCTTCAGGAAAAAGAACAATAGAGGAGATTTGCCTGTTACTCTTTTGATTATAGGGGTATTTGCAGTGTGTACATTAGCTTTGCTTAGTTTTTTCTATTCTTCTTTTCTAATTCATAAATCTTTTGTTGGGGTTGGGGTTGTTGAAAAAGTGAATATTCAGATAGAAGAAGATTCATTAAATCATATTTACATAGAGGAAAAAATCAATGTCTTTTCTCCAGGGCTGGATGGGGGGCTTCATTTATTTGAGGAAAAAATAATCTTTTCAATAGAATATAATTCTTAATTTGAATAAGGAATATATAATTATCTTAGTAAAATCATATACTTTAATTCTAACTTATAATCCTCATTTACACACGATTGGTGTTAAACATCAACTGTTTTTTCATTGTTTGAATATTATTATTAATAAAAAGAGGTGATAACATCCTCTTATTAAAAGAAGAAACATTTTTAAACAAAATAATCTATTATACCCTAATGGAAAATAAGAGGGCTCAGGGTATGAGCACAAGCACTATAATCTTGCTTATTTTAGGACTTGTAATATTGGTTGTATTAATCTTAGGATTTACACTTGGGTGGAATAAGATTGCACCCTGGATAAATTCAAATAATTTGGAAACAATAAAAACTTCGTGTATCGCTGCTTGTTCTACAGGCAGTACTTATGATTTTTGCTCTGTGAGCAGAGATATTCGGGATGGCGTTAATGATAAGTTTGGAGCGACCTGCCAACAACTTGCAACAGATGCAACATTAAAGGCAAGAAATTATGGAATAGAAGAATGTCCTGATTTATGCCCAGTTGCTTAATTAATTTTAAAATGTCTAATTATGCTTTTTCTGAAAAGAGAAATAAAGGTAAAGATAAAAGGAGAGAGAAAAAAAAGCATCCTTACAGGAAAGGTGGAAAATTAAGAAGTTTTGAAATTAAACATAATTAGTTGGGGGAGAAGCAGTTAATG
>JBBTAN010000017.1:0-249079 GCA_038044205.1 Nanobdellota archaeon
TCTTACTCTTCTTACTCTTTCTTTTCTTCTTTGGATATTATATTATTTTAAAAAAATTCTCATAGGCTTTTTGTAAAGCAATAAGAGCATTTTGAGGACTCCATTTAGAAACATCATACATCCAAGGAAACTCCGTCTCCTTCTTCGATAATAATATTTTATGTAAAGTCATAGCACTGGGATATAAATATCTTTTATTCAATTCCTTCCTATATTCTTTTAATTCTTCCTCTGTATAATCTACTAAATATCCTATTCGCCTCTCTGCTAAATGAATTTGTTCCTCTAATCTTTTATTATTAAAATTATTTTGCATATAATCCATTGCCCAGTTATAAGCAAACCTAGCGCAACCAGCATGTTGCAATAATTTAGTAAATTGTTCATTATTAGGATCTAATTCAACTTTAAATGCTTTTATTACCATTACCTATACCTTATCTTTATCCTGTTCACTATCTACATCATCAACTAAATTATATTTTTCTTTTATAGCATCTCGTATTAGGTCGAGATAAGTAATAGTTTCATCAACATCAACAGAAAGAGTTCTGGAAAGTCTTTTTAGTTGAATCAACCAACTTTCAGACATCGTTATATTTACTTGTTTACTCATTCATAGCCTCCTATTTTTAGACATTACTATAATCCTATTTATATAGTTCTGATACATAAATAAAAATTCCTTTTTTATTTTCTAATTATTTTTATATTTTTGTAAATCTATCACTTGCAGATGTCATCCCAAGAAATTCTATAATAATTATCAATTTGTTTTGAATGAATTCCATTTTTTATAGTAGCATTCTTGCACAAATTTTATTTGTCCCATGCCTACTCTTGCAAATAATTCAAGTGCTATATTTATAGCTATAGCTTGATTCTCACTAATTTCTAATTTATATTTTTTCATTTATTTCTCCTTTTCTATACGAAAGAATTATACAACAAGGGAAAGGAAAAGAAAGAACAATTTCTGAATAATAAATATATAATATAGTTAGGAGATTGATATATGTTTATTTTTAGTTCTTTAGCTTTGAATAAATTTGCAGAGAGAGTTATTAGTTTAGCTCCAAATATAAAAGAAAAAATAGAACAATATGTTAAAACTAATTCTCCTACAGGTAAAGCAGAGAATTTACCTCAAAATGCTATAGTAAAAATTTTTATGTTTCTTGAGAGTATTCCTGGAATTGATCCTTATTTAATTAAAGCTATTAAAAATAATCCTCAACATGCTGCAAAAGTGATACCTGCTTTATTATACGCAAGAATCAATGTTAGGGATGGAAATCCTAAAGTTGAAAGAGTAACTACTCCAAGTACAAAAACAACTATTCAACCTGCTAAACCATTGGTTACTAAAAATACCGTTCCTGCTCAATCTGAAACTGCACAACCAAGTAGATGGGAAAAATTTAAAAATTTCTTTTCTAAAAAAGAAGAAACTCCTGTTAATGTCTCTCGTAAACCAGTTCTCCCTGAATCTCAATCAAATATTTCTAATCAGGAAAGGTTTCCTTCGACTAAAATACAACCAGCTAAACCTTCTATACAAATGAATCAACCAACAAATGTTAATTATCAAGCATTTTCACCTTCAAATCTTCAAGGTGTTGAGAAACAAAAAAAGAAATTGACACCTGAACAAATAGCAGCGCAAAAAGCATTTGAAAATAAAAATAAAAATGTTGCTTCTATAAATAATTTTATTATTATTTCTTCGAGTGCTAAATTAAAAATTAAATAAAAGGAATTAAATGTAATGGATGATCAAGAATATTGGGAAAATGTAATGAACGATACAGAAAATCATGATTGGGCCTCTGTTCTTATTTCTGAATTCCATGAATTAGTTACTATGTATACTTTTTATGAAATATTAAAAGATAAACCAAAAGAAGAAAAAGAATTTATTTTTAATGAATTAATGGGTGAGTGGAAAAATCATGTTAAAAGTGTTATAGAGGATAATATAAAAAAGCATACAGAAATGTGCCAGACTCCATTAGGTAGGAGAATGGCAGAGAAAGTTTGTGATGGGGAGCAAATAAGAATTATGTATCATAAAGCATTTAAAACGGCAGAAAAAGAGATTAAGGAACAATTTAATTCTATAGAGGAAAATAATGTATAAAAAATCTAACTGGGAGGGAAATTCTTTGAATAAGATTGCTGAACCAGTTGCTAAAGATAAAACCAGGTTAGTTGAGATGCGTTCTCAATTAATAAGAGAGAAATCGGATCTTTTAATGAAAATAAGATCAGTAGAAAAGAAAATAGAATATATAGATAATCAATTAAAAATATAAAGAATCAATTATTTCATCAATATCAATATGTTTTAACAATTCGTAAATTATAGACTCGTTCCAGAGTATTGTTTTTACAGGGACAGGTTGGGAACCAACAACTACATTTGATGCAAAAGGAATTCCCTTTTCTGTCAATGACCATTTTAGTGATTTTTGTCCTTTGTGGAGACTACTTTTCTCAACATAATTCCTAGTTTGATAATCAAGTTTTTCTAACAATAAATTCATTTCTTTTGCGTTTAAAACAGTATCTTTTAATTTATTAGAAAAAAGTACAGCTATTTGACTTATAGTAAAACTACTTTTTCTTTTCCCTTCTTCAGTTAGTTTATTATAGCCAGGTAATACATCATCAATATTCTTTTTATTTCTAATAATAATTTGTTTCTTTTCTTTTAATATATCTAATAAATCAATATTATATATTTCTTTGAATAATATATTTGCTTTTTCTATCTGTTTTTGTTCATCAATATTAGGAAATAAATGTTTAATTACTTCTTTAGCATAATATAATTCAGTATTCATACAAAAAATAGAATTATTGATTTTCTTCATATTCATTCTCCTTTTCTATTTTTTCTTCTTTTGTTGTATAAAAGCATTTATAGCAACGAGTTACAGCGAATAATTTTATTATACCATTTTTATTTTTCACATAAGCGTAGTAAGGTCCAAGAGGAATCCCGCCAGGTAGGTCAATATCATCGACATAGTTCTTTGTGGCTTGTTGAGGAGATGTAGTTCTGTAGGTTTTGACACGCCAGACTTTTAGGTTATCTTTAAGGTCTTTGTAGAACATAGAGCAAGTGTAAGTAGATTTAGTTTTTGTTTGTATCATTGTTTTCTTTTTACTTTTCTTCATTTTCTTTTCCCTTTAAAATGTTGCTCATATTTCTTCATATCTTTTTTACTGAAATCTTCATCTAATTCAAATTTTTTAATCATCTTTTTTTCTATATTTATTTTTGCAATTAAAATTTCTTTCAGTTCAACTAAATCTTCATAATCATTATTAGATAATACTATTTCCTTTATATTTGCAGATTCTTTAAATCTATTATCTTCCTTTTCACCAATAAATGTTGCTTCTTTATTTATATATAATTTTAATCCTGGAATATATATTTCTTTTATTGTTTTATGCCAACCATGAATTATATCTGTGCAAACACTAATTTCATAAATCTTTGCTTTCATTCTATTTCTCCTAAAAGGAAAATAAAAATAAATATAGAATATATAATTGATATATTCTTTTGGCTCAAAAGGAGTCCTACATGTCCATTATAGTTATTTAGAACAATGAAAAGCAGGAAAATATCTTATCACCTTGCTTTTCATATGTTTTAACCTCAAACTCTTCAAACCGTTAGGTTTGAAAAGAACTCTGTAACTACTTCCAGAGTTTTTTATCAGTTGATATAAATCATACCAAGTATTTGCAACAAGGATATCGCACCAACTATCATGTCCATTCCAACGGGTAGATAGTTCTTCTTTGTTATACTTGGGATACATTATATCAACTTTTGGCATTATCTTCTTTTTATAAATCTTACTATATAAATTTCCTCTCCTACCAAGTTCCAGACTTGCAGCTACACTATCAAAATCTTTCTCATTCTGAAATTGTCCAACAAAACTACTATAATGAGGTAATATATCTATATATTTTATATCATATATATTACATAATTTCTTTATATTCTCTATTGTCTTCCCTATCAGCCACATATTATTACATAATTTATTATATCTCCTACCCTTTCCTTTATCACTTGACTCTATATCTAATTTCTCAAAAACAAGATATTCTACTTGATAATGTAAACATAATTGAATAAGATGTTTGTTTATCTGAAAAACTTCGTACTTCCTCTTGTTATTCTTATATATGTTCTTTTTATCTTCTGAACTCAATCCCTTCGTATTTATATCATTAATTTCTTTTATACTTATTATCTCCTTATATATAATAATTTGATTATTTTCTTTATCATAATCACAAACAGTAAACCCTACATAATTAGGATTATAGTCAATAGATAATATTCTATCTTCTACAAAATGTTTTCTTTCTATTTTTAATATGTTTTCATCATATGTTATAGAAATCCAATCATTAGTTAATTCGCAAGTAAAAGCAATTTTATTATTATTACATAATTCTTCTAACAAATATAATATATATTTATTCTTTTTATTTAATTTAGGTAATTGTATTACAAATTCCGTATCTTTATTAGGTCTGAATAAAATTCTATTATTTTCAATAATATCCAATCTGAATTTTCTATTTCCTTTATGTAATTTATCTCCATCTATATAGAAAGGCATCAACCTGTTTTCTCTATATTCCTCAATATCTATCTTTTTATATTTAATATCCCAAAAATTCTTTTTACTACCAAAAATAACTGTCTTATCTTTATTGTTCTCATATATACTCTCCGCTTTCTTCCTGGCATGTTGTTTTATTGTAGCATCTAATAAATCAATATTATTTAATTCCCTATTTAATTTATCTATTTCAACTGGTTCGAGACCATCTTTGAATCTATTAAAATCATATCTTACTACATTGCCAAATTGTCTCTGATATTCTATTACATCTATCTCATTCATTACTGGATATTTTATAGTAGTTACCATATATCTATTATACGACTTTTTAATGATTTTTTGCAAAAATAAAAATAAAGGAAAATAATATTTTATTTACGAATAATAAACAGGAGATAACAGGAGGACGAATCATGTCTATAATACATGAAACCTCTTTCATGTTGGCTGACAAAAGCGAACTCAAGGTAAAATATTTAGAAAATGAAGGATTATTGGAATTATCTCACAGTGTTATTAAAAAAGATGAAGTTCATACACAGAGAATAATATTAAAGAAAAATAGTATGACAGATGCAGAAGCTTTAGAGTTTGCCAATTTAATTAAAAAATATTGTATAACTTTATTTTTTGATGAAGAAGCATTAGAAAAATTAGCTGAATATGAAAATTCAATTGAAGAAGATGATGATGAATAAAATATTTTATTTTAATTAAATAAAGGGGAACCATTGGTTCCCCTTTATTGTTGTAGAATAATTTCAATTAGGAAGTTTTCTAAATATTTGATACCGTAGTGCAACAGATAATTCATTAATGAATATTTCTATTGCTAAATTTTTCTTTCCTGTTGATGAATCATAATTAAATGCTTTCAAAGGCAATATATTATTTTTATGAACAAGACTAATTATATGGTCAATAGCATAACCTATTTCTTTTTCTATAACGGAATTTGCATTTTTTGCTCTTTGTTCTACTGTGTAGTCTATAGGAATAGAAGAAATAGGTTTTTTTAAAATTTTCCATATCTGCTTAAACCTTGGAATAGGTATTCTTGCTGGTTCTGTAATTTTATCTTCTAAAAATATACTTTTTGGTCCTTTTTCGCAAAAAATACGTCGGGCGTCACCTTCTTTACATTCATTAGATAAAAGAATATTATGAGAATCATCATCGTCAACATATACACCTAATTCTTTCAGAACAAACCAAACATATTGACATTCATCAATTAGGTCAAACTTTCCAGTATAAAGATATAAATCTTCATCTTTAAAACAAATATCAATAATCTTCCCTGCTTCTACAACTTTGTCATTCAGGATTCCCATTACAATTCTCCTTTTTGCCGCGCACACTACTACAAAGATTAATTAGCACACGCGCATAATCTTTATAGTAAAAAATAAATATATTTAACTACTATATGTTCCTATAATTATTCTTGGTTCTTCGTTGATTCCTACCATATTTCCTATTTCTTTAGCCCTATTAGATAATTTATTAATATCAAATTCTTTTTCTGGAAAACTTTCACCATCAGAAGACATAGTTGCTATTTTTACTCCTATTACAACAGATTTATTTTCTAATTCTTGAATATAAATATCACTTCTATTACCGCTCATTTCATTAAGCATAGTATCTTCGAATTCATAGTCCTTACCTTTTTCTTTAATTTCTTTTAATTTAGGAAATAAAGAAATCATTATTTCTTCTACCTTATCTCTATCCATTTTCTTTTTATACCCAATTGTAATAAAAGATGAAGTTGAAGAATTACTAACAAAACCATTCCTAATTTTCATTACATGTTTTCCATATTAATTTGAGAAATTAAAACAGGTTCAATTGTCAATCCTATTTTTTCTCCAATTAACTTTGCTTCTTTTATTTTTTTATTTATATAATCCATTTTTAATTCACACCTGCCCCCTTCTCTTATATGAGCTATTTTACTTCCAACTATAATATTACTATCTTCTTCTTTCATAATAAAAATTTCATTATTACCACCACTGGCATAATCTTCCATTCTACATGCTCTTGTATTAATTGGCATATCTTTTAATTCTGGAAACAAAGAAAGCATCATATCTTCTAATTCATTATTAAATCTTTTAATAATATATCCGGCAACTATAAAAGAAGAAGTAGAGCTATTACTTACAAACCCAGTCCTAATTTTCATTCTTTTTCTCCTTAAGTTCTTTTTTAAAGCAATCAAAACAGCGATTTATTATTTCATTAGAATCTTCTTTTTTTATTTCTGATTTTCTTCTAAAATGTTCATTACACATATCATCTTTGTAAAATCTTCCCCTATAGAATTGTTTAACAAAAGAACAATATTCTGGCCAATAAAATTCACTAGCATATTGTAAATAGTTTTTCATAAAATCCATAAATTCATCTACAGGACAAGGGAAGCGATAATATGGACCATGAATTTCTTTAAATACTGCTTCTATATCTTCTGCTTCTTTTGGTATTGTAAAAAGAGATTTACACTTCTTTTCACAAGAGAATTCATAATTATGGCAAGTAGAAACTAAGTAATAATCACCTCTTTTCACAATAAAAGAATCATAGTTAGTAGTAGTGAAAGCAATAGGAGTATTTTTATCTAACTTTGATTTATTTATTTTTTCTACAAGAGAATGATCTATAGCATCAAGATTCACTATTTCTTTACCTTTATCATCGTAATCAGTATTCCATGAAATATTCCTGTCATCAATCATAGATTTAGCCAAATCAAAAACAGATCCATAATCTTTTGTTGAAACAATAAAAGAAGATGAACTTGAATTGGAAACAAACCCTGTTCTCATTTTCATTCTTTTTCTCCTGAAAACCTGTTCCAAATTGTTTTGCAATCAGGACACTGCCAAGCAGAGATTCCGTCATATTCGCCTTGATATTCAATGCCTATTAAACGAGAGAATCTATAAGGATAACTATAATTATCTCTATCTTTTTCCGGTATTGGTCCATCGTCCCATGAACACTTACATTCAGGGCATACTAATAAATTATTTATATTACTGACTGTTTTTTGACTCATTTTTTATTCCTTTTAAATTAATAAAAATAAAAATTCTTTTCCTTCTATAATTTTTATTGCTTCATAATGACAGTATCCAATACATTTTCCAGATGACATTACAGTGCGTGTGCTCTCTTTCATTTCTATTAAATTGTTCCAAGGATCTGTTATGTTTTGTGGATGTTTTTTATTTTGTTTTTCTTCTTCTGTAAGAAAACTTGCTAAATTAGCTATAAAAATACCATCATTTCTCAAAATCCAGCGATTATCTTTTATAGGATTATTTGAAACAATATGGTTAATAATTGTGAAATTTATATAATTTAATAATGTATTCATATTATCTTTTAGCTCACTATATAAACTATAAGCATAAATAAAATCAACAATTAAAAATAAAATAAATAAAACAATAAAATAATCGTATCCTGTCATTTTCTTCTCCTATAAATAATTTATTTCTTTATATATTATACATTAGATTTGATGGAGATATGCCAAAAAATTAATTATTTTTGGTTTTTGCCAATAAAAGAATATCTTCTTTCATTTTAATCCAATTTAATTTAGAAAATTTTTCATTTTCCATTTCTTTATTTAATTTTTTATATTTTATATAATTTAGGTATAAAGAATGAATAATAAAAAGAAAAAGTAAAACAGGTAGATATAATATAGCTACTAGGCCAATATCTACATTAGAATAAAACATAAAATAAGAACAGGTACTGACTATAATAAAAAGTATAAAGGATACAATAGAATCTATTATTATTTTATTTTTATATATTTTTTGTGATTCTGATATATTGTTTGATATATAATCTGAATTAATTATTTTTGATTCAAAATACTGAATAATGCTATTGTTGAAATCTTCATTATTCATATTATTTGTCCTTTACTTTATTATTCTTTATTTGGTTTAACTTCTCCTCTATTAAATATTATATCCATCATATTTTTTAGATAAATATGATAATCTTCTTTGCTGAAACATATAAATAATACTGCTTTTATTTCTTTATTTTCTTTTAATGCTTCTATAGTTGATTTGATTGCAATAGGTGCTGCTAATTCTATTGGATATGAATGCCCGCCTGTTCCTAATGAAGGGAAAGCAATAGTTTTAATGTTATTTTTTATAGCTAATTTAATAGAATTGATATAGCAATTTTCTAATTCATTATCTATATTATTTATACTGATATAATTATTTTCTTTTTTATATCCTATAAATTTAGGAGCTACTGTATGGATTACATGTTTTGCCTGTAGATTTCCAGCCTTTGTTATGTATGCTTGACCTATTTTACACCTAATACCTGGTTCTATTTCTTTCATAGTTTGGCATTCTTCTAATAGAGATGGTCCTGCTGCCCTGTGGATAGCTCCATCGACTCCACCACCTCCTAATAATGATTCGTGTGCGGCATTGACAATGGCGTCAACATTTTGTTTTGTTATATCTCCCTGTATAATATCAAAATATATAATTCTGTCATTTATTGTTGCTTTAAAACACATATTTGTTTTACCTTTAGTGTATCCTGCGATTTCAGGATTATTTACTACCATGATTATTTTTCCTTCTTTTCTTCTTTTTTATCCGATTCCTTATTTCCTTTGTAATCAGTGCAATAAAAACCAGTTCCTTTAAAAATAATTCCACCACCAGAACCAATCAATCTATCTATTTTTTTGCTTTTACATGTTGGACATTTACCTAATAATTCTTCGCTCATAGACTGGAAATAATCAAATTTTTTATTACATTTTTGACAAAAATATTCATATGTTGGCATATTTTATTTTCCTTTCTTATTTTTTTGAGATGAATCTATCTCATTGTATTGGGTTTCAGTGGTTTTGTTGCAAGAAAAAAACAAAGGAAAAGGATATAATAAAAAAGAATATAAATTATATTGGAAATAGGAGAAAAATATGACTTGGTATCAGAAATTTTTCAAAAAATCAGCTATAGGTGAATTTAAATACGTATTACCCAAAGATAAAGAATTTTTAATGTTTGATTTTTATGCTCTGTCCATGATGATTCCATTATCTACTAAAGCTAAAATCAGGACTGGTGATTTTGAATATGAAATGGAAACTCCCACCTATTTTCACAGAGAAGAAGATTATTTAGATTATTCAATTGAACAGGCACAGAATCAATTACTTCCATTCCTTAGAAAAGATTTACTTGAAGCTGTATTTTTTTCTATTTGTGCGGAAACAAGACATATATATGATCATAATGGTCCAGATAAAGTATTAAATATAGTAAAAGGATTGACTGATAATAAAGAAATAATAGAGCAATTTAAAGACTACACAACTAAATATCAATTTTATTTGAAAAATGAGAAGTTTGCGCCAAGAAGTAAAGATAGGATAACTGAAAATCCTTTATCTACTGGATATGTTTTTTCTTTTCAATCAGCTATATCTTCATTTAAAAAAAGAGAAGATTTTGTTTTATTAGCAGGTGATTTATTTGTAAGTAAAGATATAGGTTGGTCTGGAGGTTTTGGTGGTAAAAAATGGAAAGATATAGCTGATGGGTGGTTGATGCTATATTATACAAAAGATAAAAAAAAGGATGAATTAATAACATATATAGACCACGTATATGATTTACAACATAACACTTCTACTGTATTCAATAAAGTATCAGCTTATCTAAAAGGGTCAAAAGATATAAATAAACCAGAAGACCCATACAAGAAACCAGAAACAAGTAAAAGTGGGGGTAAATCATTTAATTGGGTATTAAAAGCATTAGATTTTAAAAAGCATATAAGAAATCCATATGAATTATATGGCAATATGTCTTACGGTATGCAGAAAATGTTTGCTTATTATATGTTTGCTAAGAGTGGAGAAACATTGGAAGAATTTTTGAAGAATAAAGGATCATATGATAAGAAAGCAGAGACAGGTAAAAAAGATTTATTTGAGGCAGTAAAAACTGGTGATTTGAATAAAGTAAAAGAAATAATAGGAAAATCAAATAATTTATTACACGAAGTAAGTAATACGGGTGGGAAATCGGCTTTAATATATGCTGTAATGGAGGATAAGTTAGAAATAGCCAAGTATTTAGTTGAGGCTGGAATAAGTGTAAATTTACAGGATAAGGATGGGAAGTCAGCATTGATTCATGCTGCTATGAAGAAAAATAAAGATATATTTCAATTTTTGATTAATAATAATGCTGATCCAGATGCGGAGGACAATGAGCATAAAACTGCTTATACTTATTGGCCAGAGAGTAAAGAAATTATAGTTGGTTCTCCTTTAAATGTTATGCCAAATAAAGAAATAATAGATAGTGCTATTGATAAATTAAAAGAAAAGAAAGATGAAAAAGAATTTAATGAAGCTATAATTAATAAAGATAAAAAAGAGATTGATGCTGCTATAGATATAGGTATGAAAGCAGATATGTATTCTTTGGATTTAGCAATAGGCACAGGCGATATTGATATAATTAAAAAAGTTATATCAATTGGGGCTAAACCTAATTCAATGTCTTTAATAAAGGCAGAACAGACAGGTAATCAAGAAATAATAAATTTAATTAAAAATTTAGGAAAAGACGAATCACAGATAGATATTTCTGATGAAAGTAATAAAGAAATTATCAAATTAATAAATTCAGGTAATACTGAAGGATTAAAAGAATTTTTAAATATCCATAATAAAATTAATGATATTTTTATTCCTGTAAACTATATTATTAAAAATTATACTTCTATATTATTAAAAAATATAAATGTATTAGAATTTTTAGTAAAAGAAATGGGAGCGGATATAAATATTCCTATATCATCAAATTCTCCTAATATTCTTACTTATTATTTGAGAGCTTACGGTGTTATAGATATAGATATAATTGAAAAATTATTATATTTAGGTTCTGATGTAAATAAAAATGATGGAAATAAAGATAATTCTGCTTATAATTATGCTGTCTCACAACAGAAAAGTGATCCACAGAAATTTACTGAAATTTTTAATTTATTTGAACAATATAAAGATAAAAATAAAGATAAAAAAGTTAAACAGGGTAAAAATCCTATTCTTCCAGATTATTATGATAAAAATAAAGAAACATATCAAAAACAAAAAGAATATGTAAAAATATCTGATTTATCTTCAGAAGAACAGGATGAACTTCTTTATTACGTAACTAATAATGATAATAATGGATTATATAATTTTATTAAAAATAAAAATATAAATCCTAATGAGGCTATTCAGAGATATGTTGATTTATTACCTACTAAATTATATATATTAGGAACTCTTGTTAATAGTCTAAAAGGAGATATAAATACTCCTATAAATGCTATTGCTCCTAATTTTATTTCTTATTATTTACAACATACTTTACCTGTAGTGTTAACTGATGTTCAATATTTATTAGATCTTGGAGCAGATCCTTTTAAATATGAAGGGACTTCTGCGGGAAACGCAGCATATAGCATAGCTCAAGCTAAAAATAATAAAGACGTAGTTAAATTATTTGAGGAGTATAAGAAAGCAACAGGTTTAGAATCAGATAACGAGACGGAATTATCCCAGGATGAATGGGACAATCTTGCTTCTCTTATAGCAAATAATGATAGTGATGGTGTTTATGAGTTTACTGAAAAACATAACATACATCCAAATATAGTTATTCAAAAATATGCTAATATTTTAATTACCAGATTAGGTGTATTAAAAACTCTTGCTGATGAAGGTAATATAAATATAGCTATAGATAATAATTGCCCAAATATTTTATCTTATTATATGAAAAATGCTATTATAGTATCAATGGATACAATAAATTATTTATTAGGGCTTGGCGCTGATCCCTTTGTCTATGTAGGTGGATATGATAAAGATGCTTATGAAAATGAACCTGATAAAAATTCAGCATTTAAAATAGCACAAGAAAAAAATCTTCAGCAAATAGTTCAATTGTTTAAAGATTATTATCAAGAAAATAAAGAAAAAGAACAGAAAGAAATGCCAGAGGATATGAAATTTGATTTATCTAAAAATGGTGAAATAATTGATCTTTTAACAAATAAAGGTAATGATGAACTTAAAAGATATATGGATTATGCTATTATACCACCTGATTATTTTATTAGCCATTATGCAGATATTATGCTTAATTATACCGATATATTAAACTATTTAGTAAAAGAAGAAGGCGCTGCTATAAATGTTCCTATTATGAGTGGTGGTAAATATAATTATAATAGAAATATAAATATTTTATTATTTAGTATATTAGAAAATATTAAATTTAATAAAAATATATGGGCTACATTATTAAAACTTGGAGCAGATCCATATCAGAAAGATGATACAGGGGAGTCTGCTTATTCTGTTTTAATAAAACAGGATATTAGTGATCAGCAACAAGAATTAATAAAATTAATAGAAGAATATAAACCACAAGGTATTTATGATTCCAGCAAACAACCAGTAACAGAAAATGATAAAATTTTAACTAATCAATTAGATGAAGCGTTAAGTGAAAAATTTACTATATCCTATATAAAAGTTTTAATTGATAAAGGCGCAAAACCAAGTGGAAAGACTCTTGATTATGCTTTAGAATATAAAGATGAATATCTTATTAAAAGAGTAATAACTATAGATGCTAAACCTTCTAAAATATCTCTAATTCCTGCAGTACAGACAGGGAATATGGATATTATTAAAACAATAGCTGAAGTATATAAACAACATAATATACCCATTGAACAGGAAACATTAAACAATTCATTACAAATTGCCATAAAAATTAATAGTATTGATATTGTAAAATATATAATATCATTAGGTGTTATTCCTGATGAATATAATTTGGGAAAAGCAAAAGAAATAGGCAATAAAACAATAATTGATTTAGTTGAGAAAGCAATAGAACATCCAGTAAAAGAAAAGACAGGAGTAGATAAATATTTAAATTCAGAGTTAAATAATGCTATTAAAAATGAAGATGTTAATTTAATTATTTATATTTTGAATAAAGGTATTAAACCAGATACTGCAAGTTTAAATTTTGCTCTAATAACAAAACATTATGATGTTATAAATTTAATAATAGAATCAGATCCACTACCTAATAAAGAATCATTATATCATGCTATACAAACAAAAAATAAAAATATTGTTCATGATATTTACAATCTAACAGTTAAGAAAATCAAATTAAATCAAAGCGATTTAAACAGATATCTTGGTAATGCTGTTGATATTGATGATTTAGGTATTACTCAGATGATGTACAATTTAGGCGGCAAACCAAATGAATATACCCTAACTGCTGCACACAAAACAGGCAACCAAGAAATGGTTGATCTTATTAATTCTTTCTTCAAAGATATGACTTCTGATGTAAAATTTAATAAAAATAATATTTTTGAAGAATTGTATAATTCTATTACTGATAAAAATAATGAAAAATTTAATGCTATAGTAAAATACGCCTTTGATAATAAAATAAATATTCCTCTTACTACAGAAATTCCAAATATAGGTTATAGTCTTTTATTCATATCTGTTATGGCAAAAAATATGTATGCTTTTGACTATATAGTACATCATGATTACAATGCTATGAGTCCAATAGATAAAAAGGGGAATAATATACTACATTGGGCTGTTAATTATCACAATATGGAAATTATTGATTTGGTAGCAGAAAAGAAATTAAACTTTTTAGATACTTTTGATAATGAGGGACTTACTCCTTTAATGCTTGCAGTTAGAAAAGGAAATAAAGAAGAAGTTTTAGCAGTATTAAAAACAAATCCTTTAATCATAAGAAAAAATAAAGAAGGGAAAAATGCACTTAAATTGGCTGAAGAACTAAATTTACCAGAAATAGTTCAAATATTAAAAAATAAATTAAAAGAAATGCCAGTAAATATGTTTGATTTTATGGTTACTCAATTACAATTAGGTAACTGGAAATATTTGAATAGATTAATAAAAAATATAGATATAAATAAACCATATCAAAGCGAGTGGGGAGCCGAAATGACGTTATTAGATAAGATGATAGAAAAGAAAAATTTACCTGCTGTGAAATTTTTAGTAGAAAATGGAGCTAATGTTAATAGTATAACAACCGAACCGACTAATGAAGAATTATATAATTATCTAAAATCTAAAGGACTAACTTAATTTATTTCTTTTTATTGTATTTATTATTTCTAAATTTATTTTCTTTTTTTAATTCTTTTTTAACAAAATAATAAAAAATAAATATAGCAAGTACCCCTAATATTATTTGATATATTTCTGACATAATATTAGTCCATTAAATTGTTTTCTATTTTATTTTTCTTTTCTATTGGTTCGTAATGGCCTTGCTGGATAGGAACCCACCTGTATCCTTTATCTAACATCTGCTGTTGATAATGGTTATCAACAATAAAAGTTGCAGTTGCCATCACCCAGCCCAAAAATACAACAAAAACAACTAATAGAACAACAGATAATCCTGTATTTTCTTCTAAATAAGACCACATTCGGCTCCACATTTCATTTCTCCTTTTTAATTGAGAGTTATTCCTCTGGATAATGCCAATCACTATATATTCTATCTAATTGTTCCTTTGTTGCTCCTGCCATTTCTGCAGCAGCAATAGTCTCATTAAATAAATTTTTATTTTTATATTTTTTAATAGCTTCTTTATAGGGACAAAGAATAACTCCATCTCTTTCTCTAATTAAAACTCCATGACCACAAATTAAATTTGTTACACCTAATTTGAATTTTTCTTTACTGTAAAATTTAGACATTACTATCCCTTTTAAAATCGAACTATTCGGAAATTCCTAATAGTTAATCGTCATCCATCATATCTATAAAATTAAAAATATTAGCATACTTACCAATTACACCTTTACCTTTCTTTTTCTTTTCTTTTTTATTTACTATTTCAATTCTTACAAATAAGTCATCTAAATCTTTAGAATAGTAATCTTTATCTTCTTCCTCTGGGAATGCTGTAATATGAGCATCCTCTTCATTATTTACTGTATCCCAATCTGCAGATTCTCCTACATAATCATCTATTAATTTATCAACTGATATATCTAATATTTTACCATCCCTATTGATTTTCTCCGCTTTTATTATCTGCATAATATGGCTCCTTATCTGAAAAATTTTTTCTAATAAAGAAGTCAATGCCAGCAGTTCCACAATGACAATATCCTTTTTCATCACGCATAAAAGGCATATGATACCATTCGGACATTAACGGAGGACAAAAAATATTTTCTACTTCTACATTTGGAAGAGATTTTACTTTAGATAATAAATCAAAAGATTTTTTATCATCTTTTATAGAATAAAAAATTAGATTCATTACATTTCTCCTTTAAAAATAAAGAGCAATATTATATTCAATTAAATTTATTATTTTTCTTCTATAATTCATCGTCCTCATATTCATCCTCATCTTTATATTCTACATTTTCATAAATTTTTCTTACTCCCGTATCTATATTAACCACATCATGAAAAGGATGAACTCTATAATCAACATTTTCTAATGAATTGATTAATGGTTTTTCTTTTCTAATAATACCATAATCAATAATACCATAATCAAAATCTGCGAATCCATCTATTGATAGTAATTGTTTCATTTAATACGCCTCATAAGTTCTAACAAATTCTTCTGCTGGTCCACTATCCGCTATCATGTCTTTAGACCAGTACCAATTTGATTCTATTTCTCTATATATTGTTTTTTTTGATAATTTTTCTATTTTAACAACATTATGATCAATTTCATAATCAAAAAGATCGGAAACGACTAACCCATCATTAAAAAATATAATTTTCGTTTATTGTTCTTCTAATTTATATTTATTTTTCATAAACATCTCATCGGCTTGATATTCAGTATAAATACAACATATTACATCGTAATCATTATCATATTTTATATCTATATCTATACCCCTTATATTATCTTGAATTAAATCATCTATTTTTATTGCAGAAGATTCAATTTCAGAAATAAGTGCTGCGCTAATAATAGATCCATCTTTATATATTAATGCTCTCATTACATAATTGGTATCTATTGCTTTCATTTAATATTCATCCAATTGTTTTCTTTTAATTCTTTGCACCTATTATTAAAATCAATACAAACATCTAAACAGTTTCCCCTGCAAATTTCATCCTCAAAGGAATTATGCTTCTCAAACCATCCTATCCTTTCTCTACGCATATCATTACTAATTTTACCGATAGGATTCCCTTTTTCTCTCATGTAAATCACACAAGGAAAATGGTAATTTCCACTAACAACACTATCATCTTTAACTAAATAACATTTATTGCAATCTATTTCTTTCATTCCCCTAACATTTCTACCTTTTTTTATATTATTAACCCTATATCTCAATATAGGATATTTATTTAAAATTGATTCTTTTATTTGCAATACACCATCTAATAATTTATTATATTGTGCGGCAGATATAATCCTTATATCAGAAACACCCAATTGATCAGAAAATTCAACAATATCTTTTACTAAATGAACATTATCTTCCGTCAACACTACTCCAATAGTAACATATGTTAATTTAGATAATTCTTTTATATTAGACACTACAATATCAAATTGTCCATTTACACCTGACATCTTATCCGCAAAGGAAGAACAACAAGCATCTAAAGAAATAGAAAAATCATTTACTCCTGCTTTAATTAAATCCTTATATAATTCTAAAGGAGCAGAACCATTAGTAGATAATGCTATTCTTTTAATTTTATTTTTAGCATTTTTTACTATATCAATTAAACCAGGATGAAGTGTAGGTTCCCCACCTGAATATCTTATATTTTTCAAACCATCCAAAGCCCATATATTTGTTATTTCTTTTGCTTTATCAGTAGGCATTTCTCCTAAACAATCTTTCCTTAAACCTCTGCAATAAGGGCATTTAAAATTACATTTATCAGTTAAAATCATCTCACAACGCGACATGGGAGAAGTTGCGCTAATATTTTTAGCTCTCTTATCTGTTAAAGTATAAAATCCAATCTCTTCTAATTTCATTTTACTTACTCCTATATTATCCTACTTCCGTTATTCCAGAATAAGATTTTTTAATTTTTTCTTTATTAGTATTAATAAAAGAAAAATCATCAATTTTTATACATTGAATAAAATTAAAATCATATATAGCAGTATTCTCTATTCTATAAACATCTATATTTCTTCTAGGAACTAACGTCCTTCCTGTTCCTGATGAAAATATACAACACGGCATATTTTCGTTGTAATTTAATCTTTTTATACACTTGATCATTAAAAAGTCCTATATTGGATAATACTTTCTTTTTCTTTGCCTAATCTATAACTCCATTTAAAAGATTTATCTAATTTAACAACTGGGTTGTCAGCATAATAATCAGTATGATTTTCAGTTCTATAACATTCATTTGATTTTTTAAAATAATTGATACACAATCAAAAGAAGAAATAACAGGTTTCATATTTCTATTAGGAATAATTTTGGCTGTCATTTCTTTCTCAAATAGAATAAATTAATATATTATTTCTGCAACTTGTCCTGAAAGAAGTCATTTCTACATGTTTTTCTTTTTTAATAATATAAAAATCAATTTTTATTATTCCTCCACTGAAGCAAACTTCATCCCTTACAGTTTGTCCTTTAAAAATAAAAGGACTATCTCTTTTGAAATTTTCAGAATATTGACTGTCGGATAATATTATATCTTCTAATTCGTAATTTGAATACTCAAAAGCATCATCTGATTTCATATATTTTTATTTAGATGAAAATCATCCAAATCCATGACAAGTATCTTCGTTCTCATTTTTTCATCATGCAACCGCATATAGAACATTCCTTTTGTTCTTCTTCTAAAACAAAAGAAGCAAAGTTTTCACCTGATGCTTTATGTTTTCTTATTTTCTCACAAATTCCCAGTCCTTTAGAAGTCAACATAACAAAAGCATTAATAGTGCTCATAATTTCTATTAATCCTGCTTCTTCAAAGTCCTCTAAACAATCCCAATCATCATGGCCAGGGATTTGCCTATCTTTATTAATTGTATCATCAGAATTCCAATAACCATTTAGCCTTGTTCCATAATCCCATTCTTTAGGGACAGGTCTCATTGACCTTCTTGGATCTAATAAAATTCCATGAGTAATAGGATTGCACCTTAAATGAGACCTATCTAATTCTCCAGTAAACATAGCGACATTATTGTCAATTACTCTTGTTTCGATATAAGCCAACAAACTCCAATGATCCTTGCCGAAATCTTTAATGCTAACTCTTTCCATTTCCTTACTCCTTTTTTGATTGCCTCTTTTTAATTTCTTCAATCATTAATTTAGCTGCATCCCAATCATCTTTTACTTCTTCAAATAAAATAAAAGAATAAATTTCTGTTTCTGTTTTATATTCTACAGATATAGGAGAAAGCGAATCTCTATGCCATAGTTTATAATATCCTTTATGACCTTCAAACCAACTAACATCTTTATTAACTTTTTTATATCTACTATCAACCTTTTTCATTCCTCCTAAAATTTTAGAAAGAACAGATCTATATATTTCACTTCTACATTTAGTGCATAAATCAATTCTTTTTACTGTATTGTAAGTATCCAGTCCATCAAAATCTCTACCATAAATATAAGAATCATTACTAACATTTTCTCTTATCCCACAAATATCACAAATAACAATTTGCATTTCATCCCTCCTTTTAAATTGAATATATTCTTATTGCTTTTCTACATGGTACATTAAATTTTGAAATTGTTTCTCGTGCATCTACATCTACATGATTTATTATTTCTTTGTCATTTCTAAATAAATTAATATATCTATCGTAACAAGCTGAATTATCATTATTATTTTCTACACTCATATCTACTATTTTACCTTTAAATATTTTGTAAGGGGAACAATATAATGCAAATCTACTTTCCCTATAATATTCAATATAATTTTCATCTGGAGATATTTTAATTACATGTTTCATTTTTACTCCAATTTATAAATTGAGCTATTATTTCTATATGGATGAAAACCACTTAATGTTATTTCCATCATATCGTTATCTTCACTTTGTTTAAATGGACATTCTAATTTAAAACAATCTTTATACGAAAAATATGTCCAGTTTTTATATGTTTTATTAACGAATTTAATTTATTATCATCACCATAACGTTCAATAAATTCATGATCGTTTAATGATATACAAACATATTGTGGCCTAAAATTATATTTCATTTCTCTATTTATCCACAGAAAAAACAGGTTTCATTTTTTTATATTGTGGCATGAAAAAAGCTATATGTTCCACATGCTGTTTTTTCAACCTCTGAATTAAATTTTCATCATTTTTAATACATTGTTTATATTTTTGTTTATAGCAATCTGTATTCTCCACAGTCATATCTTCTAATAATTCTTTTTCATTTTTACCTTGCATCCATGCTAAACCATTTGGCATTCTACTATTTTCTGCGAATAGCCCAGGAAAAGAAGTAATAATAAAATTATTATATTTCATTTTATTTATTATCCAATTTTTTCTTTTTTCTCTACTATTTCATTTGATTTAAAAGGATATTCCAATTTAAATAATGTTTTAAAAATATGAATGCTTAATTTACGTCCATCTTCTTGAATAGCTGGAATAGAACGATATTTTTTATAGTGAATTTCATTAAATGAACAAAATCCCACATCACCATTACAAAAAGAAATAACAATATTTTTATTCATTATTCCACCAAATAAATATAATTATTAAATTTAAATTTTTCCGCTGGAATAGTATGACTAATAATTTTTTCTAATTTATTTTCTTTTACTTTTACAAGAAAATCTTTTCTAATACAACATTTATAATTATATTTTGCACTATTATTATCATTTTCTATAAAAATTATAGGTTCACGAAATTTGTTTCCGCTAAAATAATAATATTCTCCATATTCAGAACGATCATATCTAAAATCTTCAGTAAAATAATGCTCTCTAAAAATTGTTTCTTTATTCATTACTGGAACGACTCCTGTTTAAAATATATAAAATTATCCATTCTAACTATATTTTTATCTATATATTTATTTTTATTTAATATATGAATAGAAAAATCTTCTATTCCAATTGATATATCATAATGATTAATTCCAGCACTTTGTTTGAGAATTTTATTTTCTTTGACAGTTAAAAATTTTCTTTTATATTGATTAGGAGTCATTTTATTTGCCTCGTAAACGTCAATAGAGCCACGGAGAACCATTCTAAAATAAAATAGCATAGAAAGTCCATAATCTTATTTTTCTACCATAGAATAGAAAGAAAAAGAAATGAATCGGATCAATTGACATGAAAAATAAATTATTTTATTGGTCTAAAACGACAACTCTCTTCAATCCAGATGCTCTTATTAATTTACTGCAAGTAGGACAAGGTTTATGAGTAACATAAATAGTTCCTTCATTTATTTTTATTCCTTGTTTAGCGCACTGAACTATAGCATTCTGTTCAGCATGTAAACAAGGCTTATATGCTTCGTCTTTCACTTCATCTTTTACGCATTGTTTAGTATCAATACAATTCGGGTCTCCAGATGGAAGCCCGTTATATCCGTGTGAAACAACTCTTCCATCAACAACAATAACAGCACCAACGCACTGTCGTAAACACGTAGATCTTTTTGCACTGATTTGTGCCATTTCCATGAACCATTCATCTTTAGAAGGTCTTACTCTATACTTACCTGTTTCTTTTTCATTAACATCTAATATTTCATTGGACATAATCCGCCCTTTCTGATTTAATTAAAGTTTTATCTTTTTTTAGCCTATTTGAATCATATATTTTTTCTTCATCAAAATAATCATCAATTTTAATAAAATTATCTGAATATCTATGTTTATTATTTTTATTATATGGAATAAATATTTTTATTGTTTTACATCTATATGATTTTTTTGATCCATCTACAAAATAATCATTTCTATAAATGATTTCTCCTGCAAAAGAAATAATAGGAACAAGTAATGATATGCATTTGCCGTCCATATCATCAACCACATTCATCTAATATATTATTTATATTTTCGTCAGGGGAATATCTTCCTATCAAATTATTTAATTTTAATATATTTTCTTCACTATTTGATAACAATTTAACTTCTTCTATTGTTTTGTCTAAAAAAGAAATCATATTTATTAAATCCTGACGTTCTCCTTTTAATAAATTAATATATTCTTTCTTTTCTTTTTTAGTAAATTTTTTCCAAAAATCATTAAAATTTAATTCATCATTCATAATTAAATGAAATAATTTTTCTATTTTATTTTTCATTTTTTCTCCTGTTAAAAGAATCAGATGTATTATACAAGGTTTTAGAGGATTTTTGCCAAAGAAAAATAATATAATTATTATATAAAGGAGAAATAAAATGGGATGGTATAGAATTGCTGAATCAAGGCCAGAAAATTACGATGAAATGAAGGGATGGTTCGAGAAAAGGACTAAAAAACATATTGAATTAGTTCAGAAATATTGCAAAGAAATAGAAAAATATAATCCGGAAAAATTTAAAGGACTAATTGATAAAGGGAAATCTCACGATGAAAGCAAATTTAAAGATCCAGAAATAGAACCTTATATTTATATAGCATGGGATTATAAATGCAAAGATGATAAAGTTAAATTTGATATACCAAAAGAAATAAAAGAAAAAATGAATCAGGCAACAGAACATCATGTCAAGAATAATGACCATCATCCAGAAAAACATACAAATCAAAAGAATAATTTAATAAATAGAGAAAATAGAGATAAGCCACCTGAAGAACTAATTGATGCTACTAAAATGAAAGATTTAGATATAGCTGAAATGGTAGCGGATTGGCTTGCCATGTCAGAAGAAAAGAATAGCCAACCAAAGTCCTGGGCTGATAAAAATGTAAATATTAGATGGAAATTCACTGATAAACAAAAAGATTTAATATATCAATTAATTGATGATATCTGGGAATAAATTATGGCCTATCCTCTGCTCCCTTGTCATAAGGATGAGGACCACGACGAATTTTAATTCCACTTTCTTTCTCTGATCTAACCGGATATGGTCCTCGTTTAATTCTAATACCAACTGGTTCTTTTACTTTATCTAAAATTTGATCCTTTATATCTTTTTTAGAAAAACAATCAGGACATTTTTTATTATTCCGATTATACACTCGCCCACATTGACAACATTGAATAAAATTTTCATATGTTTTTTGACAACTATTGCAGAATTCTTTTTCATTTTCATCTAATACTTTACTGCAAAAACGACATTCATTATCTTTTTTAGGATTACAAGTAGGACACAATCCTTCTGTTAAATTATAAAATTGATGACATCCACTACATTGAGCATGATTATAATATTTTTTATAACAATCAATACAAACTTTTTTCTCATCTACTACATCATTTTTATTACAAAATTGACATTTAGGCTCACCAGCAATCTTCATATCCCATTGAGATTTATTATTAGCCGACTTACTAAAATTAATAAAAGAATTATATAAATATTCTGATAAAATAAAATCAGGTGTATTTGATAAAACATCTACGCCATTTTTATTTATTATTTCTTTTAAATCTTTTTTAAATAATTCTAAATTTTCAGCTATAATAGGATCAGATTGTTTCCATTCATTGTCCATTTTTTATTTTTCTCCTAATAAAAAATAAATAAATTATTAATATTTTTCTAACATAACTCTAACACTTTGTTAATAATTATTTCATTTTCTTTTTTATTATATTGGTTTATCATCACTTTCACGAATTAGCCGAACAGAAGGTGGTGTAGGTTTTGGTTCTAAATAAATTTCAAATGGTCTTCCTTCTAACATATTTATTCCACCACCTTCTCTAATTAATTCATCTGCTGATTTTCCCCTAGAAGATCTCACTTTAGGGATATCTTGTTCTTCTTTCTCTTGTTCTTCTTTCCATTCGATAGTAGTATCAATATCATCAACTAACTGCCTAAGTCTTTTTGCCTCTTCTTTTGTTATTTCTGCCAAACTAGGAATTCTCAACTTATCAAAATAATCAAGAATATCTTTTAATTCAAACACTCCATCTAATTTAATTTTCATTTATTTCTCCTTTTTTAATTCAGATGCTTCTTTGAACCTATCAAACCAATATTCTTTCATGTTTTCTAATAATAAATCATTTAACATATATTCATCCCTCTCACCTAATACACTATCTACTTTACAAAATGGACAGATAGCGGTTTCTCCTTTATCTGTCCATTCCATAATCAGTTCTGGTTTAAACCAAGATAAACAATAAAAACAACCGCACATCTTACTTTTATTTATAGATTCCTTATTATTTGATGAACAATCGTGAATAAAATTTATTTCTCTATAACTAAAATCCATATTTTTCTCCTTTCCCTATACAATAGGAAGAAAAAATCAATTGTCAGGATCTGTTGATTGACAACATAGTTTTGCCACAACTAAAAATGCTGCACACAAAGAACTTATTGTATAGTTAGCCAGCAAAGGATACTGATAAACATCTGTTTGTATATTTGTATAAATAGTGTAAGAGAATAGACATATTACTCCAATAAGCCACATTTGAAGGAATAACCAAGATAAGTCTTTTGCAGACTTGGTTTTATATGTTTTCAAACATTGAGGAATAGCTGATAAAGCAAGAATCAATGAACCTGCCCAACCAAGGATCTCAAAAAGTGTTCCCATTAATGTTTCTCCTAACATGTTGATTGCTTCTACTGCTTCGTACATGGCATTGTTCCTATTTTGATATAATTGTATGGGTTTTTGTTGGGAATTGTCCATCTAAAAAGAAAGAACAGGCTTTATTGGCCTGTTCTTTTTGGTGGCGACTGAATTGTTTTTTGTTCTTTTGGCTACGTTTCAATCCGCGCTTATGTAAAGCGATATTTTATTTTTGTTGTCGCCACAAAAAATAAATATAATTATATATTACAATATTATTTTTATTTTCCTTTATTTATTTTAATCATGGGAACCAGTTAACTTTACTTCGTAATCAACAAAAGAAACGTCTCCTTGTTCTATTGATATAACAACTCCTTTATCTAATGTCTTAATCCAAGGTAAATGAATTCTTATTCTTTTAATTGTTGCCCTATTCTTCCTTACTAAATTATTATCATTTATTGTTCTTTCTATTATTCCATCTGGAGTTCCAATATTTGCTTTTTTACCCAAATGACGCGAGACAACCTTGTATAATTGAACATAATCGTCTCCCTGGACATGGAGTATTCCTTGCTTCATCTCAGAATCGGATAATTTATGAATAAATTTACTTGATTTCATTTATTAATCTCCTTATATATTTATATTATACAACATAATAAAATAAAAATCAAATAAATATTTTATTTTATTTTTTGGGGGCTGGAAGATGCGGAAAATGGTCGTTGGATTGACGTTTTCGGTCCAAACTGGTCGGAAAGCGTGTTTTGGCGATTCGTTTGGTGAAAAAACTGATGCCCGGAGAAGGATTTCGATGGCTTCGGATTGTCAATCGAAGGAAAAAGTTTTTATATTATAAATTCTTTTTTAGAAAAGGAGAAAGAAATGAAATTTAATTATTCTTTTATTATTGACACTAATGTATTAGTAAATTAGCTTATCAAAGAAAGCAAAAGAAATAGTAGAGAGTTTAGGTTTGTAATTTATCTATGCCTGGAACGTCCAAGAATCAGGTAAGTATTATCTATTGTCGAAGAATTATATCTTCGGCAGAAAGGAGAAAGAAATGAAAGTAGAAAGAGATGATAAGGTATATTTGGAATATTGTGATGATGATGATTCCCCATCTTCTGGTAGTTATGGACAAGTATTAAATATAGATGGAGTAGGTAATATTACATGTCTATGGCCAGGTAATAAACAATTTACTCTTGTACCTGGTTATGATCTTTTTATTATCCTCAAACAAGACGGAAAAAGGAGAAAGTAAATTTTCAGTTACTCTTTTTTATTTGCGCCATGAACTTGAAACTTGTGAACGAATGAAGCAAGAAAGAAAAATTAAATAATTTAATAAAGTAAGGAGTAAAAACATGAATGGACAAGTAAGCATCGGACCTGAATTCTTCAAAAGAATTAGAAGGGACTATAGAGATTGGAAGATGGCTTTCTTCCGAGAACTTATCCAGAATTCAGTTGATGCTGGAAGTAAAAATATATTTTTCACTACTAATAGAGAAGAAAATAAAATTATTTGTGAGGATGATGGTTGCGGAATGGATAAAGATATTATTATTAATAAATTTCTTGTGTTGGGAGAGACAACTAAAACTGATGGACAGACTATTGGAGGTTTTGGAAGAGCTAGGGAGATTATTTGTTTTGCTAATAAAGCTTATGAAATAAAAACCAAGAATATTTTTGTTAAAGGTAGTGGATCTAATTTTACTGTTGAGGAAGTAAATGAATATCAGAAAGGCTGCAAAATCTCTATTTGGTTTGATAAAGAAGAAGATGTTGAGCGTATAAAAAATGAAGGAATTAAATATATTGGGGATTGCCGTATATACAATGTTGATATTTATCATGATGGTATTAAATACGAATCTAAATTTCCAAGAAGGATGCAGGAATTTACTACTTTTGATTGGGGAAGACTTGTTGTCACTAAAAAGATACATGATCCTTTCTTTTATGTTATGGTACGTGGGGTTATGATGTTTAAGGAATGGATTGGAAGTGATTTCTCCCATAGAGTTGTTGCTGAAATTACAGATCCAAATCCCTGCAATGTTCTCACTTCTACTAGAGATTCTCTTGTATATGAAAAAATGAAAGATTTATCAGATGTGGTTTCTAAATTTAAAACCTGTCCAAAGTCTGTTTTGATTAAGAATCAAGAAACTGAAACTATCTGGACTGGAGAAAAAGGTAAGATTACGTCCTTTGAAGAGGGAAAGGATTATGCTGTTACCGCTGATACCATTAGATATAGAAATGGTTTTATTGCCACTGTAAAAGATAATATGCCCAACTTCCAATATAAAAATAATATTGTCAAAGGATTGCCCGATATTATGGTTCAACGGACAGGTAATTATGCTTGGCACAGGTCATGGCTCCCAGATCATATGAATTCATCTGGAGCTAAAATTCTTGCTATGTGGGCGTATACTTTGAAAGAAGTGGCAAGAGTTTGTAATATTGTTGTTAAATTTGGTGTTGGTCTTATTCTTGATAAAGAACCTGATGCTTCACTTGCTATGTATAAAAATAAAGATAATAATAATTGGTTTCTTATTAATCCTTATAGGAAAGGCAAAAAAGGATTTAAGGGATTTGGCAAAGATACTTTTTATAGTTTGTGGATCAGTGCTTGCCATGAATTGGCTCATCTAACTAATGAGTATCATGATGAGTCTTTTATTGAAAAAATGGAACATATTATGGAAACAAGTATGAAACATTTTAAAGAAATATATAAATCAGTTATTTATGATATGCGAGATTCTGTTTCTGATTTTTGTGGAGAGGATAAGGAAAGTGTTGAAGAATCGGCTTTGGTTTAAAGGAGTAAAAAATGGAAGCGATCCGAACAGTCCTCAATACTCCACTATTGTATTCCAGATATGGTAGGTCTGTTGCTTATATGATGCGTCGTTGTAATTGCAGGGACATAGAAATGGTTAGAAAAATATTTAATATAGTAAAAGGATTTGGGAATGTTGTTCAATTGATTGAATCTACTAAATTTATGGAAGATAATAAAATAGTTGAAAAATATGTTTACGACCGATTTGAAAACAATGAAAAGGAGTAAACAATGGCCAAATTTAGAATTGCTAAAATTTATGTCAAACCTGGGAAAAAGCGTTATTATGTTCATAGTCCCAAGAGGCGTAAAAAGAGTAAATAATTTATTTTTATTAAATAAAAAGGAGGAGTAAAATGGAATTGAAACATGTTATGAATAAAAGTCAAGTTGATTATGGTAGAGTTGTTCTTACTGGAGACGAATATAAAACGATTTCTCATGAAAGTGGAAAGAATGTTACTTGGATTGTTAATGGTAAGAAGTATATTCGCAGGGCTGTTTACCAGGGTCCAGAACTTCAGGTTGGCAACTCTTCTAAAATTATGATCTCCATGCCTTGGATGAAAGGTCTTCCTATCAATACTGAACTAACTATAAAAGGTGATAATAGTGAATATGAATGTATCCTTCCTTCTAATATTATGTTTAATATGAAAGCTGCTGATATTAGTGAGGAAAAAGGTAAAGGTAAAACTATTCATGAACCCAGGTGTGAACGTGCTCAAAGTGCTATTTCTGTTCGTCAAGAGGAAGTTATCAATGTCAACGATACTACTATTACAGTAGAATCCCATGTTGATGTTCAGGATAATAGTCAAGTCCATGAAGAAAAAGAAGAAGAAATTGGTCATACTGTTGTTGCAGTTAGGGCTGGTGAAAGCCCTGCGGACGTAAAAGAAGTATTTGTTAAACCTGACGAATCTGCTGCTGTTATTCATGCCGCATTGGGTGAGTTTTGTAAAGATATGCAGGAGAATACTTCTGCTATTGATACACTTGCCAATGTTATGGATAAACGATTGGGCGAAATGAATAAAAATATATTATCTCTCACAGGATCTATTCAAAAGATAGCTGCTAATGAAGATATTATTTGTTTAGTTAAAGCTCTTGCTGCTATTAGGGCAGAAGCTGCTATTAATACGGATAAAAGATATGAACATAATGCTAAAATGAGTAGCGGAATAAAATAAAGGAGTAAAATAAATGTTTCTCGAAAAAATTAAAAATATATTTAAAAGTAAAGAAAAGAAAGTTGATAATCCTAATATTGTAATCGTTGAAGGTATTGAGGGATACTGGCATTATCATTTAAGCAAAGAAAAAGAATATCTTGCTCTTTGTGGTAATAATCATGTTATGGATACTCATATGACATTGGGACAATGGGGTGTTCCTTTTGGTCACTTGCTCCATGCTAAAGCAACGGAGCTTGTTTCTAAGCAATCCTCTTGCTTGAAACAATAGGCCAGGTGACTTTGGCCCTTTTACTAATATTAAATGAAGCATTTAGATCTGCATTACTTTCATAACCACAACTTATACATTTGAACTCACTCTGATTTAACCTATTCTTTTTATCTGTATATCCACATTTACTACATTCTCTACTTGTATTACATGGATCAACAGTAACAACAGGTATTCCTGATAACTTACTCTTATACTCAACATATACTTTTAACTCACTAAATGCCCATTTGCCATACCTACTACGTTCTTTTCTTGGTTTGTTAACCGTTGGCTTGAAGTAAGTTAAATCTTCTAGTGCTATACCTACTCCAAGTGCCTTAGCCTTACTAACTATCTTCTTTGATATAATATGATTTATATTACTCTTGAATCTTCTCTCTTTACCTGATAACTTTTTCAAATGTCTTTTACTCGATTTTGTCTTCTTACTCTGTAACCTACTCTTTAATCCTTCTATCTGTATTCTTTTATTGTTTACCTGTTCACCTGAATATATTTCTCCGTCTGAAGTAGTAGCTAAATTAATAATACCAAGGTCAACACCAAGAAATTCTTTTGGATTAATAGGATCAGGTTCAGGTACATCTACAACAACACAAAGATAAAAATTATTATTTTTATATATTAGATCAGATTGTCCTCTGATTCTTTTTACTTTTAGTTGAGCATATTCTCCAAAGACAAAAGGTATAATGATTCTGGAACCAAGGACAAGTAAAGAAACTCTTTCTAAACCCTTGATTGTCATGATTCTGTCGTCATAGACCATAGCTGAATAATTAGAAAAATGATGTTGTACTGATTTATCTACTTTATATGTTTCTGTTACTTTTCCAACTACTCTTACTGCCATCTGTGAAGAAAGATTAAAACATTCTCTGATATGGTAATATACTATTTTTTGTAATTTGAATTTACTATACATTTTATTAGTAAAAGCAATTTCAGAGACATAGTTACATGCATTATTGAAAGCTCTCATGGTGCTGAGTAAAGCCTGTTTCTGTTCTTCTGTTGGTAATAGCTTTAATTTTACTGTTAGGTTCATAATTATGTTCCTTATACAATCACTACTTCTATATTATACAAGGAGGATAAAAATTCCTGCATGAATAATTTATTTTATTTTTTATTATCACCCAGCAATTCCTCCCGCCGCTAAAGCAAGCGGGCTTCCTTGCTGGAAAACCCTGTGAAGAAATATATAAAAGGAATAAATTAAATGTATAATACAAAAGAAGAAGCAGAAATATCTGCTCAAAAATCAAAGGATATGCTTGATAAATATTGGAAAATAAATATAAAGAAATGTAATAAAGGTTGGTTTTTTGTTCTAACTAATGGATGTAGATCTATATATAAACATTCTAATGGAAAATATTCATGTATGATTACAGATACCCAGAATTATCTTGGCCCTGATGAAGAATGGAGAAATAGAGAATTATTCTATAAACCTGAAAATAGTTTTTCTAAATCTCTTTTAGGAGCTATCAAAAAAGCTGAAAGGATATGGCAAAAATACATAAAACATATAAATGATTCTTATTAAAAGGAGAAAAGAATGTCACAAGAAGTAAATGATCTACTAAATAAAAAAATTACTTTTCTATTAACAGATGGAACAACTGTTATAGGTAGGCTAATTAAAGAAAATGTAGATACCGTTGATATGGAATCTTTTGAAGAAAGACCTGCTAATAATTTTAGAATCAGAAAGTCTAATATCGTATATTACAAATACGAATAAGAAAGGAGAAAGTAACATGTTTACCAGAACTAGCTACGCAGTCAAGAGCGGTGATAGGCAAATGATCTTCAACCTCTTTAGGAACAATGATTATAAGGAAACATTTAAGGGACGAGAAGATGATACGGTTGTTAGAATCGAATCTAATGAATATGAGAAAATGGAAAAGGCTGTACATGATATGCAGGTACTCAGAGACGGCCTGAAAGAACAGCTTACTTCAATAGATACAGAAGAGGATCTTGATCCAGATGACACCGGAACCGAAAACTAAAGGAAATAATTAAATGAAAAATAAACTAGATGAACATATTGATAAAACGGCTGAATTAGTTATGGAACGTCTTATTAATCCCAATGTCACAAATGCCACTCCTATAGAAAGCGATATAATTAATCTTTTATCTTATATTTATCAAGAATTAAAAGAAAAAGATAATGAAATAAAATATCTAGAAGAACAAATATGTAAAATAGAAAAGAAATTATCTTTTACTGCGAATGTTGTTATGGAAATGGATAGGTAGTTTTCTAAATCCATAAACTTATTACTATAAAAATATAATCAAATAAGAAAGGATAACTATATGAAAGATTATCCCTCTATCGCACGTTCAAATAAAGCTCCTATTGGAGAACATTGTATAGCTTTCTATAAATATGATGGGAGTAATTTACGCTGGGAATGGTCCAAGAAAAAGGGATGGAATAAATTCGGAACTAGGAATCATCTATTTGATAAAAATGATCTACAGTTCGGACAAGCTATTCCTCTTTTTCTTGAAACCATTGCACCTAAATTAGATGATATAATTAAACAAGAATTTAAAAATATTGATATAGTAACTGTATTTACTGAATATTTTGGTCCATCTTCTTTTGCTGGACAACACCTTCCTGATGAAAAGAAAGAACTTCGTCTTTTTGATGTTTGTCCTCATAAAAAATGTATGATGAATCCTAAAGATTTTATTAATATTTTTGGTTCTTTACCATTTGCAGCCCAAGTTGTTTATGAAGGAATACTCGCTGAACAATTTATTGATGATATAAGAAATAATAAATATCCTGTAAATGAAGGTGTTGTCTGTAAAGGAGGTGATAGACATAATCTATGGATGGTAAAAATTAAAACAAATATATATAAACAGAAATTAATTGATACTTATGGAAATAGATGGAACAATTATTGGGAATAAATTATATTTTATATTCAATTGATCCTTTCGTCTCAAAACCTTTATTATTCTATGGTAGATGAGAAAGAACAAAGAAAAATAAAATAATTTATATTCCAACTGATCCGACATGCTTCTTGTTCCTTCTCATTCTATTATAGAACAAAGGAAATGACTATGAAACTAGGAGAAATTTTTATAATAGTAGCTATTGCAATGATACTTGGTTCTTTATTTTTCTCTTATATAAAAGAATTTAGAGATTCTGTTAAACCTCAATTAGGAAAACAAGTAATTGAATTGCCAAAAGAAAAACAGATAATATATGAAGAACAAGTAGATAATACAAATATTGGTTTCTTGATAAATATGGCAATAATCTGGTTGGTATTGGATATGAAAAGAATTGGATTTATAAAAATATTATTGGAAAAACTTCTTTCGTTGCTTCTCATTTTACTTTGGAACAAAGAAAGAAAACATCATGAAACCAATTGAACTTGCAATTACTGTTTTTATTATTTCTATTGTTGGCTATATTTTTATTTCAGGTATAAAAGAATTCAGAGACTCTTTAAAACCTCAACCTGTTATAGAAAAACAAATCCAATCAAAGGAAAATATTCAAGTAAATTATAAAAAAGAAATAGCTAAATTAAATATTATTATTTTAGATATGGAACAAAAAATCAGAGACCTAGAAAAACTACACGTTGAACAAGAATCTTTTATTTCAGATACAAGGAATATAGAAAAAAGACTGCGACAACTAGAAAAAATTCATTGCGAAAAAGAATAGAATGTTGTATAATTAGTTTAGAAATGCGGTAGTAGCCGAGCGGCACAGGCAAGGCGCTTAAAACGCCTCGGAAGTAGCAATACTTCTTGTGAGTTCGAATCTCACCTACCGCACCATTTCTTGTTTTTATTAAAGGAAATATAAAATGATAACAAAAGATGAGTTAGTTCAATTATGGAATTCAGATATTACTGTAGTGAAAGTTAGAGAAAAGTTAGGGAGAATTTCAGAGAGACAATTGTATAAATACCTAAAATTGTACGACATCCCCAAAAGAAAAAGGGGAGGAGTTAGGAAACAAACGACATATCCACAAACCATAGAATCTGCTTATGTTATGGGACTTGCTATTGGCGATGGAAATATTTCTAAATTAAAAAGAACTTTAAGACTTAGATTGTATTGCGATGAAAGATATAAAAAACTTATAGATAAATGGAAGTTATCTTGTGAAAATGTATTTCAAAGAAGAGTGTCTATATCAAATCATCATTGTGGCAAATGTAAAATCATATCTATACATACTAATGCTCTTTCTACTTTTCCTTGGGAACCAAATAAAGGACATAAATGGAAGCAAAAAGTAAAGATTCCAGATTGGATAATTGAAAACGAGGAATTTTTACATGCTTGTATGAGAGGTTTGTTTGAAACAGATGGTTGTTAGTATACACAGATAATAAAAACAAAAAATCATGAATATTGTTATGAAAGAGCTAATTTTTGCAATTCGTCAAAAGAATTAATAAAACAGGTGATAAATTATCTTAAAAAATATGATATTCATTTTTGCGTATTCAAAAGAAAATATAGAAAAGGTATCATTAGAATTACTAGACAGAAATTTAAATCTACCTCAACAAATTATGCTATTGCTGTAAATGGATATGAAAAATTAAAAGAATTGACAGGATTTGTAAAGAAGGAATAAAAAAAATAACAGGTTGCAATGTAGATGACCGATATATTAGGTGGGAAATGGGCCGGAGCGTCATGTCCTCCGTTATTATCTCCTTAACCGAAAGCTGCCGCCCATGCTGAAGGCTTTCCTTTTACATTGCAACCTGTTTTTAATTAAAAAATAGAAAATAAATAATGTCCTTTGTGTGGAGCCAAGCCAGCCGGTGATAAACACACCGTTAGTTTTCTCGGCGTAGTCTGTTGCTGGTAACTGTAGGACTACTATTATTTATTTTCTTTTTATTTTTTATTTAGAAAAATAATAATATTGCTTATTGCAAACTACTTGGCCAGGATAACATGTATTTTGTTCGGCCAATTCAGTAGAAATACTATTATTATTTTTCTTTTTTATTTTGGCAGATGATACCGCATTGTGGCGGATAAATTGGAGCAAAATGCGCGGGATGCAATCTATTTTCCAATTTTAGGATTGTTATCATCTGCCTTTTTAAATAAAAAAAATATATTAGTTCTCTTTTGTGTAGAGTGTCATTTAACCGCCTATAATGACAACAAATTCATCCAATTTGTAGCTAATATATTTAAAACAAAGTCACTTGTAGTGAGGGAATGGAACGAATAGATAGTGAACTGCGCTTCCCATCTATCTAAAACCCACAATCCCGCCAGATGAATCTCCATATAATCTGGCCTTTGTTTTTTTATTAGGGAGAAAAATGAAAAATATAGAAAATAAATCCGTTATTGAGGAGATGAACTTTTATCCACGTAAAATGAAATGTTTTAAATGTGGAATTACAATTGTTTTTTATGGAAATAAGAAGCCAAGTATTAGTTATGATGATTGGGATTTGAGGGATAATAAAGAAATATGTTATAGGTGTGCAACTACTAATTGTAGGTCAATAGATCCAATGAATATGAGTTTACTTCATTATGCTGCTTTAGAAAATAGATTAGAATCATGTAAATTTTTAATAAATAAAATAGATATAAATATATTAAATGATAGAAATGAAACACCATTAGATTTGGCGAAGGATAAAAAATTAATTTATTTTTTAGAAAGTAAGGGAGCAAAAAGGAGTAAGTAAAATGAGAGAAGAAACTGTTGTTGAGACAAAAGCATGGAAACTTACTTGTAATGATTGTGGTAGGATAGAATTTTATTATGGAGATAAATTGCCTACTCATTTTTGGTTAGGATGGAATTTAGATGGAGGTGAACTTTGTTTTACCTGTGCATCAGTAGCAGGTAAACCAACTAACGCATCTCAGGAATTAGCTCAGAGAAAAGAGGATAAAAAGAATAAAAAAGGAGTAAGTAAACATGGAAAGACACACAAGACCACCTCTTAAAGCACCATTTTCAGTTGGAACTAAACTTAGATATATAGGAGATAGGAAAGTATCTTCTCTTATTGATGGAAAATATGTTCCTATTCTTTTTAATGGAATGGAAACTAAAATTATTTCCATTAGCCCTGGCTGGCAAGGAACGGGAATGATTATAGATGTAAATGATGAAACAGGTGAGGATATAATTGATTGCACTCATGATGATACTTCAGTATATGAAACAGTAAATGGAGAGAAAAGATTGATTCACAATGAAAATAAAAAAGAATGGCAGGTAATAGAATGAAAAATACAAATCCACCATTAGAAGCTCCATTTCCAGTTGGGACTAAATTAAAATATATTGGAGACAGGAGAAGTTGTGCTTTTATTAATGGAGAATATGTTCCTTGTATGTATAATGGCCTGGAAATAGAAATTATTTCCATTGACAAAGGAAGACATGGAACAGGACAAGTTCTTTTTGTAGATGAAGAAACAGGCGAAGAAGCATATTATAATACTGTAAATGGAAGCTCAGTATATGAAAATATAAAAGGTGAGAAGAGGTGTATTTTTCCTGAAAGTAAAAATGAATGGCAAGTAATAGAATAGAAAGGAAAATAAACATGAACTGGGACCATAAGGATATTTGGCGGAAACGTGAAGATAAATTTTTAATTGAAATTTCTAGGCATGAAGTGGATTATAAAGAGAAAGATAAAGGATCAAGTAGATGGTGTATTTATATTTATATCTATCCTGGATATTTTTTGTTTGAGAAAATTTTAAAAGAAGGAAGACATTCTGATATTATTAATGATATGCCATTGCATGGTGGAGAGTCTTATTTTCAGAAACATATAAATGAAAAAGGAGAAATAACAAGTATACAAATTGGTGCAGATTACGATCATCTCCATGATGACAGATATTCATTCTACAATACAAAAGAAAATGCTTCTTCAGTGTTTGCAGATGCTGATAATCTTTTTAACTGGGCAAAAATAAATAATAAAGAAAAAGAATCAATTGTATTTTATGATATTTAAAAGGAGTAAAAATGGAAATCATCAATATGTCAGTTGAGTTCAAAGTTATGGAAGAATTAAAAAATAAATTGTGTAGTATTAATAGTGATTTACATATTTCTTTCTATATAGATAGAAGAAAATCGACAGTTGGTTTAACTTTTGATGAAAAATGTATTGAATGGCAAATTGATGTTAAAGATAGAGAAAGATTTGTATTGAAAACATATTGTATATCTGAAAATATTATGAGAGGAATAAGAACCAATAGCGACAGTAAAAGATATCCAGATATTCATCCAGAATCAGAAGATGTTACATCTGTTGTAAATGATATTCTTTTTATTATAAAAGAATATAATAAAAGTATTAGTGACATGCCAGAGAAGCAACGGAAATTTATAGAGGATGGAGCTAAGAAATGTCCTTATTGCGATAATTGGTTATTTCTTACTTCTTGTAATTTCCCTTCTATACGTTTTGGAACAGTTGAATTTTATGTTACATGTAAATCTTGTAATAAAAATATAAATGTTATATATAAATTGGATCGTTTTGAGGAATAGGATATGAGCAAATCTACATTAGTTGAGAAAGCATTATTGGCATTTTAACGAGGGCGTAGCTCAGTTGGCTAGAACAAAAAGCTTTTAACTTTTAGGCCGTGAGTTCGAGCCTCACCGCTCTCACCATTTTAACAAACAAAAATATAGAAAGGAGAGTAAATTTGACTCACATTCCTATTGTAATTGAAAAGACTAAAGGCGGAGAACGCGGCTATGATATTTATAGCCGTTTACTCAAAGATAGTATTATTTTTATTGGTGATTCAATTGATGATAATTTAGCTAATTCTGTTATTGCGCAAATGTTATTTCTCAGCCTAGAGAAAAAAGAAAAAGAAATATCTATTTATATTAATAGTCCAGGTGGTAATGTTACTTCAGGCATGGCTATATATGATACTATGCGTTATATTTCTAATCCTATTGCGACTTTCTGTCTTGGACAATGCGCCAGCATGGCTGCTGTTCTTTTAGCGGCTGGAGATAAAGGAAGACGGTTCTCTCTTCCTAATTCAAGAATTATGATTCATCAACCTTGGGGCGGGGCGTCGGGAAGCGCGTCTGATATTAGAATCCAAGCTAATGAAATTGAACGTCTAAAAAAATCAATTAATAAAATATTAGTAGATCATTCTGGTAAACCTATTGAGACTGTAGAAAAAGATACAGATAGGGATTTTTTTATGAGTCCAAAAGAAGCTATTGAATATGGTTTAATTGATACTGTTCTTGGAGAATAATAAATGGATTTCTTACCTAAAAAAAGAATAATTAGAGAATTTTCATTAGGTGTTTTAAAAAATCCACAAGTATGGCCTCAAAATTTTCTTTTTGTTATGAAAATAAAAAATGATTTACATTTAGAATTATTAGGAGTTGTATTTGCAAATGAATATATTGTTCATGCTATTAAACAAGATAAACCTATCTGGGACTCAATAGCAGCAGGAGAAGATGAAATTTATATCTATAAATCCTATGAAGATATGATAGATGATAATTGGTTTGTTAATCCGCATAGCTATAATCAACAATGCTGTGCAATTAAACTCAAATGGAGTGGAGAATAATTTTTTTCTATTTTCCAATTGATCCGACCATGAACCAAATTTATTTTATTTTTATTTTTGAAAAGGAGAAAATAAATGAAAAAGCAATTTGTTGCTGTATTAAATATTACTGTTTATAATGAAGATAATTATTCAAATGATATATCTGCTATTACTGGAAATTCAATTGATGAAATAACAATAAAAATAAAAGAAAATATTAAAAATGGAATTCATTTTAATTCTGTAGAGATCTATGAAGTAAATAATAATCCTATTATTTTAGATTTAAATGAATTATATAAAGAGATAGAAAAAGAAAGAAAGGCTGAATATAGAAAGAAAAATAAAGAAGCTAAAATTAAACAGGAAGCTAGGGATAAAGAATTATATTTGGAATTAAAAAAGAAATACGAAAAGGAATAAATAAAATGGGAAAGTTTGAAAATTCAGATATAGATGAGCAAATTATTATTGATCTTGAAAATAAAATGAAACAGTGTATGGATGAATATGGGAACATGACTCTGGGGTATCATGATACCTATAAAGCATTGAAATTGGCTAAAAATAGTAAAGATGAAGCAGCTATAAAAGAAGCTCAAAGAAATCATCAAAAAACTATTGAAAATGATAATGATAAAAGGATTGAAAACGGTAAGAAATATAATGAATTATATTTAGAATTAATTAAAATATTAACATCTATTAGAATACCTAAAACATACCATATTAGAGATGGATGTCACAATTGTGTTTATGGTTTTGATATGGGAGGCGAAACGTCAGGAGAACAACTTATCTGTACAATTCGCAAGCCAAATATAAAAACTGAAAGACTTTATAGTAATTATGATCATACTAGCTCTGGTACATCAAAAGATATTTTTTATTGCAGACAAGTAGAATCATCTGGTTATTGTGATGGGCATAAAAAGGAGTAAAAATATGAAATATTTTTTTGTTATTGATACTGAACAATATGCTGGAAATTTTCAAAGAGAGATGGCTGCTTATATTACAGGAAGATGGGATTTTGAAACTCATGGGGAAAAAGAAGCTGATGCATTTATTAAAGAAGAAGGAGAAGAGACTTCCAGAAAATTTGATGAGACTATTATAGGTATAAATGATGATGAACATGGATGGTTTGTTGCTGCGCTTATTGCTACTCCAGGTTGGTTTAACAATGGTCTAGGAGGCGAGTTTAGGGACGGTCAAGATAAAGAGGCAGAAAAACACTACAATAAAGAATCAAAGAGATGGGAAGGTAAGTATGGAGATAAAGCGGAAAAATATAATGGGCAAAAATATCCTTCATATCAAAGTATTGGAGTTGTATTCAGCAAGAAACCAACTGATAAAATGATAGAAACTATGAAACGTAGGGCTAAAGATTATGCTAAAAATTATAAAGATTGTATTGGTAGAAAACAAAAAATAAATATTACTAATTTTAGGCTAGTTACAGAAAAAATTATTAAAAAAGAAATTTATATTTAGGAGTAAAAGAAAATGAAAACAGAAACAGATTTTCCTGAAAATATTACTATTGGCGATAAATATGGACCTGCTATGAAAATAACTGATCAGGATGAAGCTAATATTTATTTTGAGAAGTGTGTTCGTCATCAAATGTGGTTTAATAAATCTAGAGATGAAGCAGTAAGTATTGAGAAACAGAACCTTGGTTATTTTTCTGGTTATTATGATTCTGAAACTATGGAAAGGGTGCAGAAATTATTTAATTGTTCTCATCCGGTTTTTGGTAAAGTAACAGCAGGTAATCCTCCTACACCTGAAGAAGCATTTAATGCTGGCGTAAAAATTGGAAAGAAAAAATAAAAAGAGGAAGAAATGAAAAATGATTCTTCAGTTGAAACAGTTTTTGAATGCCAGAGATGTAAAGGAACATTTAAAACTAGAGAGGCTTTTAATAAACACCTAAATATTAAATTAAAAGTAGGAGATCTTACTTCCTGTGATGGACTAGAACTATTTATTATTGAAAGAATAGATGATTGCAAGATAATTGCTAAATTATTTTCTCTAGATGCAGAACTAAAAGAAGATGCTGAAGTATTTGAATTTGAACATGATCAATTAACTAAAGCAACAAATTGCGAAATTAAAACGGCTATTGAAGAAGCTATTGAAACTATTAAAGATAAAGAATTCACTATAAAAGAATTTAAAAATGATATTAATTTTATAAAGAAACAAATTAAATATTTGAAAGCAAGGGGTAAGTAAATGTATAAAAGCGATTCTCCATATTATAAAGTATTGGAACTAGCTGGAGCAACTATTAAAAGGTTCGGAGAATTCGGTTCCTATCAAGGTGAATGGTGGGCTGAAGTAATATATAAAGATAAACGTGGTTGGGTAAATGGTTTTTATGGATCCTGTACTGGTTGTGATGCACTATTAGCTGAATTTGGTAGAGCCGATCATAACTGTAATGGAGAGGAATACTATGATCCTATTTATAAAATGAATTTCAGAGAAAATTGCAAAACATGTCAAAATATAAAAAAGAGATTAATTGAATTGGGAGAAAAATACTTAGAAAATATTATGTCTAAAGCAGATGCAATCACTCTAGCAAGAAAAAATTCAGATTGGGATGTTGAAGCAGATAAAATGGTTGATTTTATTAAAAATAAACAAAAAGGAATTAAAAAATGAAAGATGACAAAGTTATAACTGAAGACCCTCTTTTGCCTGCACCTTCTGTTATTATGAAGAAGTATTCTAGCAAACTAAGTTTAGAAGGATACGAAGAAGCAAGAATCCTTTTATCATTCCTTGATAGAGAAGCTGATAATAAAATGAAAGAAAAATTTATTAAATTTCTAAGAGATATAACTATTAAATATATCGAAAAATGGGATATAAAAGAACATGTGGAACAAGATTATCTTGACGAGATCAGTGAAATTACTAAATAAACAAAAAGGAAATAAAAATGGACGATGAAAATCTAATCAAAGAAGAAACAATAACTACAACTACTTATACATTACCAGATGGTAGAAAATATACAGATTACGCTGTAGCTAAATCTTTCCTAAACTCATATAAAAAAGAACTTGAAAGACAACAAATAGCACAAAAACAACAAGAAGAAGAAAAGGAAATACTAAAATCTTTATTCTGCGAAGGAAATCCTAAATATGGAGGATTTTGGATATATCTCTCTGACAAAGAATCATTTAATAAAATAAAGAAAATTAAATTAGATCATGATAAGCATGATTGGGAAAAAGGTTGGAATTATGTGGAATTTAAAGAATATAAATCTTGCAATAATGATGATTATGAAGATGAAGACGAAGAAGGGAAACCTGATGGAAATTTTAATGTAACAACTATCGACACAGAAATAGAATTAAATAATAAAGCAATTAATTATTATAATAATAAAGCTAAAGAACTAAATGAAAGAAAAAATAATAATCCTGTTTAATTTTTATATTTTATTTTCACCCAATGCCCGGAACCATGACACCTGTTCTTTTTATTTTTTACCGTTGACAAATAAAAAACAATAAAGGAATTTATTAATAAATTAAATAATATATATTTATATTATTTAAAGAGGAATAAAATGAAAAAAATGTCTAAATGGGAACAATCAATTATTAATAAATTCATAAAACAAGCTGAAGCTGAAGATGATAAAAAATTTCCTAAACAAAATATGGCGAATGTAAATGATATGAAAAAAGAAGGATTACCTTTGCTTCATTACGAAGTAAAATATCAACAAATAGAGGAAATTAAAAAATTGATTGATTTGGGGGCTGACATCAACATTAGCGTACCCCCTGTAAATATGACACCTTTACTTTGGGCAATCTCGTATGGATTTTATGAAATTGCTGAATTACTTATCAACAAGGGAGCGGATGTTAATAAAAGTGGTGGAATTGTAAAAACAACTCCACTTCAGTGGGCACTCTCAACTAAACGTACATCCTCACCTAATATACTTCCTGAAAAACGAAGAGAACTTGTTAATATACTTATTACTAATGGTGCTGATGTTAATGCCGTGCATTCTTCAAATGGGTATACCCCACTTCATATCGCAGCTTCTCATGGTCACAAGGATGCTGTTGCTATGTTGCTCCTTGCTGGTGCAAATGTTAATATCAAAACATATAATGGAGAAACTCCACTGGACCTTGCGGTAAAGTTAAACCAGAAAAACAAAAGAAAAGGTAAGGAAGTTATAGAATTAATTAAAAAAGCAATTGATGGTAACAACAAATAAAGAAATCTATTATTTTCCCTGATGCCCGGAACAAAATTACCTACCGTACCCATTCCTAGACTGTGGAATATCGCCATTGTCCAGACAAATGCCGCCACAGTGCTTTAAAACATCATTTAAATGGCAATGAATAATATATTATATATCCAACTGATCCGACCATTGGATTTTTTATTTTTATTTTATTGTAGATGAGAAATATTTTATATATTTTATTTTATTTGTTTTGTTCCCAATAATAAAAAGGAATACAAAATGGACAACAAAAACAAAGAAATTACAGATGAAACAGAAATGTTACTAATAAGAGTAGAAAATGGAAAAGTACACGTAAGTCGTTCTTCTTTTTCCCATCCTATACATATACTTGTTGCTGATTATGATAATCCTAATGATGAAGATATTATCCAAGAATCAAAATCTTTCTATTTTCCATTAGAAGAAAAGTGTTTAGTTCAACATGTCTGGGAAAGTGTATTAATGCCTAAAGATACAGAAGAATTAAGAAAAACTTTTTTCACTAAAAATAAATAAATAATAAAATAATAACTATATATTTTATTTTGTTTTTCAATATAAATAAAATACATTTCCACCCAACCCCAACTGATCCGACAATGAATATTTTTATTTTATTTTTATTGTATGAGAAAATGAATAATTAATATATTTATATTTTTTTTTGTTTTAAAAATGAAAGGAAACAAAAATGAAAATCGAATATTATGATTGCATAAATACTATACTCAATTACATAAAAGAAAATATTAAATCTATTTATTATGAGAAACCTATCCGATGCCAATTATTAAATCAGAATGATGGAATTTCTAAAGGATTCTCTTTAGATTTTGAAAATGAAAATGTGATTATTTATTGTTATGAAAACCTCTATCCTGAAAAAAGTTTTAAAATTATTTATGAAATAAAACATGAAATGCCAGAAACAAATATTATTTATGGATTTTCTATGGAATCTTGTAAAAATACAGCTAATGCTATTGTTAATTATATAGAAAATTTCCTAGGTCTTGAAAAATCACAAATACATCCTATTCATCCAGACTATGAAATGAATAATGGAATAGAAATGCTAGTCATTGTGTTTAGTAATGGGAAAGTCCAAGGTATAAATCGTTCCAATTTTTCCTATCCTATACATATTTTAGTTGCCGATTATGATAACCCTTATAACGAAAATCGGAAACTAGGATCAAAAACATGTTGCATATCAGGATTACAATGTCTAGTTAGACCTGTTTGGGAAGGTTCATTAATGCCTAAAAATACAGAAAAATTAAGAAAAACTTTTTTCACTAAAAAAGAGCGTATCCTAACTGACGAAGAAAAAGAAGCAATTTATTATCATAACCATCCTGGTGAAATTAATAATGGACCATTTTAAAAAGGAGAATCGAATGAAACTCAACGAACCTTTTGATGCTTATATTGATTCCGAACATCAGCTAGACCATAAATACGCAGAATCCCTTGGCCTAAAAATTAAAAAGAAAAATATTATTATTATTGATTCTTTTGCCATACCTGATAAAAATAAAGAAAATAATAATAAAGAAAATGAAAACAAGTAATTATATTTATTTTATTTGTTATTTATATTTTGTTTTTCTCCAGCCACAGAATAAATGAAGGAATCTAAATAATTATTGTATAATTTAATGAATTCACGGGCCTGTAGCTCAATTGGTTTTAGAGCATCGGACTCATAATCCGGGGGTTCCAGGATCATGCCCTGGCAGGCCCACCATTTTCAATCTTTCCCAAAAAAGAAAAAATAAATAAAGGAATCCGTTTCAATAACATACAATTTATATTAGTCCACAATATTGTGGTTTGATATATGGAGGTCCAATATGAAAGAACAGGAAAAGATTAAAGCTATTGAGTTGAGAAAACAAGGGTTATCAGTCAATAAAATAGCAAAAGAAGTTGGTGCTTCAAAAGGAACTGTCAGTGTATGGGTTAGAGATATTCAATTAACAAAAGAACAAAAGATTCAATTAGCTAAAAATAGAAATCCAGGTTATTCAGGATTTAGCACAAAAGAAATATTAGCAGAAGAAAAAGAAAAAAGAATAGAATCACAAAACAAAGGGAGAGAAATAGTAAAAAGTTGTGAAGAAGGATATAGGTATGGATGTATGTTATACTGGACAAAAGGTGAAAAAAATAAAAATTGTGTTGTATTCTCGAATACAGATGTAAATATAATGATTCTATTTATTAATTTTTTGAGAAAATATTTTAACTGCAATAATAAAGATTTTTCTATTTCTGTAACCGCTAATGTCAATAGTGAATATTCTTCTTCAGATATAGAAAATTTTTGGATCCAGAACCTTGGTATTGAAAAAGAATGTTTAAAAAAATCAACATTCAAGAAAAACGATAAAGAAAATAATGAATATCCTTATGGGAAATGTCGTATAGCTCTAAATAATACAGATGTAATTCAGCAGATTTATGGCTCTATTCAAGAAATTGGTGGATTCGTCCAGGAAGAATGGCTATATTGATTTTTTATTTTTTAGAAAAAGAAAAATAAATAAAGGAATTTTTATACCCTATGCCGAATCTAAATATATCCAACATCATTTCGATGTTTGGTATAAGGAGATTCGGTATGAAAAAAGAAGAAAAAGCCAAAGCTATTGAATTACGCAAGCAAGGGTTTTCATTGCGTACAATATCAAAACAACTAGGCGCATGTAGAAGTAGTGTAAGTTATTGGGTTAGAAATGTTTTATTAACAGATGCTCAAAAAACACAATTGATAGCTAATAAAAATAATAGTGGATATTTAGGATTTGGAGCAAGAGTTGTAGCTGCTAAAGCTAAAGAAAAAAGGATGGAGTATCAAAATATAGGAATAGAAAAAGCTAGTAATTGCGATATAGAATATTCAATGGGATGTATGTTGTATTGGGCCGAAGGTAGTAAAAATAAAAATGCTGTAATATTTACAAACACAGATGTTGATATGATGGTATTTTTTGTGAATTTTATGAGAAAATATTTCAATTGTAATAATGAAGACTTTGCAGTATCTATAAATACTTATTTAGATAATGGCTACACTGAAATTGAAGTGGAAAATTTTTGGATGGAAAAATTTAAACTTGACAGAACTTGTTTAAGAAAATCAATTTTTAGAAAAGGTGATGGGACAGGTAAATATCCTTATGGAACATGTAGAATAAGTATAGGTAGCACAAAAATAGTTCAACAGATATATGGTTCTATACAAAAATTAATTGGTTTTAAAAGGGAATTGTGGTTAAATGGTAGCAGGGGTTGGAAAGGCCAAAATAAAAATTTAGAATCAATCAAATAATAAAAAATGGGCTAGTGGGGATGGTCTCCTCGCAACGTCTTATAAGCGTTGTTTTCTCAGTTCAATTCTGAGCTAGGCTTACCATAAAAAAGAGATAGTATCAACTATCTTATTGGAGTAAATGTAATGAGACGGAATTATTTAGTTCCTAAAGAAAAGTGTTATGATTGCAATGTAAATATAGGTGAGTTTCATGTTGATGGTTGTGATATAGAGATATGTCCAGAGTGTGGTGGTCAATGGATATCCTGTGAATGTGAAATAGATGAAGATGAACGTATTCCTTACGATGGGTATTTTCCAGGGACATTAGAGGCTATTGAATGTAATTTATATAGTAGATGGGATGAAGAGAAAAAGAGATGGATTAAGTGTTCAGCAGATGATATGGATGCAGGTCCGGACCTTAATCGTATTAGAGAAATAGGGACATGGGACAAAAAATCAAAAAAGTGGGTTGTCGTACAGTAACTTTAGAAAATAAAAATAAATAATTATTTTTTATTGTTGTGGACCAAAAATAAAAAGATAGAATCAACTATCTTGTTTATATTTTTTATAAGTAAAATAAAAAAAGAAAGGAAGTAATATGTTGATTGAAATCAACTGTAAATTTTGAGAAAGTTTATAACAATTAAATAAAAAACAATATATATTATATTAAACTGTAAGTGTTTTATAAAAAATAAAAAAATAATATATAAATATACACTCTATAAAAAATAATATATTTATATTTTACGCCCTAAATAAAAAAAGGAAAAATAAAAATGTTATCATTTATATTATTTAGTTTATATTGTATGATATTATTTGGATTGACAATTTGTTTAGTTGAGAGAATATGTTATTTTTTGAATATAGGAGATACTATAGCAAAGTGGACTAAAAGGTGGTGGTTATGAGTATGGCAGATATTACATTTGGAATATTTACAGGGATAGGTATATTATTTATACTTGGTCTTATTTTTATGGAATATGAGACATTTGAAGAAACAATGGATAGGTTGGAAAATAAAAAATGATAGATAATATAAAAGAAGCATTGTCCATATTGAGATCAGGTAAGGATAATTATAGTCAAGCATTAGAGTTAAAGGAATTGGCATTGAGGATGAGGCGTGAGATAATTAATGAAATAGGTATAGTTGAATATATAAAATTAGAAGAGAGGAATCGTCTAAAAGGAAAATGAAAAAATGTCATTTATTAAAATTATTTCTTTGGAATATAAGGATAAACAGGAGATCAAGGTTCATCCACTTTTTAGAGTTATTTCTGTTAATAAAAATGAAAATAATTATTTATATATTTCTGGTATTCATGATGGATATAAAGAAAGTTCAGATGGTTTAAAAATTGAAACAAGAATAGTATATATTACAAAAGAAGGCGATGTAGACAATGGAGTTATATGTTTTAGAAATCATATAGGTAGTGTAGTACATTTAGGTGAGATTTACCATATATTTATTAGCAATAAGGGGTAAAAAAGGAAAATAAAAAAATGAATGAATGGAATAGTTGTATGTCTCATCCTAATAATGATAAAATTGTTTTGATTCGTCTTGATACTGGAGAATATGTAGTTGGCAGATGTCATAAAGGGGAGTGGCAAAGACCAGATTCGCATGGTAATTATTATATTTTATTTGGTGCAAGTAAATGGATTGATATACCTGATGAAAGTAATTTTAAAAATAAATAAAAAGGAAAAATAAAAATGATTACTATGTTATTAGGATTTATTATAGGTATATGTTTATGTTATTGGATTTTTGGAGATGAAGATGAAAAGTAATAAAAATAAACATATATAATTTATTATTTTATTTTTTAAAAGGAGAAGTAAATGAAGGCAGAGAATAGGGTTATACTTGATTGGATAGCTAATGGTCGTGAGGTAATAAAATCAGGTGGATGTAATTATATATTTCATAATAATTCTGATACAGATGGTTGGGATATTTTGGAATTTATATTGAAGAACAGAGGGAGGAAGGCAGCTATATATGAACTTGAGAATGCTTATTGTTTTATGAATCATAGGGATTTAGGAGAGGATAGTTGGGAATTTCATGATTCATATTTTATAAAAAAGAATCAGCCGAATCGTATGAATTTCAGAAAGAAGGATAGTTTCTGGTTAGTTAGGTTTGAGGAAGTTAAAGTTGAAGATGGAGTAAATAATTCTTTATCTGAATTATTTACATAGGGGAGAAGTAATGAAAAGAAGTAATCAAATATTAATGAAGAAGATTTCTAATGGAAGGCAAGCTATTAGATTTAATAATTTAGGTGAAGAAGAATATATTTGTCAATTTAATAAAGGATTATGTAATTATGATATTATTTTGGGGGCTATTTTAAAAAATAATAGGAAAAGGGTTGATGTTATAGAGCTTGAGTGTGCTCATACATTAGTTAGTAGGAAAGAGTTAGAAGAGATGGATGATATGGACCAGCGTATATTTTTTAATACATGGTTTATAAAAGAAAAACAGTCGAAGAAAATAGATTTGTCTAAAAGACATGATTGGTTAGTTAGGTTTAAATAATTTAATTTAATTATGGAGGGACAATGAGAGAAGAAGATCGGAATCGACTAATAGAGATAAAAAAGAAGATAAAATTGGGTATTATTTCCAGTCCAATTGAGAAGAAATTTTTAGAGCAAATGTGGAACAATTACAGAGTAGAATATTGCGAGATAGAGCAATTGGTAGGGGATTATGGAATAAATAAACATATATAATTTATTATTTTATTTTTTAAAAGGAGGAAGTAGATGAAAAAAGAAGAAATTACGCCAGAATCTGCAAAGTTGGAAATGGATGAGATAGTTAAACTTAATGATGTTGATCCTGAAGCAGGACATAGTAAAGCAGATGATCTTTTATGTCGTATTGCTAAAAAACATGGTTATGGAGATATTGTTAAATCTTTTAATAAAATGGATAGATGGTATGCCTAATAAAAAATTATATATAATTATGGAATTATTAATCCATGAAATAAAAGAAAAAGGATTGCCTGTAGGTTATATAGTAAAAGATATATTTGATATGGATAATTTATTGATTATAGAAGAAGATGAAAAAATTAATTTAGTTACTGATGAAGGTATTGAACCTCAATATGAGGGCAGTAAAAAGCAAAAGAAATTAGATGATTTAGATTTAGTAGCATTGGCTAAATTTTATTCTTATTCTTTGCGTGGTAAAGAGTTAGAAGAAATTAAAAATAGAATAATTAATAATTTATTTTAATTGGAGACAATTGAATGAAAAAGGGATTTACTTTAGCAGAGTTTTTAGTTGTAGCTGCTATTATAGGTATTTTGAGTGCTTTTTTATATCCTGCTTTATATAAGTCAAGAGAAGAATATAGAAAACAAAATAATCCAGATAGTAATTTATGGTTAAGTGTTATCAGTAGAGGAGAAAAAGATATAGTAGCTTGGGTATCTATATATCCAATCCAAACTGACGTTTCAACTTCTATGGTTGGTTATAATGACAAGCATGAAGTAATATATACAGGCACAGGTCTTTCTTTTTGTTATTCTATAAAAATAGATGAGGTAGGTAAATATAAAGAAAAGTATAAGGATATATGGATATACACAAGTGATACGGTAGTTGAGAATGTTCCAGCGGAGAAACAATAATGAAAATCAGGTTAAAAATTGATTTAGATTTATGTGATGGGTTTTATGATATAGGTGATAATGAGATGTCGGATATAGAATATGGCGAGATATTAGATTGTTTAAAAGAAATCTATGTTACAGGTCTTTTAGAATATTATCGTACAGATTTAGAGAATGTTAAAAAAATAGAGGATGCTGGAATAAGAAACAGATGTTGTGAGTGGAATAGAAAGGTAACAAAGATGATACAGAATTCCAAATTACGTTTTAAAGAAAGGATTGATAAATAATGGTTAAAATTTTAGGTAAATGTGAGGACGATTATTCTAAACCAATATGGTATGTTGTTTGGGAGGGAGAAAAAGATAAAGTATTAGATGCTTTAGTTGAGCTAAAAAATAAATCTTATTATCCAGATAGGCTTGAACTTGTAGTAGTTGAAGAAATTAATGGTAATCTTGGAGGTGCTGTTGGTCATCCTTGGAATGAGTAATAATTTTTAAAGGAGTAAAAAATGCCAGAGAATGAAGTAGTTGATGATGTTGATAATAGTGTTAAGGATAGTAAATATAAGAAAACATATGTATATAAAACAAGTAAAAAGGAAAAGTTTTGGAATTTTATGATGAATTATAATAAGGATGGCAGGAAGGGAAAGGATGATAGAAAAGTAGAGAGATTCCATAGACGTAGGCTACATATTAAAAAATTAAATAATAGGAGTTAATTGATGAATTCATCTGATAAATGGCTTGCAGGCACTGTGATAATTATTGTTTTTTTGATTTGCACTTCGCTTGTTACTGGTTATATTTATAATTGTAAACATGAGGCAGAAATGGCTGAAAAAGGATATATATATGTTCCATCTTCTACAAATAATTCTCGTTGGGAAAAATTAAAAGATATAAATAAACAGATAGTTGAAAAGGATATAAATAAATGAAAGTAATAAGTTCTAAATTAGTAGAATGTGGTGCTGTTGCGGCTATAAGAGAAGTAGTAATAGAAGCAAGTGTAGAAGAAAAGAGATTATTAGCTAAATCATTAAAAGTAGTAAATAGTTATCAGAAATTAGCTAAAAAAGAATTAAAAATGGATAAAGGAAATAAACCAGATTGGAAGATGTTTGAATTTTTTAATGATAATGGAAATATAAAGGTAGTAGTAAAGGATGGTGCTTGCGGTTAATAAAAGGAAATTGATTTTAGATGAAAAAGTAGTTGAAAATAAAAATTTAACTACTTTGCAGAAAACAGATATAAGAAATGAATTCATTAGATCTCGTATTGAGCGTTTAGGAAATTTATCTAAAGATTTGGTTATAGAAGTTAAATGTAGTGTTACAGATGTTATCCCTATTATTGAGAGTAAGGACGGTAAGCTAATTAGCAATAAGATAGTAGGGGCAAACATAATTGCTACTGCTCCTGCTATATGGGATATAACTATAACATGCGATATTGATTTATTGAATAAAGTAAGAAAGATAAATAAAAATGATAAAATAATTATATTATGTAACACTCCTCATGTTATAAATAGCAATAGGCCAATAAGGAAGATTGCTAGTGCGGTTGCAACTGATATAATCATGAAATAGTTGATGCCCGGAAGATGGTCGGTTGGGGGTCATATTATTTTACAGATGGATTATTTTCCCAATTGATCCGAATAATTCATCTGAATTATTTATTATGGAGTAGGAGGAAAAATATCACTTATGTCTATATGCACAAATAATAAAATAGAAAAGAATGCTGTAGTAAATATAAATGTAAATAATTATAGAGGCCGTATTTCTAAAAATGAATATTTATATGGAACTGGTTTTATTCTACATACTAAACATGGGCAATTACTAGTTACTGCTTGTCATATAGCTGTAATTCAAGCTATGTCTATTTCTATAAAAAATGAGAATGGCCCAGTGGAAATAGAATATAAATCAGAGTTTAAAGTAATAGATAAAACAGATATTTCTTTTGCACAAATTAAAATCAATAATATCAGTGGATTACAGGCATATCCTTATCCTATATATGATGGATTGCCTTCTTATTTATATGGATATTATGGATATTCTGATAAACCAGTAAAAATAAAAGGAACTGTAATTCATTCAGATCAACCTGATCCTCTTCCTTATTTAAAACGATTACATATAAAAATGAAAAAAAATATATTTGAAAGTGAAATAAAAAATATCGGAACTAATTTCAAAGTTATTATGAATGATTGTGGTATTGAACATTCTATGCCTGGGATTTCTGGTGGTCCGTTATTGTATAGAGATAAAGTAATAGGAGTTGTATTTGGAGATTGTCCACCCAAAATAGCTGCTTTCTCTATTAGACATTTACCTGGAATTAAATAGATTGATTAATATTATATTTTTTAATAATAAATAAATTATATTTATTATTAAACAATGAAAGGAGAAGAAATGTCAGGAATAGGACTAAAAGAAAAAGTAGATAAAGAAACTGATTGTTCCGCATGTATTCATGATACAGTTTGCTATAAAGGAAAAGAATTACGATGTATTAATTTTCTCTTTGGCAGGTCCAATAAAAATTTTGGATGTGATCAATGTGTACATATTTATCGCAGAGACCCAGTAGAACGTCCATGCTTTAAATGTAATGATTTTAATGTTATATTTGCAGGAAAGTTAAATCTGTTAATAAATTAACAGAAGATGAGGCGATGGGCTTTTTAGTTGTTGCAAATCATTTTATTAATTATTTAGAAAGAACTTATAAAATTAAATTAGAAGAAAACAAAAACAAAAAGGAGACATGAAATGGGATGGTGTGGCTATGGTATTTACGATGGAGATGACACCCAAACTTGTCATTTAGATTTCATTAAATGGGCAAAAATTCCAGTTGATGAAGATATTGTTTTCGATAACTGGATAAAGTCAGGTATTAAAACTACTATCCCTGCTAAATATAGAAAATTATTTAAAAAAAATATTAATTTTGTTATTAAAAAGATACCTGGAAATAAAAAATTTAATGAAGATACTGCTATTGAGTGGCAAATGCTATTATCTTTATTTTTAGATTCTAACATTGTTCCACCTGTCAATATTAGAAAAAATGGGATTGCTGCTACTGAATATTTGCTTGGTGAACATGCTGAAGAGTTTGATAAACCTGGAATTAGAAAAAGGATATTAAGAAATTTTATTAAACGCGCAGAAAAAACAAAAAAGATAAAGTAATTAAAATTAGATATATAGTTATTTGTACGAGCTTTGCCACTATATATCTAAACTGTCTATGCTCGACCGAGGCAGCATTAAAATGGAAAATAGATAACGTTTATTTATTTTTTGTTTCAATGGTGAGTAGGAGGGCGTTTTTTTAGAATTAAATATATAGTATTGTTAATCCGCCTCTACTATATATTTAAACCGTCTAATCCGCCTTTTCTGAGACGGCATTAATAAAAATATATAACCCCTTATTTATTTTTATTTAATGGTTAGGAAAAGGCTTTATTATTTTTATTTCTGTATATTGTTATCATATACAGTGGATTGAAACCAGAAACGCCACTAAACGCATTGTAGACCACGGAGAACCATTTTTCAATGCCCGGAGGGATTAGACCTACCGCGTCCTATTATCGACCGTGGCAATCAATTCTTTTTATTTTCACACAAAAAGGAAAAATTTATGTCAATTAAACAATTAAGATCAATATCAAGCAGACAAGTAAGCATGTTATTTTATTACTATAATTTATCTAAAGAAAAAGAAAATTATCCAACTGCTCAACAAGAAATTAATTATCTTTGTAGTCTTGGTTATATGAAATTTAATGAAAAAGATAAAAAGTTTGAATTGACGACAGAAGGAAGACAAGAAGTAGATTGGCTTATGTTGGAAGCCAATGAAGCATTCGAGAAATTTGGAGAGGAGAAGAAGTAGATGTATGAATTTAGTTTTATTAATCCTGTATATGGGTTAGCATATATAGGTGGGTTGAAACTTAAAACATCGAAAATTAAAAAGAATTATGATTGCGATTAACAAAGAAAGGGAGAGGGGAATGTTTAGTTACAAAATTTACGCAATGGATCTTTTCTATCCTGATGGTGATAGAGTTTGTGTTCGTTGTGGGAATGGAGATATGAAACACTGTATTGATGAGATTGACACTTGGATGAAAGAACATAAAAATAATAATGATTTTAATATTTTTGATGAAAATGGGTTGGCACTTGATTCAGATGAAATTTATTCTTTGGCGAGTTAAATGAAAGGAGAAATAACATGGCACTCAATGAACAGTTCAAGACAGAGCGAATTAAGCGTGGATTGAGTCAATGTTTGTTTGCCAGGGCACTTAATACAAATCAGGCTTATATTTCTATGATGGAGAGTGGAAAGAAACCTATTACTGAATCTGAATTTGTTGATATTCTGAAAAAGTTGACTGAATATGATGAAAGGATTAAAAATCCAGTTACCATTGCTCCAGTTGTTGAGAAGAAAGAAATTGTAATTGAGAAGGTTGAGAAACCTGATATTGTTGTTCCTATTTCTGAAAATGTTGAAATTGTTTATCATCAAAGAACTATTGAAGAGATGATAAAAGAATATAAAGACAAGGGGTATACTAATTTGCAGATTATGTGCATTGTCAATTCAAGTCGTTGGATTAAAAAGGCTAATGAATTTAGAAAGTTGTTGGGTATTGATACTATTGGCGTTGATGAAGCTGTAGAAGTTGAGGATAAGGAAGAAGTTAATGAAATTATTGAAGAAGATGTTTTTAACGAGAGTATTGTTGAAGAAAATAACAATGAAATAGAAGAGACAGAGGAAATTGTGTAAGGAGAAATAAAATGAAATGGACTCGTTTCTTTCCTGTGTAATTTTCATTGTCAACCGCGATTTCTCCCCACCTAAAGGAAGGGAACTCCTCGCGGGAAGAGGTTGAAAATTTTCTAATGCCAGGAAAGGCATAGAGACATGCAAGCATTCTCTATTGTGGTCCAAATTTTCGTGAAAGTAAAAGAAAAGGAGAAAGAACATGGAACAGGCTGTTAAATTTGATGCGAACAATATCAATTACACGGTTAAGCAATTGTGTGATGCTGTAAATGGAGTTTTTGTAAACAATAGTGATAAATATAACATCATTAATCATTTTTTGAATAATGAAATTGAAACTGCTCAATTGCACGATATTATTACTGATACTGTTGAAAATGTTATTTCTGATTATAATTTCAGGTCTATCGTTAAAAACGTTATGCGAGATATGCCTACTGAAATAGTTAATAGCGATGAAGTTGAATCTATTGTTGATGAAAAGATCAAGGAAATTGTTAACGATAAAAATGAGGCTATTCAGCAGACTATTGAAAATATTGCTGATGCCACTCAAGATAATAGTAAAACTGTCAAAGATCTTAATCTTAAACTTGATGCTATCAATATTCGTATTGATAGACTTTATGCTTTGGATGTTATTTCTGCAAATAAAACTGTAAAAGAGCTTACGAGTAAGCTTGATGCTGCCAATATGTGTATTGATAGACTCTATGCTTTGCTGAAGGAGAGCTATAAACTTATTGCCCACTTCGATATGGAAAATAGTCCCAAGAAGAGGTTTGAGTGAACTACCCTATGCTAAAGCCACAGGGCTTTCCGGCGCTAAACGTCTGTAATAAAGATCAGGTGATTTAGAAATTTACCACCTGATCTTTATTTTTAAGGAGTGAAAAATGAGATTAACACCTGTGCAGAAGAAATTTCTTGATAGTTTAGAAGAAGAAATTACAGATAAAGAAGATCGTTATGAAGAAGATCGTTACAAATGTAATATTGGCTGCGAAAAACATGAATGGCGCACTGCTGTTAGTTTACAAAAAAAAGGATTGATAAAAATTACTTTGTCAGTTGATGATAAAGTTGGTATATATAATTATTTTGAGGTTCAGCTTGTTGATAGAAGAAAAAAGATAGAGTGTAGTTATATTAATTCTTTTATTAGAGAACAAAGAGCTAAATCTTATTTAGATGCTGGTAAAAATCATGGCGAATATAATATTGGTGTTTTGGACACATTGAATGCACTTGAAGATTTCATTAAATAAAAAAGGAGTAAAAAAATGAGATTAACACCTGTGCAGAAGAAATTTCTTAATAGTATAGAATATGAATTTATTAAAAATAATACATTAGATACCAATGTTATGGTTGAGTGTTCTGGTTATGAATGGCGAACAGCAGTTAGTCTATCTAAAAAAGGATTGGTTAAACTTGATAGAGAAATCACTGATAAAATTAGATCAAAAGATAAATTTAAAGTTAAAGTTGTAGATAATAATAATAATTTAAAAATGAGTCTTATTTTTTATTCTATTAAGGAATTACTTTCTGAACTTGAAAATATTATTAAAATAAATGGAAAATAAAAATGAATATTATTTATAAAATTAAACAACTCATTGAGAAAAAGAGAGAAAATATAAAAAACTGGGATGGGATGATTGGTATTGCAGATGATGCTGAAGCTTCTTATTATGAAGGTAAAGTTACTGAAGTTAAATCTTTTATTGAGGAACTAGAAGAAATTGTTAATGGAGAAAAAAATGGATAATGAAGATAAAATAAATGAAATAAAAAGATTAATTGTTCAGTTTGAAGGTACTCTTGAGTTGATGTCGCAAGTTCGTACAGAATTTGATCTACAGCAAAATCTTATTCAAGGATCTTATTATCAAGGGAAAATAGGTGGTGTGGAGTCAGTTATTTCCGACCTGAAAAATATTATTAATAAGGAGTAAGTAAATGGATATAATTAATGAAAATAAAATTAATGAAATTTGGATGGTTATAGGTAAATATAAACAACTTATTGATTGTTGGAAAGAAATTAGCGAAGAAACTGAAGATCATGAAAAGGCATCTTATTATGATGGTAAAATCTCTACTGCTGAATCTTTTATTTCAGACCTAAAAGATATTCTAAAAGAAAATAAGGATATTGAAGAAATTCTGTGTGATGAATAATAAGGAGTAAGTAAAATGAATGGAACAATTGATTATCTTAAACTTTTTGAGGCATTTAAGACTCTGTGTAGGGATAGGAAACTGAAGAGTGTTAATGTTAAGGCAAGTGAGGATAAGCTTATTGGAGTATCTGTTACAATTAAGGTTGTTTGTAAGGATATGAATAAAGCAAAGAGAGTGGTTGATTACGCTTTTAATGAGTCGCTAATGTCTGATTATTTTTGTATGATTAGTGCAAGCCAAATTTTTGCCGATATTTCTTTTGTCTGTGTGCCAAAGGAAAAGAATAATGACAGTTGACCAATTAATTCTTTTTATTTATAGATATGAAAATATTTATCCGTATATGAAATATCCTTATAGTGGATTTGAGGAAAATTTTAAATATCTTGCCGATCAGGGATTGATTGATTATGGAGACAAAAATTGGAAAATTACTGATGAAGGTAAAAAAGAAATAGAGAATATTTTAAATAGTTTTAAAAAGAATAAGGAGTAAGTAATGAAAATTTACAACAAGAGGGAAATGGCTGATGTTGTTCTTTCTAGTCTTATTTCTATAGTTAAGAAATATAGAAATAAGAATCATATTGAAATTGGTTCTTATCAGAATGGTCGAGAACAAGGCCATTCTATTATTCTTTGGAATCAGGATAATTTTAATAGTAAATGGATTGCTTTTTCTGAATATAGAAATTCAGATGAATTAGTTGTTTATGAAAGTAGACATGATCCTATGCAGGGATTAACTGATTCAGCCTGGGAAAATAAGAAATTTTATAATTTTGATAAAAAGGGCAAGGGATATAAGAATGCTATTGTTATCTTTGATATGATTAAAGAATTTTATACTGTAAAAGAAGTTGTGAATAACTAAAAAAGGAGAAAATAAAATGAATCTTAATTTTCAGTCAAACAAGTGCGTTAGTTGTGGTGAGGTTAATTTACCAAAGCATAATGAGTGTCACAAATGTGGTTTTGATACTGTTAATGGGAATATTAGAAAAATAGGAAAAATTATTAACGGTTATAGTGATGACGTTAATGGTGTTAGAGGATATGTTACTTACCTTCTTACTGATTTGCACTATTTTTGCAAGCACGAAAATTTAGACTTGAATGAACTTGTTACTGAAGCTGCTAGTAATTTTAATATGGAAATTTATAGTCAAAACTGTAAATAAAAAAAGAAAAGGAGAAGTAACATGGCGCACGAACTTAGTATTACAAGGGAAGGTATTGTTGAGTTTGCTTGGTCTGGGAAGACGCCTTGGCATAATCTGGGCGTTAAGGTTGATGGATTGATGGATCCTATTCAGGCGCTTGAACAGGCTCATTTGAACTGGGATGTCAATCTTGTTCCTCTTACTATGCCTAATGGAAATGTTGTTCCTGATAAGCGGGCAAGTGTTAGGAGTGATACTGGGGCTTATTTGGGTACTGTCGGAACCCAATATACTCCACTTCAGAATAAGGAACAGGCTGAGTTTATTAGAGATTTGATCGGAGGGACTGGAACTAAAGTTGAGTGTTGTGGTGCTTTGTTTGGTGGAAGTAAGACTTTCTGGACTGTTAGGGTTGGTGAAGATATTTATATCAAGCCGGAAGATTCTATTCAGCGTTATCTTATTGTTGCTAATGGCCATGATGGAAGTCTTTCGTTTAAAGCTTTCTGGTCTCCTATTCGTGTTGTTTGTAACAATACTCTTTCTATGTCTTTGAATAGGAAAGATAATGGTTTTTCTATTCGTCATAAGACTGGGGTTAAAGACCATGTTGAAGAGGCTAGGGAGATTTTGGGATTGACCGAACTTTATTACAAGAATTTGACTGAAAGTTTTCAGGCTATGGTAAATAAACAACTTGATGCGGCTGGATATAAGGAGTATTTGGAATCTATCTTTCCTATTACTGATGGCAAGAAGATTAGTAAGCAACAGGCTGATATGATTCAGGTAATGAATGTTAATTTTGAGTCTGGTCGTGGTGCTAATATTGCTGGAAAGACTGTTTGGGGTGCCATGAATAGTGTAACTGAATATATAGATCATCAAAAGAGATTAAATAAAACTGATGATGTTGTTGATGCTACTTCCCGTCATTTCGAGTCTGTTCTTTATGGACAGGGACAAACTATTAAGCAGAAGGCTTACGATAAGGCGCTGGCTCTAGTCTAATATATTTAATTTTCCAATTAATAGAAAAGGAGTAAAAAATGGACAATTGATCCGATTGACTTTTTGAAATGTAGTATTGTAGAAGAGAAAAACAAAAATATAATTACATGGTGTTGTTATATTTTTGTAAAGAAAAAGGAGAAGAAAATGGAAAAGAATGCTGTCAACATGTTGCCTCTTGTTATGTATCCTGAAAATGATATGTATCCTGATGAAAAGTATTCTCATATTATCATGATTGTTGAAACTCATTCTAAAAATAAGAAAGAACTTACAGATAATGCCATGAAATTCCTCAAAGAACATAATTTCTTTGATGTTATGAAAAATGGGGATTTGTGCCAAGTTCTTGTAGCTAGTAATAAAATCCAACCTATGCAGTTGCCTATTAAACTCAAAGATGAAACAACTACTGTCTAATATAAAAAATTATAAAATAAATAGGCAATAATATCGTGTCTCGCTGTATTATTGCCGACAACCTCATCATTGTGGTGAGGTTGTTTTATATATTATTTTTATTTTTATTTTCCAGTCCACGTTTGCCGTAAATATAATATATTTTATTTTTATTATTTTTATTTTATTATAATATATATTATTTATTTATATTTAAACAACAAAGGAGAAATAAATGAAAGTGCGTTTGACGATTGATTTTGATTTAGGCGACAAATATAATGAAAAAGATTTTAATTTTTTGGAAGATAGATTACCTAAATATTATTTTTGTGATCCACATAGTAATCTTGCAGAAATGGCTATGGTTAATGGAATTCCTAAAAAAGATGAAACTATTGAGGATGTTGCTTGTTGTGAAAGTTCTCAAAAACATTACTTGGAAATGGTGCAAATAGCAGATACTGCTACCTGCAAATTTGAACAAATAAAGGAGAAGAAAATGGACGCACAAGAAGCATTAAATATACTACGTAGAATAATCCATAAAGTTGATTATGATCATTCTGATATTTTATTCTATAACGCTAAAGAAGCTGTTGAAATTCTTACAAAAGAAATAAATAAACCAAAATATAAACCTGTTGATAATATTATTATTTCTACACCTACAACTAAATGGAAGATTCCCTGATGCCCGGATAGGCATTTCCCTGCCTACTGATTATAGATTGAAAATATAGAAAAGTAAGATAAAGAAAGGAGTAAGTAACATGTTGTCAGTTGATAGTAAACAAGTAAATAATAAATGTATTATTTCTGCTGATTTTACAACTAATTGTCCAAGAAGGAGAAATGGAACTCCATGTAAATATTGTTATGTTGAATCAAGTAGAAATAATAAATGGAATCCAAAACCAATTTCAGATTATTTGCCTTACACTGGTTGGGTAAAAAGAATAAGAAATCATACAAAATTTAAATTGAAAAAGGCTGGAGGATTGAGACTTTTTTCCTATGGCGATTACATGCCAGAACATGACAAAGATATTATTTTATTTTTGGACGACTGTTCCAAGTACAATGTAGACGTAAAGGTAATCACAAAACAGAGAGATTTTATCAAAAAATATCATAATCATCCAGCTATAAAAGTTATTCATATTAGTATAGATAATCTAAAAGAAAATGGATCTCATGTAAGTCATAAGTCTGCAAGGTTTTATAGAAATAAATATAAAAAAGTATTAGTTAGGTCTGTTGCTTGTAATTGGGATGATGTAAATAAATTTGGTAAAGCTAAATGGTGTGATATTATTACTTTGAATCATAAAATTATTCCAGGTAAAAGATTTCATTTATTTAGTAAAAATGAAAGGAAAGAAGCAAATAATATTTATCCAGGGAAGATATGCTGTATTACTAATCATTGTAATACGTGCAAAATTAAATGTAGAAAAAATAAGGAGTAAAATATGGATTTAATTAATCCTAAAGGAGCGTTGAGTAAGGAAGAAATTGCACAAGCTATTGCTATTGGGCGACAATTATGGCAGGTAACTGTTACAATTAAAACTTCTGTCTTTCCTGAAATCTGGTCCGGTCCTCATGTTAATAGTGTGTGGTATAATTATGACGATGCTGAAACCCATAGAAAGTGGTTAAGTAAATGTGAAATGTGTTGGAAGACAAAGACAGAAGAATATAAGGAAAAGTTAAATGGATAATATTATATTTGAGAAAAAAGATAATAATTCATTTAGTTTTCATAGTTCGGTTAGTTCTGTTTGTGCTTTTCCTTTTATAAATATAGATTTAGGTCATGTAGGAGATAAGGAACATGTATTTGTTGAGATTAGACCTTATGATAGCGAAATAAGAATGAGCATCAATCTTAATAAACTTGATTTTTTTAATTTAGTTGATAGCTTTAGTCAATTAAAAGAAAAAATTGAAAGTGGTGAAATTAAATGGAAGGAGAAATTAACATGAATGCAGTTTTGAATCAGAAGGGAAAATTTGAATATCAGTTTTATAAGGTTTATAGTAATAATGTTATGTTGCCATTTATCAATTTTCATGTTGGATATATTGATGAGGGAGAAGAATGTATTTATATGGAAACTACTCCTATTTATGGTGGAAATAATTATTCTTGTTTGACAAAGAATGAATTTGATATTTATGTTAAAAGTTTGAATGAGTTTAAATCCAAGGTCGATAGTGGTGAAATTAAGTGGCCTGAAAAGGAAGAAATAAATGAATGAAATAACTGACGAAGTAATTGAAAAATATATTAAAAATGATGGTAAAAATTGTCCTTACTGTGGAAATGAAAATTTAATATTTGGAGAATTAGAATTAAATTCTACATACAATGTAGTTTACAGGGATGTGACATGTGGAAATTGTCATAGAAAATGGAATAATATTTTTACACTCACTAATATTGATTATAATCCAAAACAAAAATAAAAAAGAAATAATAAATGAATGAAGAAAATACAGTACGCATGAAGGAAGTAGAAGTTGTAGAGTTAGAAGAAGGTGAAATTGATGAAGTTTACAGCATGAATCCTTACAAGACTAGGCGAATAAAAATTAAATATTGGGTTAGAAAAAAGAAATTAGTCCCTGTTTATTTTTGAAAGGAGTAAGTAAAATGAAAAATGAAAATCCGTTGGTTCTTTCAGAAAACAATTGCAAGAATTTGTATAAAGCTATACAAACTAATTTGGACATTTTATGTACTATGTGCGGAGACATACTTCTTCCTGATGAAATGAAGTTATCAGATACAAGTGCAGATAATTTTAATATTATTGCAGATAGAGCAGGGAAAGCATTAAGTATTTTTGAGGGAAAAGATGATACTAATAAAATTATTTGGAATAAAGCTAATAGAATTAGGAAAAATAAAAAGGAGTAAGTAACATGGAAAAAGAAACTTGTTCTTCTTGTGGCGCTATAAATTCTTCTTCTGATGAATGTAAGGGTTGTGAAGCTCCTACTGTTGGTAGCAGTATCAGGAGAGTTGCGAAAATTGTTAAAGGTTATTGTGGCACTTGTGAGGATAAAGAATCAGATATTCTTGATCTTTTGATTGATATTATGCTTTACTGTAAGGATGATAAGCTGGATTTTGATAAGGTTCTGAAGTCTGCTAATAGACATTACGATGTCGAGAGCAAGTTTCAGGATAGTTGTGTTTACAAGGAGTAAAAAATGAAAATTGATTTTATTTTTAAAGGTAACAAGGTTTTCCCTGAAGATATAGATAATAAATCTATTCCTTTACATGATATGGTCGAATATGGAGTGAGTAAATATACAGGAGCAGGTGGTGAGCAATATGTTATTGCTTTGACAAAAGAGTTTGCTGAACATTATTGGAGCACTGGAGATTCAAAAGAAATATATTTTGATGATACAATGAGATTTTACTGGAGATAGTTTTCCCGATGCCCGGAAAGAGCGTAGACGGTTCAAGTATTATATTTCGTGGCCAAAACAGTTAGAAAGTATAATTTAGCAAGGAGAAAGAAAAATGAAAATGAGTGAATGTAACAAGGTTTTTTATTACAAGAATTTCAAGACATATCTTCCTGAAGGTGACTATATTATTATTGTTGCTGGAAGACTCTATAAGGGAAAAGATTTTACCCATGCCAATATCGCTGCAAAGCGTTATGTTGTTCATGAATTTAAACATTACATGAGAAACTATAAAAAATGGACTGCCAAGCCTGGTGTTAATTATTATTTCGCTATTAGGAAATCTGATATTGAGATGCTGGAAGGTGATGCTTATTCTTATGTTCCTGTTCTTATTGGCGGAGTGAAAGTTATCCTCAATGTTGGCGGTGGATCTGGATTTGAAAAGGACATTTGGGAGAACTGGGTTCGAGATGTAGCTGAAATTAGTGTAAATCATCCTATTAAAGATATAAATAAAATTGCCGATATTGCTATTTCACCTTCCAAGTTTAAGGAACTTGGTATTCCTGATATTACTTTCAAAACTGATAAAGAATCTCTTGAGTATAGGGAAAGAGAAATAAATCATTTTAATGAATTGGTTGCCAAGGAACTTATTTCTTCTAAATTGGTTGGAATGAAGGTTTATACTCATAATTGGGCTACTTGGCTCAGACCTGAAGGCTCTACTAATATTGAATACTTTGACAGGGTTGAACGTCCAAAGAATAAAAGAATATTGAAAGGTTATTTGAATGATTATCCTCATGTTTATCATATTCTAAAATATGATTATATTGATTGGATAAAGACTTGTGAGATGAATGGAGTTAAATTTAATAAATTGGCTATGGAGGTTACTGTATAAGGAGAAATAAAAATGGAAATGGATACAGAGCTAAATTATCAATATGTTTCTATAGTAATAGAAAAGAAAAATATAAATAATTGTTGGAAAGCTATAGATAGCCTTGACATTTTTGATGAAGTATATAAAGATATTCGTGATGCTATTGGACAGTTTAGATATGAAGCTATTTTTGAATATGATGATAACAACAATAGGACTGACAATATTTCTATTATAGCTAAACATAATGATTTCAGCGAAAAAGATGAAAAGTTATTGTCTGCTATTGCTCCATTTGTAAAACCTGATTCTTATGTTATTTTTATGACAGAAGATCAAGTTGCTTGGAAATATACATTTGAGAAAGGTAAATTAGTTAAATATGTTAGATCTAATGAATGGAATGAAGTTCCAAAAATATGCGAAGTATTGAAATATTTTAGTTTTTAAAAAAGGAGAAAGAAATGAGTATTCATGTTAATACTTTTATGAGAGTTGTTATTGAAAATAAAAATATAGAAAAATGTTTGAAGGTTATGTCAAAAATTAAAAATGAATGTTCCGGTATTGATCCTGCAAAAAACAAATATAATGATATAGAGGAAGCATTCAATACATGGGGATATGATTGTTTTATTGAAGAGAATGGAAATGCTGCTATAGGGGAGAGGCTTTCTGAAAAGTGGTGGAATGATGATATTCTATGGAAGAAGATTGCTAAATATGTAACACCTGATTCTTTTATTGAGTTTTCTGGAGAGGAAGGTGAAGAATGGAAGTATATTTTTGGAAATGGTAAAATGATTGAATATGAACGTTCCAAGGAATGGATTAAAAAGGAGAATTAAAAAATGAATATTAGAATTAAAGAAGGGAAAATGGTTATTCACAAAATATTTGAAGATAGATGTCTCGATATCCTTAGTAGAAACTATGGCCTTATTCTTGTATTGAGGAAGCTTTCGCATCTTTAGGATATATAATTTTTAGAGATAATGATACGGGGCATATTGTTGTAAACAATAGAATTGTTGGTCCTTGGCGTTCAGATGAGAATATGTGGCGTATTATTGAGTCATATATCATAAAAGGTAGCTATCTTATTTTTATTGGAGATAATGGGAAAGTATTTCAAATCGCTTATGAGAATGAGAAAATAGTTGAATATGCACAATATTCTGATTGGGAGAAAATTACAAAAAACTGGCAAAAGAAAATATGGTTTGATTGGAGAGAAAAGTCAACAACTCCTGCCTAGAGGTAGATATTTTTTATAGAAAATAATTATTAAAAAAGGAAAATTAAAAAATGCCAACTATAATGAAAAGAAAAGGAAATAAGGTTAGGACTGATGATTATGTTATCACTGTTCCTAATGATCATTCAGGTATTTCTATTGTATGCGACAATAGAGTTGATGATGGTGATGATTTTAGAACTGATGGTTATGTGTATAATAAAAATAAAAGAATAAGGAAATGGTTGTCTAATTTGCAACAGTTTAAAATTTGGCATCCAGTATATGAAAATATTGAAACACTGGAACAACGTAGGTATAAAGTTGCTTGTAGATGTAATATAAAAATGAATACTTCTTGGGCAAATATAAATAAAAAGTTTAAAGGGGATGTAAGTGGTATTTACAATAATAATACTTTTGTAATTGTTAAACATGATGATTACCTTTCATCTTATTCTTTTGAAAACTATATTTATACTCATAAAAGAATGGCAAAGAAAAATCAAAAGTTAGTTGATGAGTATTTTGCTGCGGAGATTAATTTTGATAAATGGTCAAGATGGAAGGCAGTATTTAATGTTTCTTTTATTCATGCTATCAATAAAAAATATGAAAATGAAATAAGGAAAATGAATAAAGAAGGTAGATTTGTTTGCAAAATGGATATAAATGGTAGAACTTATTGGTTTAATCAAAGAGATAATTATCTTTCTGAATTGGCTTATCCAGAAAATATTATTAATTTTTCTTTGTAACTAAAAGAAAGGAGTAAGTACAATGGTTCCTAATCATATTTGTGAGTATTATAAAGTTACTAATGAATCTATGCAGAATATTTATAGATCTTATGGAAAAGTTATTGATAGTATTACTGATCTTAATTCTGCAGTTATCAATCATCCAACTATGAGTTGTGGAAGAAAAAATAAAATTGACAACAATATTGCAGAAGCTATTAAATTACTTCAGGATGTATTTGGAGTGTATTCGAGACAGAAGTAAAACAAAAAAGGAGAAATGTAATGAATAAGTTTCTTTCGTTTGCTGATGCGAAGGCGTTTGTTAGCGGGATGAATCTGAAGAGTAATAAGGAATGGGCTGAGTATTGTAAGTCTGGTAATAAGCCTAACAATATCCCCTCTAATCCTAATACTGTGTACAAGGACAATGGATGGACTACTTGGGGTGATTATCTGGCCCAGTAGAATATAGGATATAAGAGGGAGAAGACACTTATTCTCCCTCTTATATTTTTATTTATATAGCAAGTAAAATAATATAGAAAGGAAATAAATGAATAGTAAAAATGCTTTTTCTCATAGTTGGAACTATATAGAAACAAAGCCGACTATTCTTCCTAATGGCTATAAAATTATGCGGGAATGGCAGGAAGAGGCTTTTAACTTCCTCAACCATCATCCTAATTGGATTCTTAACGCTCCTATGGCAAGTGGCAAGTCCCTTGAAATTTGTTATTTGGCTACTGAATATCTTCTTCAACATCCTGATAGGAAAGTTGTCATCTCTGTCCCACAAACCATTATTGCTAGTGGGTTTACAAATAATTATATTCAATTTCCAGACGGTAAACAGGTTAAATTTATCCCTACCGACCTTTGTAATAATAAAAAGAATGGAGCCAATACACAGGCTCTGATTGATTTTATTACTAAGCCTAATAAAAGGAATGATATAATTAGGGGATTTAATAAAAATTATCAATTTCATGGTGCTTGGGATACTGGTAGATGGGGATTTGATTATGAATGTTATGAGTATCTTGGAACAGGAAAGAATGTAACAAAAATGGGAACAGTTGTTTTTTACAAGAAGTAAAACAAAAAAAGGAGTAAGTAAAATGAATGAAAAGAATTATTTGGTTCAGTATGTTAGAGGGAGTCATGGTAGGAAAGTTGGTGTTGTGGTTGCTACTATTAAAGATGGACTTTTTTGGTTTGGATGGTCATTGTGTAATGAAAAGGATGAATTTAATAGGAAGATTGCTTATGATATTGCTTATGGAAGAGCTAATAAGTATAGTAATCCTGTTGAAAAATATGATAGTGGACAATTTTCTAATCTTCCAAATTCGGTAAAAAAGACAGTTAAAAAGATTTACAGCAGGTGTGTTGCTTATTTTAAACAGCCTGTAAACACTGGAAAGGAGTAAGTACAATGGGAACCAGGAGCATCACTGTTATTGAAGAGGATGGAGAGGCTCTTGTGAGCATTTACAGACAGATGGATGGATATCCAATGAAGTAGTTGAAGTTGAATATATCGGGAAAGCAAAGGATGGTATGACGGATGGACTTATAGTTTCTTCTTTTAATGGTTAGAAAAGGAGGGGAAAATGGAAATGGACAGACTTGTAAATAAATATAAAAGATCAACTGGTTGGAATGATACTACTTTTCTTTATTTGTTTATGGAATTTCTTGATAGTCAGGATCTGAATATGAAAGTTGATAGATTTCTTAAGATTAAGGCAGATGAGGAATTAGCTTTTAGTAGAGAATCCGAACCAAATTTTAATCCAGAACAATTTCCTGATAATGTAAATGATCATTTTAATGTAGAAGATTTAAAGACAAAGGTTGGGGACGTTTTAGACGAAAACCTGAAAACAAAAATTATTTCCGATACTATTAATAACGGAAATCATCCGGTTTCAGAACATTTAACTGGGAGAAAATAATGAAAAATAAAAATATTTTCTTTGGATTGCGTCATAAAAACACTGGAGAGTTTTGTAGTTTTGAGGCTAATACAAGTTTAAGTATTGGAGGTAGAGAAGCTGGTGATATAGAACATTTTCTATGCAAATCTGATAGTTATGATAGTCGTATTTGGACAGTAAATAAAAAAGAAATAGCTGAAAACGCTCGTGTTAATAATACTGAATTATATAATGCGGAATATATGACACCACACCATGATTCTAGTTTTATCCCTGATGATTGGGAAGTTGTTGAACTTGAAATTAAAGTAAAAGACTAACAAAAAGGAGTAAGTAACATGGGGATCACTATTCATTACAAAATGAAGTTTACTGGTACTGAAAAGGAGCTTACTGATAAGCTTGGACTTGTTGCTAATTATGCTAATGAACTTATGTTCAAAGATGTAAAAAAGAATATTTATAAATTTGATTTCAACACAGATATTAATAAAATTGATTCTTTTACTCCTACTATTATTGTTAAAAATGAAGATCTTCATAAATATGCTGGTGCTTATCTCAAACCTATTATGGTTGATGGTAAGTATGTTGTTATTGATGAGGATTATCGTTGGGCTAAAATTCAGACTCAACCTTGGGAAGATAGACGTAATGAAAATGGAGTTATGGTTTCTTCTACAGTGAAAGGTGGTAATGGTATTTGTCTTGATACTTGGTTTGGAGAAGGTTGTGAACCAACTAATTTCGGGTTCTATCGTAAAGGAAAGGGTAAGATTTGGAAGGGGAAATCCTTTACTAAAACTCAATACGCTGAAGAGTTTGTAAAAGCTCATATTTCTGTTTGCCATCTTTTGAAGTTTGCTCAAAAAATTGGTCTTGTTACTAAAGTTAGTGATGAAGGTGATTTTTACGAGACTAATGATATGACTAAATTGGTTGATAATTCGGAGGAAAATCTTCAACTTATTGCTGGCATGGTTGATATGTTTAAAAAGATGGATATTAATTTTGATGGTAAGGGACTTGAAGCTGATAGGCTTCTCAAAAATTATCAACTGAAAACCTGAAAGGGAAAATAAATGAAAACATTTACTATTACTGGAGTTTTGGAAAAGAGTGATGAACCATATTGTGGAGATAATGAAGTTCTATTTGGCTATATTGATGCAGAAGATAAAGATCAGGCATTGAATAATTATTTGGAAGAACTTTATAATAGTTGTGGGTTTAGGGATAAGGGAAGGGGCATTGTTATTACAGGTATCTTTGAAGGTAAATTGCTTAATCTTTTTACTGATAAAGAACAATGTTTTGCCAATAATGGAGATATGACTAAACTTGGATATAAGACTAATAATATTTCTTTGCAATATAAATAATTTATTATATTTTTATATAATTTAGTCTTCTATTGTTAAATTTTCAGAAACAAAAGAAAAGGAGTAATTAACATGGGAATGGACGTTTATGGACGCAGGAACAAGGAAGCTTACTTTCGTGCTAATTGTTGGTCTTGGAGACCTATTCATTTTCTTATTAAAATTGCGGATAATAATATTAATATTTTTGATGAAAAGACTATGAATTTAATAGGATCCAATGATGGCGCTGGCCTTAAAACTCAAAAAGAATGTAATTTATTGGCTGATGAACTTGAGAGGTTGCTTGATAATCCTGATTTGATTACCAGAGAAGGTAGTCTTGTTGTTTCGGAATCTAATTGGGATTGTGAAGATGGAGAAGAAAAATGTCAATGTATTTCTTTTAAACCTATTTATCATAGACCAGATAGATCTGATTTTTGTACTAAAGATGGACATTTTATTAATCTAAATGAAGCAAAGAAAAAGAATATTCCATTGGATGATTTGTGTTCTCCTTATTCGACTTCATTTCCTCATGTAAAAGAATTTATTGAATTTCTTAGAATTTGTGGAGGATTTAAAGTATGTTAATTTAACAAAAAAGGAGTAAACAAAATGAGCCACTATCATGGAACAGGAACTATATGTAAAATTATTTCATATAATGATTATTTTAAAATAAATTCTCATCCGAAAAATCACATACTTATTTTTATTAAAATGAAAGATGGATCATTGTTTTATCGTAATAAAAAATACTGTGTAGATTTTACGCCACAAACAGGACAAGTAGTTGATGTTTATTTCGACCCAAGTAAAACAATTCTAATTTCACCGAAATCAGAAATGTCATCTGAAAATTTAAATAAAGATCTAAATATATTTTTCACAAAAAATTTAAATTAAACAAAAAAGGAGTAAGTGAAATGTTTAGGACAGTCTTTCTTGAGGCGACATTTAACGTTAATTTGACAGTAGAAGTTGACGAAGGTGTTGATATGGATGAAGTTATGGATTCTATCCATGCTGAATTTTCTAGCGATATGCCATTTGAAAAGTGCGAAGTCACCAATCAGAATCTCAATGTAATTGATTATGCAGTTGTCGATTCAAAATAAAAAAAATAAATATAAATTCTTTTATTTCAAGGACTTACAACTGATCCGAAATAGATTTTTCTATTTTCTATTGTAATATAGAAGGAAATTTATTTTCATGCCCGGAAGGGGCAAGGAATGGACAATTATTCTCAACTGTCAAGGAATACTTGTTGGTTGGAAAGGAGAAAAATGAAAAAAGATATTCTAATGTCTGGTATAGATACTCTTCATCCAAGTGATGTTCGAACTAATACTTATTATGTTCTTGCTAATGATACTGGTTCGAAAATTAAATTTTTATATTATTTTATAGATAATAAAATTGAATCTGGTAATTTTAATTATTATAAATGTTATATATTCCCTACTATAGAATCTATTAAAGATTATATTTATGATCCAAAAAATAAGTTGAAGGACTATAAACCAGTGCAAGTTACAGAAGAACAGATTAGAAATTTTTCTTTTAAATGTAAGGAGTAGGAAATGTTTCAATACATTATTGAAGATGATAGTAAAACTTTTTATGTTTTTATTAATGATAAAGAAGAATTCTTTATTGATCCTGTTCATCAATTAGATGGTAAGAGGATATTTACTAAACAGTTTAATTCTAAAATATGTTTTATTTCAACTGATATTAAATATATGAAAAATCTTCGAGATGCGAATATGACTCTTGTAAAAGGTTGTAAAATTATTAAAGTAAGAGCAGATTCTACTACAGAATTTAATTTTGACTATAAAATGGAGTAAAAATGGACTCTATAGAAGTCAAACAAAAGCCATTTCAACATTATATTTTAGTCAATGATAAAAATGAATTTTTATATTATTTTGACCCAAAAGATCTGAGTAAAGTTACAACTAAAAATATAGAAGATGCTTATTTGCAATCAGATTATGATCGTATTAAAAATTATAAAACAGAAGGATTTAGAATTGTAAAAGTAACTGTTGAAACTATTTTAAATTATTCATTTGAGGATGTAAAATGAAAATAAATAAAAATCCTATTTTAAATATCACGACAATGTTGGAGCAAACATTGGAGAAGATGAACTTTGATTATGATTTTTTTATTGATGTAGTAAAGTATGAAACAAACCTAGTAATGGAAAATGGAATATTTATTATTATTGAAGATTATAGAATTGGATGGTGCGACGATGAAGATAAGAACTCAATTTACGTAATAGATAGCGATCCATTAAACTCTGTGGAAGAGTTTAAAAATTGCGATGATAAAGAAGAATTTGAAAATGTTGTTAATTTTATTATTTCTTTGATAGAGAATTATATTAAGCACAAAGAAGAACTTAGACGAAAATTCATTGAAAGGAATAAAACCCCTGTTCTTTAGTTTAGCGGTAGAAAAATTTCTTTTTAATGAAAGGGAATCATCTAACTGGACTTGTAGGGACTTGTATAACTTGTGTAAAAAAGAAAGGAAATGAAAATGGAAGATGAACTTCTTGATACTGTTACGACTGATATTAATCCTAAAGATACTGGTGGGGAAAGTGTTTTGCTTCGCACTAAAATTTACGCAAATGGAGATCCTGGAGGTATTTTTATCAATCAAGAATTCACTATTAATTCGTATTGTAACAGGGCTACTTTTGATCTTGTTGGCGCAGTTCTGACACCTGATATTTTGCGTAAGATGGCTAATGATTTGGAAGAAGCTATGTGTAAAGCCAAAGCTAAAACTATTGTAAATGTTTAATTTAGCGGTAGAAAAATTGCAGTTGGAATGAAAGGAGGAATAATATGTAAATATATATTATTTTTTCAATTGTGTCACTTGTGTAACTAATTTTTTGTAAGTGTAGGTCATAAATGACCTGAAAAATGAAAGGAAAAAGTAAAATGGACACTAACACTAATCTGACTGTTGAGGAGATTGAGCAGATTGCGGCTGATAAGGCTAAGGCTGAGATTCTTGACCTTGAGAACAAGCGCGAGGAGGTTATTAGGGCTTCCCTTGTTGCGGTTAAGGAGGTTGAGGATAAGTTTGCTGCTGATGTCAAGGCTATTGAGGCTGTCATTGCTGAAAAGACTGGAAAGGCTTATACTCGCAAAGGTATTCGCCGGGGGCGCAAGCCTGTTGCTCCTGGTACTGCCAAGGGAACTAGACGTAAGATGGACCTTAAGAAGTCTGTCTACAATGTCCTTTCTACTTGTGAAGAGCCGATGACTGCTACGGCTGTTGCTGATTGCCTTGTTGCCGATAATTTTGACCTTCAGGGGCTTGAGGTTAAGGCGTTCAAGGCGCGTATTGCTACTTTGATGGCGTCTAATTCCGTCTTTGCCAAGGCTAAGGACGCCGAGGGTAATGAGCTTCGCGGCAAGTATATTGCCGTTGTTGAGGCTCCCGCTACCGCCCCTGCTACCACGTAATTGATCTAATAAAACCTACTAGGGGAGAGTTTATTAAACTCTCCCCTTTCCCTATTATAGAGGGACAATTTATTTTCTAATTTTATGGCCAAGAAAAGGAGAAAAATATGAATTTATATCTTATTAAAAATCCTTATTATAGTCCTTATTGTTCCGCTGTAGTTTGTGCAAAGAATGAAAAAAGTGCAAGGTTGATTCATCCTGATGGATATGAATGGCAAAATAATAAAAAAACATGGAATGATATGTCTGCGTGGTGTAATCCAGAAAATGTTATAGTGGAATATCTTGGAAAAGCAAGAAAAGGAATGAAATCTGGAGTTATAGAATTTACTTTTGATAATTCATAGTGAAAGGAGAAAAACATGAGTAAGTTTGGAAGTGGTTATAGTTGGAATGGTTCTGATGAATTCCCTGTACTTTGTTATTTTGATGATAATAAAAATTTATTTATTGATGACGTTCCTGCCACTGTAAATACTCCTGATATTGTTAGAACTATAATAAAATATTTGCTTATTGATAAAAAAAATATTGAAATATGTTTTTATTTTAATTATAAGGGTTATTATGATCCAGGAAAACTAAACGATCTACCTGAAAATTGTTACCCACCTGAAAGTGAAGATGAGAGAGAAATAACGGATTTTTATGTATGGGATATTGATAGTAAAGATATTATTTATATCTCTGATGAAGATAAAAAGACTATTATGGATAATTGGAAATATATTGACAAAAAGCTTTATGAGATTGAAATTGACACTAAATCTGATGATTCTTATGATCCGCCTGATGTCGATGATTATGAACCTTCCTATAGAAGCTTCTAAAGGAAATAAAAAATGAAAAGAATATATTTATCAATTGATCTTGATTATTTTTATTCTATAGAGTCTGCTGAATATATTATAGATAGTGTACTTGAGATTGAAATTCCAACTGTTTTTGTTGTTATGCACCAGTATTTAGTTAAACATATAAATAAATTTCATCCAGATGTCCTTATCAATATTGACGCCCATGATGACTGTGCAATTCATGCAGTCAAACATCCTAAAGACTATAATTGGGTAAATAAAATTGCTAAAAGTATTAGAAAAAATGGTGTATATAAATGGGTTACTTCAGATGATAGTGGATTTTGTGTTGGAGAGGATGGTTACAATAATCAGTGGGAAGACAATCGTATTCCTTGGAAGAAATATTATTCAATCTTTAAATATTCTGATGATTTACATTTTAGTAAAATAGCTAATAAAAAAGAAATAGTTGCTTGTGGAATTGCTCTATCACCTGATTTTACTCCTCATCCAATTCGAGAATGGGCGAAGAAAAGATTTAAATTTATTAATAAATATGTTTGAATGGAATTATTTATCAAACTTTTGATAAAAAGAAAATAAACAATCCAGTTGCAACTATTAATAGTCTTATTCTTTCGCCTGAACAAACTAGGCAAGCATATCAAGATTCTATGGCTTGCAGGTGTGGAAATTGTATTTGTTGTGTTATTAGAAATAAAATTATAGAAAAGAATATGTATTTTTCTTTTGTGGAGTAAATAAATGAAAATAGCAATCAGGTTTGGCGATAATGATTTTTATAATACTTTCATTCCTCTGTTAAATATTATTAAAGATGCTTATTTAAAAAATAATACTTTCACAGAAGATAAAAATAAATTATGTTTTATAATCAGAGAACTTGCTTCTATTACTTATTTAACTCATCAGAATCATTATGACTATAATGGATTAGATAAAATAGAAAATGGTTTAGAAACTGGTAGCCATAAAGAAATTATATTTATTAAAAAATATTTTAATAAAAAGATAACCCCTGATAGAATTTTAGTAAATGATGAAGTCGATAAATATATAGAAAAATGTGAAGGAGGGGATAATGGAGATACTTATATACTGGAGATAAATCCTCATCGTGAAGAAGATAGTTATGCTTATAGCATCTAAAAAAGTAAAAAATGTATAATGATGCTTATAATAAGTGGCGTTAAAGTAAAAAACTTACAGATGAAGAATTAAATTATTGACAATATGCAGATTGCTATTAAAGCACTTGATAATATAAATAATATGAATCACGAACGAACTATTATTGGTATTAGAAAAGATGTAAGTTGGCTTTATGATATAAAATCAGATAGATCGTTGACTAAAAAATAAAAAGGAGTAAAAAATGGAACTCATTTCTGTTGTATTGGTTAAATTTGATGAAGTAAATCCATATCTTGAATTTGTTTATTCTTTTGATTCTACTCATATTAGAAAAGCAGAAAAGTTATTTTGTGAAACTATTAAAAAATATGAGCCTAATATAAATAAAGAACATCTGGATGCGGCTATTGAAGGTGGATTTTATGATTGTGAAAATTGCGATGCTATTTATATGAAATGGAATACTTTAAATGGCTTTGTAGAATAAGGAGAAAAAACATGGACCTTGTTTCTATTATTTGTGTTCATCTTGAAGGTGGAAATATTGAATTGGATTCTGTTTATAGTTATGACGACAATCCTGCTGATATTGATAAAATTAATGACAAGTTCTGCGAAATGATTAAGAAAAAGAATCCAGATATATCGGAAGACGATTTGGACGATGCTGTTCTTAATGAGAAGTTTGAATTTTGTGATGGTTCGGTTATTTATCTCAAGTCGCATAAAATTAAGAAGTTTTATAGTTAACTTTAAACAAGAAAAGGAAAATAAAAATGAATAAAACTGAATCTACTGATGTTTACAATGGAGATATAAATATATCTGATATTATTTCTTATATTAGAGCTAATATCCGCTATATTAAAGAAAGTGAATTGCTCGAAAAGGATTATGTCGCTGGATTTGTTGATGCGATGGAAGGTATTGAAAAGTATATAAATAAAAGGAGTAATGAAAATGGAACAAAAGAATATAGATGAACTAAATAAAAATTTTACTATTGCTAAAAATGAATTTGATGAAATGTATGTAAAATTTAATAGTTTGAAACATGAGATAGAAACTTCTAAAAGAAATGAACGTATTGGACAAATTATTAGCGCCTGTATTGGAGCTATTATTGGTTCTCTTTTTGTTTACTATTATCTATAAGAAAGGAAAATAAAAATGTCTAACGAAGCGAAGGTTTGCAGTCTTCCTAAGTGTGACTTTTGCAGGGAAAACAATGTTGATACTGATGCTATTTATGATGGAAAGACTACTATGGGATGTTGGGGTAATATGTGCGAGAAGCATTTTAAACAATATGGAGTTGGTTTAGGTCTTGGTAAAGGACAGAAACTTGTTGTTAAAACTCCTTCCACTAATAAGAATACAGATAAAGTTGTAAATGCTATTGATAATACTGATCCTTCTGATGAAGATTCTATGATGGAACTTCTTATGGATTCTGTTAGGGAAGTTGAGTGTCCACTTTGCCATGAATCTAGGTCTGTTGAGCCTGATGCTAACTACACTTTTATTTGCGAAGGTTGTGGAGCTAAAGTAAAAGTTAATTCTATTTTCTAAGGAATACAAATGAAAATAACAGTTTTTACTCATGATTTTCACAGTAAATCTTTGGAAGGTAATTATTTACGATATAAAAATATAAATCCCGAACAAGCTGAAGCTTATATGAGATGTTTGGAAGAATATAAAAAGAAAAATTCTAAAATCTTTAGTAAGGAATAAAAAATGAAATTAGGCATTTTTTGTTTTGGATGTTTTGTAGGCGGGATGTTTATGATGGCTGTAAATTATAGCCAATTTTTATTGGGTTGGACAGCAATGGCTGGCATTGGAGTTATTGTTGATAGTATTATTAATTATATCAAGAAGTAAGGAGTAAATCAAATGACTATTGATCACTGTAAGGAAATGATTGAGAAGTATAAGATAATTAATCCTGAGCAGGCTAAGGCTTATCAGGAAGTTATTAATGATGCTAATTTTATTGCTTGTAATGGTAATAATTTTACTACATTGAATCAGCTTAATACTATTATTGTTAAAAAGTATAATAAGGAGAAAGAAAATGAAGGAATTTAGGGTTAGCTGGGAAATTGACATTGATGCTAATAGTCCTTATGAGGCTGCTAAAGAGGCTTTTAAAATTATGCAAGAGCCAGGATCTTCTGCTACATTTTTTGAAGTTACTTCACCTAAAGGAAATAAATATCAATATGATCTTGAGTATGGTGATGATGATAATAAAGATAATTATGATGAGAATGGTTGATGCCCGGAATGATAGAAAACTGGCGTTCTATTATAGTTTGTAAACGCCAAATGGTTTGGCGTAAGGAGAAAGAAGAATGAAAATTTTCAATGTTATTTCTGTTAGTTATGATGCTGACGATAAGCAACCTACACTTGAACTTGTTTATCCTTACAGTAGTTTGGAAAATGCTAGAAAGAAGTTTTACGCTCTTGTTAGGGAAAGCGAACCTGATATTTCTGATAACGATTTGAAACTTCTTTCCAAAGATCGTAAATATATTTATCAAGATGAAGATTGTGTACTTTTTATTGATTCTAAAACTATTGACCAGTATTAAAAGAAAAGGAGAAAAAACATGCGTGGTTATAGTTGGAATGGTTCTGATGAATTTGCTGTTCTTTGTTATTTTGATGAAGATAATAAAAATTTACTTATTGATGAAAGTCCTGCCCCAGTTGATACTCCAGTTGAGATTCTAAATATCATTGCAAATCTTCTTACTGAAGCTCAAAATATTGAAATTTATTTTAAATTTAATTACAACGGTTATTATGATCCAGGAGAACTAAATGATCTACCTGAAAATTGTCACCCCCCTGAAAATGAAAATGAAGATAAAAGAGAGGTAACTGGTCTTTATGTTAAAGATGTAGATACAAAGGGACTTATTTATATTACCGATGAAGACAAAAAGACTCTTATGAGTAATTGGAAGTATATCGACGAAAAGCTTTATAGTGTTAAAATTGATACTAAATCTGATGATTCTTATGATCCGCCTGATGTCGATACTTATGAACCTTCCTACAGAAAGTTTTATTGGAAATAAAAATGAAAAGAATATACTTATATTGAAAGTATTAAAACTTTTAACAGTGCAGAAGAAAATACAGAAAATTTTGTCTATAGTGAAGAATTGTTAGAATTGTTTGAGAGCATAATTAAAGAAGATGATCCAACTATTACTGATGAAAATTTTGTAAAATATGAACAATATTATGATTTTAAAGATGGGAAAAGGAGTATTCTTATATTTAATCATGATTTGACACTGTATTAAGAAAAGGAGAAAGTAAAATGGACAGTCCAAAGTATCCTCATATCAAGGTTAAGTTGGTTGGTACTGATGGAAATGCTTTTGCCCTTTTGGGTAAGGTTAAGAATGCTCTTATGAAGAACAATGTTCCGCAAATTGAGATTGATGAATTTCTTAAAACGGCTATGAGTGGAGATTATGATGATCTTCTTTGTACTTGTATGAACACTGTGGATGTTGACTAAAAACTTGTAAATAATTAGTTAAAACTAAAAAAGGAGTAAATAGTATAGATGAGATTAATGAATTGAGCATTGCTGTTATTAAATTACAGAAAAGCACAGAAGGTTTACTAAAAGAAATTGAAATTGGCAAAAAGAGAGATAAAATTATCAATATTATTAGTTGTATTATATTTGGACTTTTTGGTTGTATTATAACTTTTCTTCTTTTGCGGTAAAAGTAGTTAAGTAAAACTTGTAAATAATTAGTTCTAAATAGGTTAGAACTAAAATGTAAAAAAGGAGAATGAAATGGCAAGGGTTAATGCAAGTAGTAAGGTTGTTGTTGATATTATGGAAGGAGTTATTAGAGGATTTTTTACCGGAGGTGCAACTCCTACAGAGTTTGTTGCTGCTGTTAATAATGCTTTCTTTCATGGGGAGATTATCGAAGAAGACTATAACCTTGGGGAAAAGAATGATGAATATCTTGGCGAGTTTTATGACGGGATTGAAAAGATGAGTTCTGCGGCTAAAAAGATGGAAAAGTAATTTATTCTTTTTAGAACTAAAAAAGAAAGGAAGTAAAAATGATTAATTTCAGGAATTTTGGTAAGTGGGCTAATGATGGAGTTCGTTCTATTGGCCAGAAGATTGTTGCTTATGCTATTATGAATGAACAGAAGAAATTGCTTGAGAAGGCTCTTGAGCCTCTTAAAGAGACTATCAAGGAGATTACTACTAATGATGGTATCAAAGACCCCAAAAAGCTTACTTATAGGCTTGACGGTCAAATGTCTGGCAAGTATCCTCTTGCGTGGTCTACTGTTAGCCTCAAGCCTGATGTTGACGTTGATAAGGCTATTCCTGCCCTTGCCAAGAAGTATGGTTGTGATGAGGATCTAAAGACTATTGAAGCGGCTATTATTAAAGAGAATAAGTTTGTCAAGGCTGATTTGAAGGCTGCTATTAAGGATATTGAGAATTGGGAGAAGAAGTATAGCAAGAATATTCCTACTCTCAATGTCTTTGAGAATAGTGAAGCTGTTGATGCTGGTTGTGTTATTACTGTTGATGAAAATGGGGATGGTTATACCGTTGTGAAGAAGGATGAAGACACCGTTACTGCTTAATTATTAAGGGGAGGGGCGCGCACCCCTCCCCTTTTTCTTTTATTTTTAATTTTAATATTATATTAATAAAATGGTAGAGTTTTTATTCAGAATGATTATGGACAAATGCTTATGTTAAATGAAGATAATCTTGAAGAATTTATTACTTGTATCCATTGCAATAGAGAAGGATTTGTGTCTGAACTTGAGTATTGCAATAATTGTGAATCCTGTTCAGATTGTTGCGACTGTCCAGAAAAAGATGAAAAAGACAACGAATAAAGATATAATGATACTGTGGTTTATTCTGAAAAATAAAAGGAGAAAAAATTGTATATTACTTTGATTAAAATAAATACAGAATATTTTATTTTGGCATTTGAAACGGGGGCTATATCTGCTAAAAAAACAGAAAAAGAATGGATTGATTATTTAGAAGATCTATTTATGAAAAATAATAATATGAATAATATTTTAATTCAGCCTTCGGTTATTAAAATTGAATCAGCAAATGATATTAGAGAAAATCTATGTAAGTCTAAAATTCCTATTATTAAAAAATTTCCTGTGTTTACAGGTATTGTTGCAGATGGTCCAGAAGTAGAAAATAGATGGAATAATGGAACTAAACCAAAAACAATAAGGGAGTAAGTAAAATGAATCAATTAATATTTATTTATATTATTAGTTTATCATTGGGACTTTTATTGGGAATTGCAACTAAATATATTTATTTTAAAGTATGTAAATATAAGGAGACATAAAATGTATGGATTGAATGACACTGGTAAAAAGGAAATAAATTATGCAGATCGAGATTCTTCTGTTGAAGAAGCTCTTATTGAACTAGGTAAACTATCTGATGAATTGAAATATTCGGAAGATTTAGTTGATTCTAGGAAAATGGCAAAAATCTTTGCTGAAATATATAAAAATGGCTATAAAGATGGACAAGAAGCATAATATATTTTTTCTGATGCCCGGAGACGATTTGGACCCTGTTCTTATTATGGAGTAGAAAACATGGTAGTAAGAACACCAAAAGAAAGAGAATATAAAGGTATAGCAGGTATTATTGCTCCTATTATATTTTTTGCTTTAGTTATTAGTATGTTTTTTATATCTTTTATTAAAGTTATTTTCACTTAACAAAAAGGAGAAATCAAATGGCAAAAGAAATTATCAAAAACAGTCCCAAGGAAAAAGAATTTGCTATTCAATGTTTTATTGATGGTCAAAGAGTTCAAACCCATAAACTAAATAAAGAAGAAGCTGCTAATTTTATTGTTACTGCAAAGCATTTAATTGATTATTTGTCTAAAGAATATGGAATTGAAAAATAAGTAAATAAAAAGGAAAGTAAAATGAATAGAAAGACAAGAGAAGAAATTATATTAAAAATAGCTAAAAGTTTAGGTTTTGATACTTTTGAACCAATTCCTGAAAGATGTTCTGATTCAACAAATGATTATTAAATGTCAGAAATTTATGCAGATGAAATTAAAAAAAGCATTGGAATCTATTTATGATTTAGGTTATCAAGAAGGTGACAGTGACGGTTATAGATTAGGTTATTTGGAAGGTAAAGGAGGTTTCCCAGATAGACATAAAATCTACGTTACAGGATATATTTAGATATAAATAAAGGAGAATAATTATGCCAGATGAAATTAGTGGTGCGGATAAAATAAGACCAGATAAAAATAAAATAAATGAACAAGTAAATAAAAAGAAAAGGAAAATATGTAAGGATTTTGAAAATAATTTATTTAATTTATTGAAAAAAGTAGATAAGGAGAAAAAATGAGTGATAGTAAAACTTCTGTAAAATTTAATTTAAGTGGTTCATTTTGCACTTTGCTAACTATTCTTTTTATTGGATTAAAATTAACCAATTATATTACATGGAGTTGGATTTGGATTCTTTCTCCTTTATGGATTCCTGTTAGTTTTTGTATATTAATTCTTTGTGTGATTGGTCTAATTTGTTGGTCAGAGGATAAGAAAGAGAAAAATGAGTAAAAAGACAAAAGAATATTCAGTTAGTATTGATTTCTGCGGTCTATTATGTTTACTTTTTATTGCTCTAAAACTAACTAATTATATTGATTGGTCTTGGATTTGGGTATTGGCCCCTATCTGGATACCAATTACTATTGTATTATCAATTACCGCCATGTTCTTTGGAGTAATGGGAATTGTTATATTTTTTGTTTATTTAACTGAAGTTATTGCTAATAATAAAAGGAATAAGTAATGAAAGATAGAAAGTGCCCAAGACAAGGATTTTTAACAACTCCTGAATTATGCGCTCAAAGAAGAGCAAGAGATTTTGATAGATGTAAAATTTGTAAACATAGAAAAGAATATGATGAGGAAGATGCTAAAATAAGTGCTGAAGTTAAGCCGCAAGAAGAAAACAAAGAAAAGGAGTAAGTAAAATGATTGTTTCTATTGTTCATCTTGATATTAAAAATGGTTTTCCTGTAGTTGAAACAATTTATACATATGAAAATAAAAATTTAGAAGATTTAAAAGATAAATTTTTTGCAACAATTAAAAAGGATGACCCAAATATAAGCCCTGAAAATTTAGAAAAATGCCTGAACTCTTTATATTACCAATATAAAAATAATAATAAATCTATTTCTTTACATTGGCATTTTGTTGAACAGGAAGTGCGAACGTAACAAAGAAAAGGAGTAAGCAACATGAAAGTTATTTCTGTTTTTACTATTGGACATTGTGAAGGAAAACCTGTTATTGATAATTTTTATTCTTTTGAAAACGATGATATTTACGACGCAGAAAGAATGTTTTTTGATTTATTGAAAAAAGACAATGAAAATATCAGACATGAAGATATTGCTGCACATATTAGAAATGGACTTTATGATTGTAAAAATGGTGATACTATTTTTATCAATACATCTTCTATTGAGAAGTAAACAAAGAAAAGGAGTAACTAACATGGAAGTCAAGGAACAAGTTAGAAAGTTTGAATGGAATGAATTTGATATTATTCAGAATCAAGCCAAATTCTTGATGGAAGAAGAAAATATTGATGAAAAGAAAGCATTTGATATTACTTGCGAAGACCCTGATCTTATTTCTTTTGAATGGGATTCTTTTCTTGATATGGTTACAGAAGAACTAAAAGAAATGAATCCAGGTGGTGATTGGGCTTGTAATGTTAAGGGGTTTGGTTGGCGTAAACTTGATGGGCATACTTATTTTAATGCCAAGGATGCTAAAGAATTTTTTAGTAAGATTCTTCCTGATTGCGAATGTAGATTTATTATGAATATTTTTCCTTGTGAAAAAACTATTTCTATTAACAATTTTCACCATGACTCGCCTTATGGTGAAGAATGGTATTATTTGGAACCTGTCTTTTTTAGCGAGGAAAGTAAAAATGAATAAAACAGACAATGCGCTCCATCTTGCTAATACAGGGCATTATACAATGGAAATGTTCTGGGAAAGAATGACAACTAAAGAATGGAAACTTATTCTTTTAGATGGTAATGATAAAATTTGCTGTCATGGAGTTCCTCGACAGTTAGTTGCAAAGAAGTTAGGTTGTGGCATTGTTGAAGTAAGGAAAGCACCTTTGGAATAAAGAAAGGGAAATAAATATGTCTTCTTCTCTTATTGTTCCTGTCTGTCGCATTAAAAATAATAGAGAGCATCCTAATGCTTCCCTATTGGGTATTTGTGATGTCCTCGGATATCAAATGGTCGTCCCGCTCAAAGAGGCTCCTGATGGTCCTATTGCACGTTATTTTAAAAAGAATATGGTAGATGATAAGGGTAAGAAGATTCCAACTAATCAAGATGATCCTGAAGCTGAAGTTATTAATTTGGATTTTATGTACCCAGAAGATAAATTAGTTGTATATTTCCCTTTCGACACTATTCTTTCTTCTGAATGGGCTTGTAAATTTGGTGTTCAATCTCTTCTCAAAGGTGCTAATAATGATAGAGTAGGAAAGATTAAACTTAGAGGCGAACCAAGTTTTGGACTTGTTGTTGATATTCCTGAAGGTGTTGACTGGCAAGAAGGAACTAATGTTGCTGATTACTATGGCGCTATTAAATATGAACCGCCAGTTAGACAAATTTGTGGTGATGCTCATTATGCGGACCCTGATATTGATCCTTTCTTTGAAAAATTTACTGATGTTCAGAATGGTAGAATTTATACTGATATTTTTGAAGACGGTGAAGAAATCATTGCTACAGAAAAGTTGCATGGGTGCAACGGAAAAGTAGCGCTTATAAATAATAATTATGTTGCTGGTTCAATGAATCATAGAAGGAAGCGTCCAGTTAGGATGGAAGGTGAAAATGTTATTGAATGTTCTTTTGATGATAAGGAAATGAAAGAAAATATATATTGGTTTCCTTGGACTGTTTCTACTGTTAGGACAATGATGGAAAGTATAAAAAATATGGGGAATATTGTTCTTTATGGTGAGATTTATGGAGGGAGTATACAGAGTCTTACTTATGGAATTCCAAAAGGTAAAGGATTAGGATTCAGGGCTTTCGGACTAACAGTAAATGGTAAGTATATGGACTGGGACGATTTTGAATCAACTTGTAAAAAATATGGAGTTGATATTGTTCCTGTTATTTATAGGGGGCCATTTAGCATGGCTATTGCTAAACAACATGCTAATGGAAAAACTACTCTTACTAAAGATGGACAAATTAGAGAAGGAGTAGTTTGCTATCCAGTAAAAGAAAGAACAAATTCAAGGATTGGTAGATGTATACTGAAATATATTTCGGATGAATATTTACTTTCCAAACATCAAGATAATGACACAAAGGATATTTAAATAAAAAATAATAAATAAATCAATAGGGGGCTTCTACAGCCCCTTATTTTAATTGATAGTATATTTTCTCTCATGCCCGGAGCAAATCGCTCTCAATGCCCTATTATTCGTTATAGGCCAATTCCAATTGATCCGAATAAACATAATTTTCTTTTTATTATGAAAGGAGAATAAAAATGAAAATTTCAACATGTAATGTAAAATTAAATGGAGTAAGGTCGATAACGAATAAAATATTAAAAGAATATGATTTGCCAGACATTAAAAGTATCAATGAAGGAGATTGTTATCGTTGGGCATGGGGATTTTACAAAAAATACGGTGGAACTCTTTGCACTGTAAGTTTCTATAATTATGGATTTGGTCATGCTTTCATTAAAATAAATAATAAATATTATGATGCGGAAAGTCCTAATGGAGTAAAGGATTGGAGAAATTTAAAATTATGGCCCAATGCTCCTATATCCGAAAGACAATATAATAATTTAAAAAATAAAAGAGTAATGAGAATGACAGTTGCTGAATATAGAAAATTTTGGGACTTTTAATGGAGGATAAAAATGTCTATTACTTTTGATAAATCTATTGAGAATAAAGTAATAGAAATGTTAGATAGAGGACCAATTGATCTTATTATTTCAAGGATTTTAGAAGTATGGAATCCTTTTGATATATTAATGAGTAAAAATTTAGAAGAAGTTAAAATTGATGTATTGCACTATATAAAAAACAAAGATTTCCAGAGAAAATATTTAGAAAATATATTTGGTTTAAATGAAAATTATATTAGAGATCTTAATTATGATATTCGCAGAATAGCTTGGTTTGTATATAACGGTTGGGAAGATGCTGTAGATATTGATGTTGGCATAAATGGATTTGATACCAGATTTATTTGCCATGACGGCAATCATAGGTTGTGTGCGGCAATAATAAAAGGAGATAAGACTATTAAAGCAAAAGTTAGTGGAGGTTGTGATATTATTTCTTATTATTGTGGATTAGTTGACTAAAAAGGAGAATAAATGAATAAAAATTATTATGATATTCGTATTTCTATTTTATTGGAAAAGAAAAATAATATAAATGATATTATTTTTATATTAAATAGATTTTGTTCTGATTTTTCTTCAAAGGAGACAGAAGAGGGATTGGTTGTCAATTTTAAATCATTTCCCAGTTATTTAGAAGATAAAGATATTGCCACTGGGTTGAAGGATATTATTTTTGAGACTAATGGTAAACCTTGTAAAATTGAGATGATTTTTATCCATACTAAACAAGTAGAAAATAATTTCTTTTTCTAAAGGAGAAAAAATGAATAAATTTTATAGAATTCATATTACTGTGAAAGATTTGCCAAAAGATAGAATTTCTATTATTTTTGATAAATTGCAGGAATATCACTGGTCTTTTTGCTTAAACGATGATGATATTTATCTTGATAAAGATATTTGTTATATATATTATTATACAGTAGAAGATGTATCTATTGTATATCCTCCTGAAGCTACCGAAGAAACAATTAAAACAAGATTGAAAAATATTATAACTAATGATAATAAATATTTTTATGAGATAAATATCGTTTTGGAACAATGCAGTTGTTAAAACAAAAAAGGGAATAAATAAAATGGACAAAAATGAATATGAAGTTTCTATTGATATAGAATTTGAAGAAAATGATCGCGAAATAAGTATTGGATGTGCTTTAAAAAAGATTAGTAAAACTTTTGCTTTTTATGGCGGGAATAATAAATTTAGAGCTTTCTCTATGTATGTAGAATCATATTTACTTGACCATGAACTTGCTGAATCAATTAAAAATGCTGTTTGGGACGCCAATAGAAGAAAATGTAAAATTGATATTAATATTTCTCATAGAGTATATAATAATTTTTCTTATGAAAGTAAATAAAAAGGAAAATAAAAATGAGAACGACTTTCAATATTGATAATATTCATAATTATGAAATAAGTATTGAAACTAAAGATGATATTCAATTTGACTTTATTTCAGAATCATTGAAGAAGTTTGGAAAATTTTATAGCAATAAATATAAAGATAATTTTGGAGGAAATTGGTATTCTGAAGGGATTTATACAGATCTTACAAAAGAGAATTTGCTTAAAGATATACGACAAACTATTTTTACTGCAAATAATCAATCTTTTGCTGTGGATATTATGATTACGTTCAATGTTAGAGAGACATATAGCTTTGATTCTTGGTGATGCCCGGAAAGAGTTTGTACAGGGTAAGTATTATCTATTGTGGCAAAATTATGGTTAAAGGTGCAGATGAAAAAATGATTGGTGATATTTTTTCTAATTTGAAAAATTATATTACTTCCATCAATATGAATGAAACTAAATTTGGATTATATTTTTATGCTAATAAGTTCTCTACGGAATTTGATAAAAAACAATTGTCTGAACTTCTTTATTGTAGAATCAATAGTATCAATGGAAAACCCTGCGATATTGAATTTTTTATTTCTCATAGTATTACAGATAGGTTTTATTTTCCTCTCCCTCAAAAGAAAGAAAAATGAAAATGAAAAAGAAATTGTATTTGTATAAAATTTGGATGGATGGTGATGCTGGTTGGGACGAATATGATTCTGCTGTTGTTTGCGCTGAAAATGTAGGTGAAGCTAAAAGAATTCATCCTGGCGGTTATCCTTTTAATAGGCGCACTGACAAGTGGGAACATAATTATGGTTGGACAACTGATCCTAATGATGTCCAAGTTCAGTATATTGGAGTTGCAAATAAAGATATGGAACCAGGTGTTGTAGTTGCTTCTTTTAATGCCGGTTAAAAAAAGGAGAGAACATGGAAAGTGAAAATCATTATCGAGTTTCAGTTAGAATTATTAATTTTAATGTAAATAAAGCATTATATATTCTTTCTTTTCTTTATGATTGTGAATTTACTATTTCTTGTAACACTACCCCTGCTATCTATGGATATAAAGAAGATTATTTTTCTCTTTGTGCAAATGAAAGTAATATTGCTGATAGTATTAGTAAAGAAATACTTAAAGCAAATAATGGTCAGTGCGATATCGAGATTGATATTTATACAAAGACTGAAAAGAAATATTCTTTTAAGGACAAGGAGTAAGAAATGGAACTTCGCAGGTTAGGCAAGGAAGAAGTAAAAAACGATACTTTTCTTTTAGATCTTCCTATTGTTTGTGAAGGGAATCAAGATGCTATTGAATCTATGATTAAACAAATGGGTTTGAAGTGGGTGAGTGATAATAGTATTTATGGCGGTTATTGGGTTGATACCCATATCGGAGAGAAAACTTGTTATCTGCCCACCTGATCTTTTTAAGGAGTAAATAATGAAAGGGATTTCTGCTGAAAAGAAAAAGAAATATATAAAATCAACTGGTGGTTTTTGTATTTATTGTGGAAAGAAAAAGTTGGTGGTTGGTCCAATTTATTTTTATAGTTATGGAATTTTTAGAACAGTTATTTGTAGTTCTTGTAAAAAATTGTGGGAAGATAAATTTATTTTATCCAATGTTGTTGATTTGGTGGAAGATGAAAAGAAAGTAAGTAAAAAACAAAAAAGGAGTAAGTAACATGAACGATGTTGAAATTGATGAGACTGTTGAGAAGATCAAGGAATTTTCCAATAAGGGTATCCCTTGTTATGTTTGGGGTAGGATTACTGGACCTTATTCTGGTTGTTTTTATCTTAATGTTATTGGTATTGTGAAAGATGATAAGTGTTACGTAACCGCTGAACTTAATTCTTATCTTTCTTACAAGCAGTATGTCGCCCCTTCTGATTACAAGTCTGATTATCTTACAGTTGGTTGTGTAAAAATTGAAAATATTGAGGATGTTTTGGGAAGGGGTTATAGGGAGATTAAAGTTAAGCCCCTTACTGATATTGTTGAGGATGTTCCTTATGCTTGTGTTGGACAGGTTATTGATATGATTGATGACCTTGGTTATGATAGGCCGGAAGGATTTGTTTGTAAGTGTTGCGATACCCCTTTTGAGGATAAGGATGATGTTATGTATCTTGAGGGAGAGTTTAGAGGCAATGGTGGTATTGGTATTGAAGTTGGTGCGCCAGTTTGTCAAAACTGCTATTTGGAACGTCATTGTTCTTATTGTGGGGAGGAAATTGAAATTTATCAAGGGGATCTTGATGAGGATAGTCATTGTATTTATTGCTGCAAGGAAAAGATTTGTATTAAGTGTGGAGAAAAAATTAAAATTGATTGGTATAATAAGGAAAAGGATGTTGAGAATTTTATAAAGGGAATCTGTAGCGATTGCGCGGAGTAAAGGAGAGAAAACATGAAAAAGATTTTTATTGAAGTTAAAGGTGGAGTTGTTACAGGAGTTCTTACTGATATAGATACCAACCTTGATGTTATTGTTGTTGATTATGACAATGACGATAAACCTATTCTACAAGTGCGAGAGGATTTTATCAAAGAAAATACAACTCATTATATCTACTAACCATAAAGGCCAAACTTTAATTAGTTTGGCTTTTAATTATAGAGGCTAAATAAAAAAGGAGAACAAATGCCAGAGAAATGTCTATTTAATAAAAAATATAAATTATATTATGTAAAAGATAATATTATTATCTATGGCCCTCATGATAAATTAATAAATACGGATAATATATATGGTGATTGTTCTTTTATTTTTGGAGATGCGAAAAATATATACGGAACAGTTACTAATTTGATTGGGGATGTTACAGGTTCTTCTGGAGATGTAACTTATAATTGGAGATGTTACAGGTATTAATGGAGATTTTAGTGGGCTTGAAGGAAAAATTAATTATATTTCTGATGAAGAAAGAAAAAATGGAATATCTGTTGAGGATTTATTGAAAGAAGAAAGAGAAAATAGAAATTGTTTGTCTCAAATAATGAAAGGAGAAAGTAAATGAATGATAGATTTCTTGAGAAGAGGCTTCAGCTTTACAATAGATATTTAGTTAGAAAGTTACAAGGATTTTATTGGAGAGATGGGTTTTGGGGTAAAAGATCTTTTAGAAAATTATATCCTGTTGGCAATAAAAATAAAGGAACTCATTGCAGAACTATTAATTTTATTCATATTGAAAAGTATTGGGAATCAAGGAGTAAGTAAATGAATTATAGTAATATTAGTAATGATGAATGGTCCGCTACTAAACATATTAGAAATGCTAAATTCAATTATGAATTAGCGGTATTTGAATTCATGCGAGATAAATGGATTCTTGATCCTAAATATAAAAATAAATTTATTGCTATTCATAATGGAAAGATAATTGCTATTGGGGATGATTTTGTTGCTCTTGCTAGAGAAGTAAGAGATTTATCAGAGATAGAAGGACCAATTCCTATTTGTTTTGTTGAGGAAAAGAATAATATAGAACATTTTGATGGAACAGTATTGTCGAATTAAAAATAGTGAAAGGAGTAAGTGAATGAATAAAAGTGATTTTCTTGGTCTTGTTTCTTCTTCTGTGGACAATAATCCTGATTGGGTGAAGGATATTATGTCGGCTATATCTCTTGCTATTACAGATAAATATGAGAAAGAAATGAATAAAAAAGCAATTGCTGATGTTGCTATTTGTCATTTGATGAATGAAAAAATTAACTCTGAAAAGATCAATGCTTGGGGTCGAAGAGTTATTGTTAAAGCTATTAATGATGGTAGTTTTGGCGGGACTGAATGGGCAACTGAAATAATTGAAAAGTTGACTAAAAAGGAATAAAAAATGAACGATTATAAGACTGTTGTTGTATTTAGAAAGTTGAAAGATAGTGGAGATATTCTTGCTTTGTTCCCACAGGAGTATTCTGATATTACTGGAAATCTTTGTTCTTCTTTTGAACATGTAGGCGGTCATGGTGGGGCTGATTATTCTCATTGTATTAAGCAAACTCTTCCTTGTAATCCTGCTGAATATGAAGATACCAAAAACGAACTAGAAAAAATTGGATATGATCTTATTATTAAAAATAGTTCTCGGCCAAATAGAGATAAAAAGATCAGGTTGAGGGAATTGAAAGAATTGGACCTTAATAGGAGTAAGTAAATGAATAATAATTATATTATTAGACTGAAAGATCTTTACAATGAAACTGTAGTGGCTATTGCAAAGAAATGTATGAATACTACTGATAATGTTTTCCCTGAAGTGCGAAACTATATTGGAGGTTCTAAAATGACAGCATTGGTAGTTCTTGCTTGTTGTATGAATAATAATTACTCTGATGTTTATGATGATATTGATCGTGCTATCTATTCTATGTCCACTGATGTAATGCAATCTATAGCCAATTGTTATTCTAATTCTATTGTTTGTTTTGGAAAGGAGTAAATAAATGAATAATACAACTATCCGAGAACTAAAAGAACTTTATATTCTTGAGGTTGAAAGAATTGCGAATAAATGTTTATATAAATACGATATTCCACAAGAGGTAAAAGAATATATTGATTCTCCATTGACAGCTTTAGTTGTTATTCTTTGTACAGATAGTGATTATTGGAGAAAAAATAATGATGCAGTTAATGCTATGTGTTCTGATGTAATGAAATGTATGTCTAATAATTTATCTGAATCTGTTCTTTGTTTTGAATATAGCGAAGAATAAAAAAAAGGAGAAAGTAAATGAAAAAGAATAAGTTGAATTTGTATAGACTTTGGGTTGATGAAAAAGATTATTATCCTGGTTTTTTTGATTTTTGTGGGAAATATGAATCTGTTATTGTTTGTGCGAAGAATGAAAAGGAAGCTAAATTAATTACCCCTACTAAAGAAGATCAAAAATTACAAGATGATGGAACATGGTTTTATGATCATGGATGGGTCACATCTCCAGATAAAGTTCATATCCAACATATTGGAGTTGCTAATGAAAATATAAAACCAGGTATTGTAGTTGCTTCTCTTGTTGGAGAAAGTGATATATATCCAGATTGACATAAAATAAAGGAATAAGTAAATGACAGATAAAGAAAAAGAAATTATTGATTCAGTAACAATTAATTTTTATAGTTCTATAAAACATAAATATTGTTTAGATATAGAAAATATTGCTAAAAGTCTTCCGCCAAGCGATAGAGCAATACAATGCACGAAATATAGATAAATCATCTATTATTTCTCTTTTTATTCTTGCTTGTAGTAACAATAGAAAAGATTATGGAAGTGGTAATTTTAGATATGATATTTCTGATATAGCTTTTGATACTATGTATGGGGACATTCTAAAAAAGGAGAAAGAAAATGAGTGATGATGAAATGAGTGATGTTAAACCTGATTCCTTTTATGTTAATGGAAATATTGATGATATGAGGACTATTTATTTGAAGGATTTGGCAGAAATTGTAAAGAAAAGCCTTAATACTCCAATTCAGAATGTTGTAGAGGATTATATTTATTCTCCATTTATGGCTTTATTTGTTATTGTTTGTAGCGAAACCAAAGATTATAGTAAAAATAATGTTGTTGAGGTTGCTCGCAATATTATTTATGAAGATGTGAAAAATTGGATAACCGAATAAAAAAGGAAAAAGAAAATGAATAATATTGATAGCATTAAACGTATTATTAAATATTTGTCAGGTAATGAAGATATTGATTTAATTAGTACTCAAATAGAACTAAAAAATGCTTTGTCTTTTATTTGTAATGAATTTGAGGAAATTAGAAAATTGATTGAGAACAAAGATACCGGAGGTTTTAGTAGAACTGAATGGTCAGAAAAAAATAAGTAAGGAGAAAGAAAATGACAAGTGTTGATCTTTGTCCAAGGATATATGTTGCTTCTCTTGCTGATTACAATAATGGTAATCTTCATGGAATTTGGATTGATCTTGATGAAAATACTGATGTTGATGAAGTTTTTGAGAAGATTAATAAAATGCTAAGTGAATCTAAATATCCTGTTGCAGAAGAGTTTGCTATACATGATTATGATGATTTTGGAGGTATGGAAATTAATGAAAATGAATCAATTGAAAATGTAGTTGAAATGGCTAATTATCTTACTAAACATGGTGAAGCCTTTGCTCTTTGGTCTAATAATGTTGGGTTTGAAGGAGCTAAAGATAATTTTGAAGAGGCTTATGTTGGACATTATGATTCTAAAAAGCAATATGCTGAACAGTTTGCTGATGATATTTATTCAGCAAAGGATTTGGGAGAATTAGCTATTTATATTGATTGGGAAAAGTATGCTGATGATTTGTTTAGTAATGATTATTGCGATATAGAAGGTAATAGATCTGGTATTTATGTCTTTCGTAACATCTAAAAAATAAGGGCCAACATTAAGTTGGCCCCTATTTTAATAGAAGACAAATTTTCCCATGCCCGGAGACAAATCTATAGCCATTCCTATTATATAGTAGAAATAAAACAATATACTTGTCAAAAAGGAGAAAGAAAATGATTAATTCTTTAAATTCAAAGTTTGAATGTATTCTTATGGCGCCATCATTTGGTTGGTTTAGGCCAACATGTAGGCGTCCACAATCGCCTTGGAAAATTGCACATTGGTATCTTAATAAATTGATTGAAAGAGGAGAACGTTTAGAAGAAGGTATTGATATTGTTATTCGCAAAATAAATAATGATTTAGAAACACGTTTTACTATTGTAAAAAGTAAATGGAATAATAAATGGACTCTAAAAAAAAGAGAATAAAAAATGAATAGAATTTCTGTTCCCGATACTAATGTTAATATTGAATCAGAAACAATAGAGGCTTATTCTATTGTAACTAATCTTGGTCCTGATTTTGTTAAGAAGAGGTTGGATGAGACAAATGAAACTATTAATGAATGGCAAAATAAACAAAAATATCATATTAAATGTATTAAAATAAATATAATTGTTGGTCTTATTGCTACTGGTTTGGCTTATCTATCCTATTATTGGGCGCAAGATATTTGGATTACTATTGCTTTCTTTATTTTTGCCTGCCCTATGTCTATTTATTTTATTATTACAGATTATTATTTATATAAAATACTTGAGAATGGGATAAAAGTTCAGGCTGAATATAAAGACAAATGGTTGTATTATGATAGAATAATTAATAATTATATAACCAAGAGAAACTAAAGGAGTAAAAAATGGAGCAAGTCAATAAAGAAATTTTGGGAATGTGGAAGAATAAGGCTTTTCAAGTAATTGATTCTTTTTCTAAAATGGGAGATGATAGTTCAAATAGAAAAAGTTTTAGAGGAAAACTTGGTATTATCAAATCAAGACTTCAAGATATAGTAAATGGTAATTCTCGTGATGATAATAATGATTCTATGGAAATTCTATCTGATCTACTTATTGACACTTCATGGGGACTATCTGAACCTATACACCTTGCTTTCTTTTTGTTTATAGGAATGAATGTTAGTCCAAAAACATTTATTAGTTATTGCCGAGCTATTAAAAATAATATTTATTCAATGAAATAAGGAGTTACAATGTATATTGCAAGCGTCAAATCACCTTGTGGACTTGGTAATTTTTCTATTAGTGGAGATGAAAAAGGTATTGCTAGAGCTATATATTATTTTCTTGGTTTTCTTATTGAGGAAAAGGAATTAGAACCCCATGTTATTACTATAGCTGATGGAGAAGGAAATTATTTTGAAGTGCGTTCTGAAAATAATTTGTCTAGGATAACTAAAGATATATCTACATATTTTGATGGACATGGAAGGGAAATAACAAAAGAAGAATATTTTAAATATATGGAAAATGAAAATTTGTTCGTCATTCAAAGAATAAGGAGTAGATAATGGAACATGAATATAAAGAAATTAGGCAAATGTGGGCAAGAAAAGAGAATGGTGAATTTATTAAACATGCAGATTGTAGAATTAGAACTTGGTCACATTCTTATAGTATTAGCATTGCCTTTCCTAATGAAATTGTAATTCCTATTCCTGTTGAAGTTACTACCATAATTAAAGAAACAAGAAGAAAGGAATAATTTAATGCTTATGTTGAAAGTGGAAAACTACTTTGATGAAGAAATTGTTATTTGTGGAGATGAGTATGCAGTAGCAAAAAGTTTTTATTTTATTGCTTTGGGGATGAAAGAGAAAGATAGATTCCCTATGAAAGTTACTATAACTGACAATAAGGGGTATTATTACGAAGCTCTTATGACAGAAGAATTAGATGATAAAGGTACTTTACAATTTACACTATACGTAGTTGATGAAGATGGTCCTATTTATTATGGAAAGTCAGGAGAAAAGATTACGGAAGAACAATATGAAACTAATGAGTATGGATACGAAAAGGAGCAAAAATAAATGTCTTTTATGGAAAAGCAAGTTGAATATGGAACTTGGATTGAAGTTAATACTAACTGCGGTATTTCTTTTTTCCCGGCCGATCTACTCGATAATAAAGATATTATTTATCTGAAAAACAATCCTGATGTTGATGATATTCCTAATCAACTAATAGATAAGATAAAGCAATATATTGAAGGTAATGAAATCTGGACTGTTGAAGTTACTGATGGTTATGGCGCTAGGCTTTCCGCACCAGGTTATATGGATTGCACGGAATGGTCTGTCTTTGAGACAGAACAAGAAGCTATTGATTACATTGACGAATTTTATGGAGATGATGAAGAATAGATAAAAATTTATTTAAATTTTGAATATCGGAATTTTGTTATGGTGATATAGTTAAGGTTGAAGTTAAAGCTCAAATTGAACCGTTGAATAAAGAAATTATTGGTCTTAAAAATAGAATCGAAAAACTGGAAAAGAATAAGGAGTAAGTGAAATGGGATACTGCGTTACTTGTGATTGCAACGTTACTATTAATTCCGATAATATTAAGAATGTTCTTTCTATTATCAACAAAACTAATGGTGGTTTTTATAGAGATGACAATGAACCTTTTACTTCTATTATTAAAGCATTTTCCGTATGGGGATATTTGGCAGACATTGATGAAAATATGAATATTATCATTAATGAAAGAAATGCTGAAAAATGGATAGATGATGATAAACTATGGACTGCTATTGCTAAATTCGTTACTCCAAATTCTTATCTTATTTTTATTGGAGAAGATGGATATCAATGGAAATATCAATTTGAGAATGGTGAAATGGTAGAATATAATAAACCTGATATTTGGATAAAGAAAAAATAATATATTTCCAATGCCCGGAAGATTCGCCAAATGCTTTTTTATTATATTTCATGGCCATTTGAATAAGTTAATTAACAGAAAAGGAGACAAGTAATGAGTTGGTTTCGTCGAAATCGCAATACTCTTAATATTGAAATAGATGGACATGGGGAATTTTTAATAACATTTCCTTATGAATGGAATGTAACTTTAAAAAAGAGTTTTATTAGTCCAGAGAGCATTCCGCAACTTTTAATCAAATATCATGATATTACAGTTTCTGCACTTTTAGATTATTACTGTATAATGTCACTTGATAAAGGAAATCCATATTGGGAAATTTATCCTGTTGATGGTCGATTTACCGCCAGATGCGATATGAAAGATACTGATTCTTTGTTTAAGTATATATGGCAGTCAATTAACGAGCAAAATAAAAAAATTGAAGGTATCCATGTAGCGTTTTAAGTATTTTAAGGGATTATCTGATACAGTTGAAAATATTAATAGGGCTGAAAATAATAAAGAGGATATAGAAGAACTGAAGAAAGATCTATTAGGATATGCTGCAAGGTTTATAGGAGCACAACTGTAAAACAAAAGGAGAAAAACATGTTCCCAACTAACAGTAATAATTTTCATCTTATCAATGATGGTGATTATGATAAGGTTTGGGTATCCGATATGGTGAATTATGGAGACTTCGATCTATTCTTTTTTATTGTTCTACAATATACTGATGAATGGGGAGGTGATATTGAACATCCTTATCATATTTCTATTCAGGTTGTATCTCCTGAAGCTGCTGGTAAAAAGCATGTTAAAAGTGCTTTCAGATCTATGAGTATTGAAGGAAAAGAATATAATAAGATGATTAAAACCCTTAAGCCAGAAGATATTGCTGATATTGTTAGACAGTATGGAGTTGCTGCTACTATCTTCCAGAAGTTCGGAGATGATGAAGATAAACTTATTAATGCTGCTGTAAAGGAAATGACAGGTATCAATTGTTTGTTTGGCTTCTACATGGACAAATATCAGAATAGGATCGGTGCTACTGGTTGGGATTTTATTAGAGGTGATATTATGCCTGATAGAGTTCTAAATCCTTCTAATTAAAAATAAACAATAAAGGAGTAAATAAATTGTTAGATACAATAAAAGGTTATATAGATTGTCCTATTTGTGGCGCTGAATTAGAATATACAGATTATTATGGCAGATTGTTTGGGCATCAAGATGGAAAGAAGTTAGGAGAAATTTACAAATGCCCAAATGGAGTAGAACAGAATGGTTCTTGTGATTCTGAATTATTTTCTGTTGCTGGATCTTTTTATACCGACAGACAAGGTAATTTACATGAAGGCTATCCCTGCTAAAATAATATATAAAAAATCAATTTCCAATTGATCCTTTTTTCTTTCATGCCCGGAACTATTCTTCTACAGAATCCTATTATTTATTGTGGCAGAGAATAAGGAAACCAATTAGAAGGAGTAAGTAAAATGGAAAACTATCAAAATGAAACTCTTTCAATGTTAAGAAGTCCTGATAAATGGCCTCATTTTTATTTTCTTCCAGTTAAAAATACTATTAAAAAGGATACTTTTGGTCCTCTTTGTGGGATCGTTAGGCCAAATAAATTTATTGTTTATATTGTTAATATTTTTAATGAAGAATCTATGAAAAATATTAAAAATGCTCAAAAATTTGAATATATTTCTTTTGAGGCAATTGTTGAAGACGGTTGGATTGTTGACTAAAGGATAACAATAATGTGGACAATTAGTAGGCAACATCGTTGGCAAGATGGTCTTTTTATTGTAGAAATTAGCTATGGAAATATTAGTCTTTGTAATCCTAATGCTTATTCTCCTAATTATTCAGGTGAACTTGAAGAATTCCTTAATCCTATTGAGGCTGTAAATACTGCATGGGATATAGCTATCCAATGGCAAAAAGATACTAATAAAATTATTTATATTGCCAAAGGATATACAGCAGGTTCTACTATGCACTTTGATGAAATGGAACTAACAGAAGAAAATAAACAATATCTTCTTAAGTGGGCCAATGAAATATATGAAAACCTTGATAAATGTGAACATTGTGGTGAAGTAATAAATAAAAAGAATTGTTATAAAAATTATGATTATGATGATTTATATTTTTGTTCTGATAATTGTTGTTCTATTTGGATAGAGAAAGAAGAAAAATTTCTGGCAGAACAAGTCTAAAGGAGTAAAAAATGGGAATAAATGATCTTATTGTTAAATGGAAGGAAGATATTGAAAGTATTAAGGAAGATATTGAAGGTGAAGTTGGGGAACAAACATCCTCATTTCATTATGAAAGATACGCCAAATTAGAGCTTTTAGAAAAGCATGTTAGAGAACTTGAATATGTTAAGAAAAATATGTAACATAAAGGAGTAAAATAAATGAGAGATTATCTTTCTATTGGTTCTACACCTTCTAATGAAGATTGTGCTCAAGTTGGTTCTGATAATTATTCTTCTATTGCTAAACAGGAATGTAGAAAATATATTGATATTATCAGACAAAAGTGCGGAAATGAACCCGATGGAGCTAATCTTTCTATCAAGTCCTTTCCCCATGATTTTGGTTCTTATTATGAAGTAGTCTGTTATTATAATAACGATATTCCTGAATCTGTTGATTATGCTTATTTTGTCGAATCTAATTCCCCTGTTACTTGGGACGATATTCAGCCTGTTAGTAAAGAAAAAACTTCTATCCTCGATAAATATAAAAAGTAATATAAATCATTATATAAAGGAGAAAAAATGTATATTGGATATGAATATTGCATTGTTGAATACCATACAAAAGAATGGGAAGATTTAGTTTCTCTTGGCTGGACTACTCAATATGAAGTTTCAGATGAAAATGATAAAGCAAAAAATAAGGTAATTGTTCGTATGATTAAAAGAAAAGATAATGTTCCTATGTATGTCTCTTAAGGAGAAAATAAATGTGTGACTGCTATCATCATAAATGTGAGAACTGTAATAATAAAGTTAATGTCCATATCGGAGACTTTTGTATTGAACCAAAAGATTTGCATATTCTTTGCCCTAAATGTTCTAAAAAGCTAATTAAAAATGATACCAAAATAAATAAAATTTTGGATAATAAAATGGTAAATTCTATTGCATATATGGGACTGAATAATAATATGCTCAAAAAGCTAACAAAAGAAACTATTGATTTCCTTGAAAGGAAAGATATTAAAGCTAATTGGGCTTTTATTGATATTGTAACTACTTCTATGGTTAGGGATAGGAGAAATGGATGGTTTGTAGTCCCAATGGGAAGTAAAAAAGGGGATAAAGTTATATTCTGGAGCCTTAAAAATAAAGTGTCTAATACCTGTATCAATGGTTAAACAAAAAGGAGAAAGCAACATGTGGACTCGCTTTATGGACATGCATAGCGGCGGGGGTCAAAAGGAAGATTATTCTCATATTTATATTGAAGCGCCTATTGAGGAAGCTAAAATTATTTTTTATAATAGGTTTGGACATAATCCTGAAAGGATTACTTGCACTTGTTGTGGAGAAGATTATTCTATTCATGGAGATAAAGATCTTAAACAACTTACTGCTTTTCATAGAGACTGTGATTATAATAAAAAGAAAAATAAATATATTGAAAAGCCTTGTAAAAGATATTCTATGTTTAAATATGTAACTCTTGCTAAATATAAGAAACAACCCGATGTTCTTTTTATTAGCAAAAAGGATATTAAACCTGAAGAACGTAAAGGCTCAATTCCCAGACAAGGTTATGTTTGGGTAGATTAAAATTAAAAAGGAGAAAGTAAAAATGATAAAAGATGGAGAAACGATTGTATACGACAAGGAAAAAATTAAAGCTGTTTGCCGTTCATGTAATGGAACTGGTATTTATGTCGGATTTGCTGAATCTGATGGAGTAGGAGTTGTTTGTCTTAATTGTAAAGGTAGTGGATATATTATTATTTATTATGAACCATTTGTTGAGCGTAAGATAAGGGACAATATTAATAGAGTTAGAAGGAACTCTTATTGTTCTTGTCTAACTGGAGTTGGACCTGTAGGTAATTATATTTCTTATTCTGATTTCATTAATGGAAAGATGCCTACAGTATAAAAAAGGAAATAAATAATGTCTGAAAGCACCACGTCTTATCAATCAAAAATTAATATTGAAGAAATATGAAGTATTTAATTGTAAATTTGTATATCGACCATTTAGGGCTGGTTTTAATCCTGTTGGTAACAGTATTCCTTATAAAAATTTCCTTAATGGTGAAATGCCTTAAAAAAAGGAGTAAGTAAAAATGGAACATGATGATTTTTTAGATGATGATTGTTTCGTTGATTTAGTAGAATGTCCATTGGATTTAGATGACTTACCAGACTTTTCACAATATTATGATAATTTTGATGATGATATTTTAGATGTTTTACCAGATTAAATAATATATAATAGGGGATTTACAAGTCCTCTATCATTTATTATTTTTTATATTTTTCTCATGCCCGGAGCAATTCTCCACCCTGTTCTTATTATATATCAGAGAGTCATAATAAAAAGGAGTAAGTAAATGAAACAAATGACAGTTGGTGATCTTATAGAACTTTATTAGAAGTGCTCATGTTAATTTTTATGGAGATGGAGACTTTTGTATAAATAATATTTCATTAAAACCTGAGAATCAAACAGAAAATGAAAAAAATATTATTATTATTATAGAAAAGCCATAAAAAAGGAGAAAGTAAAATGAATTATCAGGAAATGAGTAAAGAAGATTGGCTTAAAAGCAAAATATATATCTCTTGTATTAAATCTGATCTTTCTTATTCAGAAACAAATAAAACTTATAGTATTGAAAATCATTATTGGGGACAATTTACAATATATCCAAATAATGATTTTTTAGTCGATATTATGGAACTTTTTACTGATGATTATGAAAATGGAGAAGATTTCCTCTATGGAGGAGCTGTATATAAAATCAAAGAAGGAAGAAAATTTATTGATTTTATTATTAATTTCAAAAAATATGTCCCCGCTGAATCTTATTGTAATAAAAATATATATAAAAGAACTCTTAATTTTGTAAATAAAATGAAGAAATATATTCATATCTGGGAAGAATCTATATATTGGGCAAGTAATTCTCTTCTTATTTCTTATAAAATCGAATCAATCAAAACTGAAAAGGAGTAAACAAATGACAGACAAAGAAATTATGGATATGATTGAAAACAAAACTATTAATAATATTAGCGCTATATACCTTAAAGAGATTGAAGCTATTGCTACTCTGGATGATGAACTTATACATAATGCTATCAAAACATATCTCTCATCTCCTTTTATGTATCTCTTTGTTATTTCTGCTTCATATACTCATTGTTTTTATAATTATTCTATCAGAGATATGGCTTTTTATATTATGAACCAAGACATTAAACATTACAGGAGTAAGTAAAATGGGACTCAATGAACAGGAAAGAATTGAAGGTCTTTATGCCAATATCAATAAAATGGTAGGCTTTGCTGATGAAATCAATAAAAAGAATAAGTATAGACCAGATTATGACCCATTTAATAAAATTGTTGACCTTGTAAACAACCTCTGGAATTCTTTTATTGGTTCTAATTCTAATCAGGCTCATTGGCTACTGGGTTCTTCTGCTACTAATGTTATTGGTGAAGATGAAAATACAGCTTGGACTATTGCTATTAGAAATACTATTGAAGATGCCCTACATGATTTAGAAATTGATAATACTATTTATCCAGATGATATTAAAGTTGAAGATATTAGAGAAAATTTTCTTTCTATTTCTCCGCTTCTTGAAAAACTTAATTATACAGAAAACCTTGCCAGGGTTTATGATATTTATGCCTACTCCGAACAGCTAACTTATTATCTCCGTAGGTATAATGATGAAACCGCTAAAAAACTCGAAACCCTTAGTAAACTTATTTCTGACATCCAAGGTGAATGTTTTAATATTTTCTCTAATTCTACGTATAAGGATGATTTTGTTAAAGCTTATATCCTCTCTCAAATTTGCAACCTTCTCTTTGATAATAAATATCCATATAATGAAAAGGATTGGGATATTCCTACTAAAATTATTGCTAATATGCACATGTATCATCATCTTTCTAATCCCATGAAGAATAACAATATAACTCTTAAGGATTTGGCTATTATTCATAAAGATCTGGTTAAGGCTAAAAATACTAAGAAATTTATTTTTAATGTCAAGAGGCTACAGTATATTATTAAATTGTGTGGCAAGTCTATGCATTATAAACATGAACATGATAGTATCCTCAATATGATTAAAAAGACTCCATATAATCAATATAAAAAGATATTTGTTGAAGAGTTTAAAAAGTGTATTAAATTGCACGATGAAAAAGAAAAAGAAGATCAGGATGAATATAATAGAGAAGAAAAGCAACTTCAGGTTTATGGGTGGAATCGTAAGGACTGAAAATGTATCTATTGATGATCTAATTATGGTTAAAAAAAGATAGGACATATTATTGACCGACTTGATGAACTTGATAATGAAAATTATCAAGGGATTATTGGTGCTCTTGAATCAGATATTGTCCTTATTAATAGGACAATCCAAAAAATTGAAAAAGGGGAATAAAAATGAAAGAATTTATTATGACTAATCCAGGTTGGACTTTTCTTATTATTCTTGTTATCTGTGTTACACTTGAGAATGTTGTTCGTTTTATCTTCCGAAAAAAGGGATAATAAATAAAATATATAAAATAGGGCTTTTTAATTAAAGCCCTACCTTATATATTTTTATAAAGTAGAACTAAAATGAATTATTATACTTATTATATCTCCAATCTAAATTTATCTATACTTATTGTTGTTATTATTTTCGGCCTAATCGAATATAAAATAAGAAATAAAGGAGTAAAATAATGGAAATTTCTTTTCTCGGTGACGTGCATGGTAGATTTAATGAATATAAAGAATTATATGCAAGTGTTCCCCTGCTATATCAACTAGGCGATATGGGTATTGGTTTTAATGAAAGAAAAGATAAAGAATTTCCTAATATCCCTAATCATTATTTCATTAGGGGAAATCACGATAACCCTAATAAGGTCAACAACTTCCCAGGTTATCTAGGTAACTTTGGTATTTCTAATCATGGTCTTTTCTTTGTCTCTGGCGCTCTTTCTATTGATAGAGCATTTAGAATATTGGGTAAGAACTACTGGGACGACGAACAATTAAATTATGAACAAATGAATAATGCTGTTGAACTATATCATCAAACTAAACCTGACTTTGTTATTTCCCATGATGCCCCTGAATCTATTTATTATAAAGTTTGCCCAGATGCTCATAAAATCCCCTCTTCTACTTCTAAAGGTTTAGATTTTATGTTTAATATACATCAACCAAAATATTGGTTTATGGGACATTTTCATAAAAATATAGTATTTGAATTTCAAAATACGATATTTAGAGTGATAGATACAATGAACATATTTAATTTTAATATATAAAAGGAGTTACAAATGAAAGCAAATCCAATACATCTTATTAATTTTATTGGTGCTATACAATTAGAAGATGATAATATATTAACTGGTATAAACATTATCTCTATCAACCTAGATAAAATACATAATATTTTTATCTCCAGACTTCCTCAATATAAAAATCCAACAACAGATCTTCTTTTAAAAAATAAAGATAAATTTATTAATATTCTTATCCAAAATAAGATAGATAGTAAAGAATCATGGAATGTTCATATTGTTAAAGATCTTTGGGGAGATGAAATACTAACATGTAGTATTAAGTACCACATTGCAAATACCATAGATAAAAAAATTGATAATCTGATAAATAATTTATATATCCAAACTGATCCGAAATAACCTATAATTTTTATTATTTTTTTATTGAAAGGAATAACAAATGTTTTTCTGTGATGATTGCGCTAAAAAGAATAAGTGGCCTACTGCTATTGGACGTTCTATTGGTAAATGTGAAGTCTGCGGTAAGTCTAAATCTTGTAATGAGTTACATCATACTCATCTCCCTATCTATAGCAATAATCAAACTGTTAATGCTAATTTTACAGTAGCAGTTGAATTTGAGATAGATGTCCAAGCTAATAATAAACAAATTCAACAAATTATTAATAATTTTAGTTTCCATAAAGTTGAATCTAAGTCTAAAGTTAATATCATCAAAACCGAAGTTCTTTCTAATGTCCTTAATAATGTTTGTTATTCCAAACCTACTAAATATAAATATAATTTTAATTCTCTTGCTGGTATCAATTTCCATAATATTATTGATATAACATACAATACTGAAACAACTTGCGAAGAATCAGGTTGTGACCAAGAAGGGATATGCCGTTGCTCTACTATCGAAAACGCCATAGTAAAAGATAAAGATCTAATATCTAAACTTATTAAGTATATGAATATTGATTTTATTACAGGTGACATGATGGATAAAATCGAAAAAATCCTAATAAACAACCATATCAAAAACCAAAATTCATGGAAAATTAATATCACTCAAGGTTACTATGGCGAAGAAATTGATTCTGTCTTTATTGATGAAGATATTGCCCGTAATATTGATAACCAAATCCAAAATCTTATTAAATAGGAATCAATTAATGCGTAAACATAAAATTATTGACCCAATCATTGAATCTGTTTTTAATAAAAATTTTCGTTGCTATGTAGATATAGACTATGATACTGAAAGAAATTGTGATAAAAAAGGGTGTGGCTCTATTTGTAGATGCCAAAAAATTATTAATCCTAGAATTACTGGAATTAAAAATATACAAGAACTTGTTGATTCTTTTACGAAAAACCTTTCAACTGTTCTTAAATATGCTATTGAACGTATCCTTGTTATTAATAAAATTTATGATACTGATTGTTGGGATGTTATTATTACATCTGGTTATTATGGAGAAGAAATTGATGGAGTTTGTATTATGAATCCATTTGCCAATAATATCGACAAACAAATCAATCAAATAAAAAACCTAAATGATAATGATATTATTAGGAAAATCCTTGAATTTGAATATGGTTATGTTCTACCTATCCTCATTAATAAATCCTTCCAACTCCTTACTGTCAATAAAGATCTAATTATTTTCGGCCAAACAAAATATTATAAAAAAATTGATACTTCTATTTATAAAAATTATCAAGGTATTTCTGGTATCGCCGTAAAGAAAGATGATAAATTTAGACTTATTGATGGTTATCATCGTACTGCTGCTAATAAAAATAAACTCATTGATGGTTTTGTCGCTCTAAAGGAGTAAATTAAATGAATGACCTTCAATCTAAAAGAACCAGAGATTCCATGTCCCAAAGTGAAATTGACGATGCCGTAAAACAAGGTAAACAACTATACCAAGTCGTTACTACTTCTCAATTTGCAGATAAAACCTATGGACCTTTCAATAACTCCGTTTGGGATAACCTAAATGATGCCCAACTTCACCTACAATTCCTAAATTCCCTAAATCAAATAAATAATTATGACAAATCTAATAATCATTATAATCATAATCATTATCATGATATTAGAACCTACCAACCTTAAATTTAATATTTATTTTTATCCCCAAAAAAAAGAGAACTAAATGTCAAATACTACAAAATGAATTTATATTTCCCTTTACTTTATCTTCCCTCTAATAACTATTATTTATAGCTTTGCCGAATATAAAAATTTAACATCTAAAAAAACAAAAATGCGTAAAATCATATAAACCCCTAACTAATAATATATTTATATTCTTCCCAAAAATCAAAAAAGGAGAACTAAAATGAATGAAACTATTACAAAGAAAATGAATTCTAATCCCTCTCCAACAGATAGTGATATTGAAAATATGATGAATATCTATAAAAATACTCAATATAAAAATTATTAACAGTAAAAGAATTATGGTCTCTAAACTTTTCCAAAAAGGATATTGGGAGAGACGAAGACCAGATGATTCTATTATAAATAATCAATTGTAAATTAATCAAAAAAGGAAAAATCAAATGACCCCTATTGAAAATCTTCGTAACCTCATCCATCTCGCCCAAAACTATAAACCTAAACAAATTAACCAATCTGATGATGACTATATCAACCAAAATAAAAAACTCGTCTTATCACTCCTAAATATCGCCCCAGAAATTGTATCTAAATACATCCATTATTGTATATATCCTAATGAAAATCCTATTTTAAAAAATATTGACCATTATGTACCAGATTATGCTAAAATCAAAAACAATTCTGGACATCTAAATATCAAATAAAAAAGGAGAATCACCTATGTCCCCTAATGAATTCTATGTCCTCCTCATTATCTATAAATACGGCCAAATAAATATAAATGAAATAAATATCCATATCCTTATCCCTCTACCTAATATTAAAACTATTCTTTATTCCCTGCAAAACACAAATAAACTAATCAAAAATATAAACTATTCCAATGAAGGAGATGATTCATTTATTATCACCGAATCAGGTAAAAATAAACTCCTTAATTATTTTATCGAATCTCCAGTCATTATCTCCCATCTCCCTAATTATATTAAACTCTAATAGGAAAAACTAATTATGTTAACTTTCGAGGAAGCTTTTAAAAGAACTCCAAAAGCTTTATTCGGATATGATAGAAACAAAGCTAAAAATAATGGATGGAATTTTATCTTTATCAAACGAAAAGGAAATACTCCTATTGAATTTGCTATATCTCCAGAAGGATTAAAATATCAGTATGATTCCTGTATGACTCATAATAACTCCGATCCCTGGACTTTAATTTCTTTCCCAATAAAAAAGGATTAATTCAAATGAATAACAATGAAATAAAAATACTCCTCACTATATTTAAAGCAAGATTCGATGGAGCACATATAAATTATATTAATTCCCTTATACATATCTCTAATATAAACTTAAATAATATAATCAAAAACCTAATAAATAATAACCTAATCTATCTTATGAAAGATGAACCAGAATCTTATACTATTACCGAAAAAGGGAAAGATGAAATAATTAATGAATTTATAGTAGATTTCGGCCCAACTTCTAATAATACATTCAAATGGTAAATATAAATAATATCAATAAAAAATAAACAAAATAATCCTCTCCATTCAAACTAGAGGATTATCTTATTTATTTTTTATCGTTCTCTTATATCTAATATATCAAACAAACGTTTCAAATAATTACTTATATCTCCTTGATATATAAAGATTTACAATGTTTCACTTTTATTCACTTCTTAACACTTCTACCCACTATTTATTTATATATTTTTTACATATTTATTACTGTTTCTTTATATTTGATGAGCAAATGCCTTGTTTTATAGGCTTTTATGATACCTGTATCAAAAAATAAAGTATAAAATTGAAAGAAATTTTTCAAATGTTAAAAAATAAAGTATAAAATTGAAGTAAATCAATAAAAAATTTAAATTATTTTTGAAAACTGTATAAAAAATGAAAAAGTATATAAATTTTATATTATTTTTGATTATTGATTGAGGGCTATAATTTTTAGTTAGGTGAGGAAAGTATCCAGAAATCAGTTAGAATGTCACCTGGTTGAGTTTTGGTATGTAGAAATGGCAATTGGTATCATCTAAATGAGCGGAACATTTCATAGGAATGCGGAAAATATAATAAAAACAGGGAAAGCAATAGATAATCGACTAAAAAGGATAATTTATTATATTTTATTCATTTTTTATGGGAATGGTTAAATTTAGGATATGATTCGACTAATTGTAGAGGGAGATAAGAAAACATATATTATTCATGTTATTTTATATTTTTTAATTTAAAATAATAAATCATCCGTAATCGTGGAGTCTTTCGGAACGATTAGGGATGATCATTGCCGAAATAAGCATTTTGTTCTATCGTCGAACAAAATGCGTGATTGAGGCAATGTAGACTTGCCCATAAACTTATTCTGGGGTAGTTTCTTGGCATTTTGATTTTGATATGGAGAAAAGAGCCATGAGCATAAAAATAGAGGCTCCTGGTTGATTTATGGAGGTTGTGTCATTTTTTATCTATTTTTATTGGGAAAAAATAAAGGAAAATAAATAGATTTATTGATTTTTGATATTTTTTATGGATTATTTTGGATTTTGTCATTTTTGTTTCTTTTTTCTGTGTAGTTTGGATATGGGAAAGTGAATGAAAAAATTTCTTTATATATACGGGGTATATATACTTTTTTAATTTTTGGGTTATTTTGTTATTGGGATGGTGTAAGAAAATGAATAATTTTATATAATTTGGGAATGAATTCTAAATTTATATATTTTGATTTGTTTGAAAAAAGTTGGCGTAAGTATTGAAATCAATTCTGGGGACAGAATATGATTTCAATAATACATTTCAATATATATAAGATACTTAACCTGGGATCCTGGATCATGAACTTTGGTCCTTCATGGTGCTTGGGCCTATATTATCGGTCCTTTTAGGTTCTTTTTGGATCATTTAGGGGGGTGATTCATCTACCTAATGGGCCTATATTTCCTTATAGCTTTGGAATTTGATTTTTGTTTGGTTATTTTCTTATTTTTCAATGGTTTATGGTGGATTTTACATTGAATCGTTTATTGGATTTTTGGATTTGGAAAATTTTCTGTTCATTTTTTATTTAGGATTATGCTTGATTTTCTTTGTTTGGTGAAATAATAAAATATATTTTACCTGAAAGTAGGATAATGAGGTATTGGTGATTGTGTGAAATAATAATATATTTATTTCAATTGATCCTTTTTGGGTGTTTGGAATAGATATTTTATATTTTATTGGAATTGACTAAAGGAGAAGAAAAATGAAAAGGAATTTAGTTTATAGGAGAGTTTATCATTTAGTTGGTGGAATTAAGATGAGTGGTTTACATGATAAATTGAAGTATTCAGATGATCATAAATTTACTCATGAGATTATGGGGGATTGCAGTAACATTTATGGTATTATTGGTAGTTTGTATGGGGATGTAAGTTGTTTAAATGGAGATGTTACAGGGATTTGTGGGGATGGTAGTCATTATTTTGGTGATTTAGATAGCTGTGGAATAAGTATAGAAGAAAGAGAGATGGGAGTAGATATTGGAGAATTAGTAGAATAAAAAATAAATATAATTTAGTTGTTAAGTTACAATTGAATTATATTATTCATTTAGGAAAAGGAGAAGAGGAATGAGTGCAAGTTGTGAGATTGGAGTTAGTGTTAAGACGAAGTGTAATTCATGTAATGGGACTGGTATTTTTACTGCGAATGGTATTGATGGTATTTGTAGGATGTGTAATGGTAGTGGTTGTGTTGTTATTAATTATGAGCCTTTTATTAGTCGAGAGAATAAGGATAATTGTAAATTTGTAAAATTATCTGATGGCAGTGTAATTAGTTACAAGAAATTTAAGAATACATTTTATTCTATTGCTGGTAGTGTTTATTTGAAGAATAAGATAGATATTGAGCATCTATCTTCTGTAGAGAGTGCTTTGAAGTTGAAGTAGAACAAAATAAATATAATTTAGTTAAATAAAAACAAAAAGGATCAATAATATGGTTCTTTTTGTTTTTTATATTTATGATATTTTATTTTGTTGCCCGGAGGTTATTGGGATGGTTTTCTTATTGTAAATGGTTATAGAGTGTGGGTTTATAGAAAAAGGAGAAAATGAAATGAATAATATTTCTTTTTCTATTGAAGTAGAAGAAATAAAGGATATTGTTATATTTGGGCATTGATGTTTCATGATAGATTTGGTGGGAGATAAAAAAGATGAACAGGGATGAATTTATTAGATATTGGGGGATAGATGGTAAGAAAGGACTATCTCTTGCCCGGAAGGGCAGGGAGAGGCTTTATTATAGGTTTATGGGCAAGTCAATTGATCCTTTATGGGCAATGAAATGAATTATTTTCAATAAATGCGTAAATATCCGACTATATTTCCTATGGCTTATAATATAAGTGGTGTAATAGAATTGGTTTGTAAAGAATTTGGTATTATTGAAAAGAATATAATTATACTTGAGTTACCTAGTTTTGATTTTTATAGGGATTACTGAAAAATAAATAAATTATTTTTCTTTTAGTGACGAAAAGGAGAATGAAATGGCAAAGAAAATAATTTTGCGTAAAGATATGATTTTAGCTAAAGGTTTGAGTTATGATAAAGCTAGAATTCTTTTTGAGAAAGCGAGTAAGACTTCTGCTGCTAAATATATTACATTTTCTATTACAGATAAACCATACGGAAAGACATGGCAACTTTGTGGAAGTTGTAAAAAGATAACAAAGTTGTTTTGTGAAAAACCAGAAGATTTTATTATTGAGGTATAAAATGAATATAATATATATAATTAGTATATTTTATATAGGGCGATTGATTTATATTTATTTTGAAAAGGAATAATGCCCGGAGATGGTAAAAGAATATAATTTATTCTTTTTTGTGGCCGAAATGGAATTTAGTAAACAAAAAGGAGAATGGAATGAGTAAGCGTAAGACTGATGGTGAGTATTTGGCTATTAGGAAGACAAATAAGATTCCTGTTGGTGGTTGTAATTTTATTACTTGCCCATTTTGTAAGGAAAATGGTGGTGATATAGCTGATGCTCATTTGGGAACTACTTTTATTGAAATGAATATGTTTTGTATTAAATGTGATAAGGTATGGGTAGAAACCTATGAGATTTCAGAATTTAGACAGGTTTCTAAAGATTTTGTATTGGAAAATGCAAATGTTAATATAGGTTGTAGATAGAAAAGAATAGAAAAGAATAAAAAGGAGTAAGTATATGACAGAGAAGGAGTTAAAGGATAAACGTAAGAGATATAATGTTTTGGCAAAGAAGGTTAAGGATTTAGAGGCTATTGAGGATAAGCAATTTGCTGATAATTCTGGTGAATTGGCTACTCAATATGAAAATACTGCAAAGTCATTGAAAGGTAGTGAAGGGGATTTTGTTGCTATGGGTGGGGCTGAAATTGATATAGTAGATAGTGAGGGACAGATGTTGGGTTTTAGAGTTGGAGATGTTTATCATAATATTCCTGAAAAAGCAACTAAAGCGTTGTGGATCAATTATCAGCGTAGGTATATGTCCAGTAATATGCAAGGTCCATTTCTTATGAGTAAAAAGATGTGGAATATGTTGAAGAAAGAAATAGATTATAGGTTTAGTAAGGAGTATAAAAAGATAACTGAATGTATGGAATGTGGTAAGAAGTTGTCTTCTGCTGAAAAGAAGAATAATAAACATATTTGTGTTAGTTGTATTTCAAAAAAGTGTAAGGGATGTGGTGTTATATTGGCTAGTCATGAAAAAGATGATGGAGGTAATTATTGTTCTACTTGTGCTAAAGTTGTTCCTTGTAAAGAATTGACTGAAAAGAATAAGTTGAAGTAAAAAGGAAAATGAAAAATGGATAATACTTCTGTTTTGCGAACATTGGCGGAATGTCTTTTTGTAGATATGCCAAAAGATTATTCTTTTTTAGAAGATGTCGATGAAAGTCTTATTGATAATGAGCATGATGAATATAGTCATGAGGAACTTTACGGCGAATAAATAAAATAATATGGCCTAATGACGGAACGGCATACGTGAAGATCTTAAAAGTCTTTGTCCGAAAGGGCGTGTGGGTTCGAGTCCCACTTAGGCCACCAAAATAAAATAAATAAAGCTCAAGTATTATAACTTGGGCTTTATTTTAATTGAGGGGAATAAATATTTTTATTATTGCGAAAAAAGGAGAAAAAGAATGAGGAAGTGTAATTGTGCTGTTTGTAAGAAAGAATATAATAAATTTGAGTTGTGGTTGATAGATTTAGGGATGTCGATATTTTGTCAAGATAGGGATATAGATATTGTTTCTTTTAATAAAGAGATGATGGTATGTTCTAATTGTGTTAGAAGTATGGAGATAATTTATCTTGACGCTATTGCGAAGATAAATAAATTTAGTGAACAATTTATTAAAACAGGAGTAAAATCAAATGTTTAATTGTAGTTTTCCAGTATGGAGTAAGGATAGTGCTATTATGGTTCGTGTAGTGAATATGGGTATAGATTCATATTTAGAAGCTATAACTGAATCAGAGTTTAAGTGGGATACAAAAGATAGAGGATTAAGGTTGTATTGTAAGATAAGTGATAAGGATATTTTTATTGTTTTGCGTAGATTAAATGAATTGTTTGAGAATGAAGATGACGAAGATGCTTTTTGTTTGGCCGAAGATATTAGGCAGGTAATTGAAGAAGAAAATAAAGAAAAGGCAGGTGTTTAATGGCTAGGACTCTTCTTGAAAGGAAATATTTTAAGTCAAATAGAAAAATTTGTCCTTTTTGTGACAGTAAGAATATAGTTGGTTCCCGTATGAATATGGGATTATATACTTCTTTCAGACGTGTTGAATGTAAAAATTGTAATGAAGCATGGGAAGAAACTTTCAGGATAAGAGAAAGTGAAGGAAAAGAAAGTTATATTTGTGTTTCCGTTAGATTTAATTTTTCTAATCCTCCTGTCAATATTTTTCGCAGAAGATAAAATAATATAATATATTTGTGGTTAGTTATGTATCAATTTTATTTTTTGGTGTTTGTGTTTTCAAGAGTCAGGAACTAAGTACTTTTTCTATATTTGGAGATGAGTATATTTACTTTTCCTGGGTGGAAGACCACCTGGCTCAAAGGAAAAGTAAATATACTCATCTCATCATTCCTAACAATTTTCTTTTCGGAAGACCTCAAGAGAAATTGTTACGAATGATTTGTATTTATTATTTATTTTATATGAGATATGATATTTATTTAATTGTTAAGGCTCCATTTCATTCTGCTCTCGCACCTGGCGGTGCTCTTTAAGGTATAATATATCAGAAAAATCTGGTAGCGTTGACAACAATTTTTCTAAATTTGTACGATTTTTTGAAAATATTTTCTAAACCCTTTACCTGTAAGGAGTTAAAAAATAAAAATATTTTTCTATGAAATGATATTCTGAATGTTGTTTCTTGTTGCAGTTTGTTATTGTTTGTTGTTGTTGCTATCATTTACTATTATTTTCTATTGACAAGAAGGGAAGAATGAAAATGAGTAACAATTCAACAAGTAATGGCGCAGTTGGATTTTTGGGGATGTTATGTATTCTTTTTATTGGGTTGAAGCTAACTAATTATATTGATTGGTCTTGGGTTTGGGTTCTTTCTCCACTTTGGATTCCATTTGGTATTACTGTTGGTGTTATTGCTATTATATTTGTGGGTGCTCTTATTTTAACTGTGTGTGGATATGATATAAATAAGGAATAAAAAGAAAGGAACAAGTAGAATGAGTAATAATTCAAGCAATGGTGGTATTGGATTTTGTGGGATGTTGTGCATATTATTTATTGGGTTGAAGTTGACTAATAATATAGATTGGAGTTGGGTTTGGGTTCTTTCTCCTATTTGGATTCCACTTGGTATTTTTTGGGGTGGAGTTGGTATTTGTTCATTGATTGATTATATTAAGGAGTATAGGGAGAATAAGAAGACAAAGGATAAGATGGAAGTTATTGATCAATTTTTGGGTTATGTTAAGAAACAAAATAAGGATGTTATTATTAATATGACTGGAGTAAAAGTTGATCCTAAGGACGGGCAGAAAATAATTGATATTGGTGGTATTGTAGATAATATGGCTAAAGATTTGGATATTGTTATTAATAATATTACTCCAAATGATAAGAAAAAAAGTCAATGCCCGGAGGTGCTTGAAACCTGATATTTATTCTTTTTTGTGGTCAAGGTGAAAGTAAGTAAAAAAGGAGAATGAAAATGGGTAATTACATGGTTTACGAGTTTGTTTATGGTACTTTGACTCCTTGTAAGTTTGTTGATTCTTACCAAGAGGGTATTGATTTTATCAATGCCAGGATGATTGAGGATGAAATGCCCTGTACTTGTACTGATAATAACCCTGAAAATACTATTTATTCAGCTAATGAAAATGACCAGGTGGGTTATTTGCTGAATAAGTTGATTGTTCCTCATAAGCTGGCTATGGTCAGCTAAAAGGAGAATAAATAATGGAAAAAACAAAGATTGCTATTACTATTTTTATATTTGTTATTATTTATATTATGGGAATAAATTATAAAAAAAACTATAAGAATTTGCAACAGGCGGCTATAACGGCTAAGGTTGCAGAGTTTTATACAAATGATAGTGGAGATGGTCCATTTTTTAGATTTATACCTAACGCCGAAAAGGAGAATAAGTAATAATGTTTACTGAAAGTGAAAAGAGAGCGCAAGCAAAAGAAAAGATTCTTAAGGCTTTGAATTGGGCAACAGATGATGATTTGGAAAGGGCAGAAATGTCATTTAAGAATTTTACTCCTGCCCAAATGAAAGAACAACATGGTTCTAGTGGTAAAACACGTCAAGAGATTCTTGATGAATATAGGCGTGAAAGGGAGCAAATGAGATATTGCCGTCAGTTGGTAATTGATCTTATTAAATAAATAATAAAAAAATAAGCTCAAGTATTAAGTTACTTGGGCTTATTTTTATAGAGGGTAATAAAATTTTATTATATTTAGATGAAAAATATATTTTATCCAACAGGAAGGGCCTACAATGGAAGATGAAATTGATTTTATTATCGACGAAATGGTAGATATTCATTTTTCTTTTATTGAACCTGAAAGTATTTATGATGAAGATGAATATAATCCAGGTGTCCAGAAGATAAAGAAGCAAAAGAAATTTAATGGCCCAGCACAAAGGAAAGAAAGGGATAGGGAACGTCTAATAAGGGAAATGAAGAAGCAATTCCCTAATATGAAGCGCAATGAAGTAAAACAATATCGGTATACTGTCAAGGAACCTGTAACTCAATGCCCGGAAGGGCAAAACCCTGGTAATTGATTATATTTCGTGGTCAAAACAGTTCAAGTAAACAAAAAAGGAGAAAGAAATGGAAAACAGTGTTGTTAGTTTTCGTGAAGGGGAAACAAGAGACTTTTCTGATGGTGATGTTATGGCCCATGCTCCTGATGGTTGGATTTATGTAAATGGAGTTAAGACAAAGAAATGGTTTCTTAATTCTATTGAAGATTCTTTTGTTTGGCCTCCTGTCCTAAATGATGTCAAGGCTATTGAAGCTAGACGTTGGAAGGTTATCAATAGAATTGAAGATAAGAAGATAAAGAAAATATGGTCAGGTCTTTCTAGTTTTAAGAATGTTCCTCAATCTATTTGGGATATGGTCATTCCTCTAAATAGAAAGAAGCGTATTTTTAATGACGTTTTTCTTCGGGCAATAAATAATAAATATGGCCTAGTTAAGGCAAAAGAAATGGTTGATAGTAATAAGAATATTCTCAAGGTTACTATCAATGGCAGAATTTATTGGTTTGCGATTAAGGATTATATGTTTGTTCGTTTTTACTATCCAGAAGATGTTATTGAATCCGAAGTCATCTAAACAAAAATAAGGGAGTGATTAAGTTCACTCCCTTATTTTAATAGAGGAACAATATAAAAGGAGATAAATATTGAAAAAGATAAAGAAAAATAAAACACTCACTGCTTTAGAAGTGTATAAAAAACAAAGAAAACCTATGGCACCTGGTTCTTTTTCTTTTGTAGATAAAAAGAAAAAGAATAATATTCTTTCTTGTAGAAAATGGAAGGGAGAATAATGAAGTACATTTTGTCTGATGGTAAGAAGTCAGTTACTTGTAATGAAGATAAGATTTATATTTTTGTTGAGGATTGGTATAATAGTTATGAGGATGGTAATGAAATACAATCTGCTGCTATAAGGGCTTATAAAGCCGCATATATTACTTTTCCTAATCCAGGCCCAAATTGTATTGAGGACTGGCGTGTTAAGATTCACAGATGTGAATATATTTATCATGCTGTTTTGATGAGTGGCCCTATTGCTACAAATAAAATATCTCTTACTGTTGAAGAATAAAGAAAAAGGAGTAAGTAAATAAATATTATTTATGTCCCTGCTAACCTGCTAGATGATAGATTGAGACTTATTAGGTTGAAGGCTCAACTTGTTGATAGGTTTCATATAGCAGTTGCACAAAATGTTCATAAGTCTATAACTGATAAGTTTTTCTCCACTATTGTCAAAATTCATCTAAAACTCTCTGCATAAAAAGGAATAAAACAAATGCCATATTTCTTTAGATTTTTGAGACGAGAAAATGAAACAGAAAATTCTATTGTTTTTACTTGCCATGATGATAAAGGATGTATGGCTATTGCACTTTGGCTAGAAAGATCAAAAGAAACAGGTGTTGTACTTGTTTCTGATAGTAAAGGAGATTTCTATAATCCTTTTACTTCTGTGATTCCACTATTGATTAGAGATACAATAAAAATGATTTATTTGTGGAAAGGTGAAGTTGTTTCTTGTTCTATTTTTCGTAATAGACTAACTGAATAATAAAGGAATAAAAAATGTTCAAGTTCACAATATATAAAGACCCTTCACAACCTGATGATTGTCTCATTTATACGTGCGGGGGTAGAGAATGTATTTCACTGGCTGGTTTGCTTAAACTGGCTAAAGAAACTTGTTATTTTACTATCAATGATCCTACTGGGGCGTTTAACCCATTTGATACTGATGGATATTGGAATATGAATAAATATGAAACAGGTATCTATTTGATTAAAGGAAGACAGGTAACTGAAAATATATTCCATGACTCAATAAGATAACAAAAAAGGAATAAAAACATGTTTCTTTTCCGCTTCGAGAAGCTAAACGATGATACTTTTGTTTGTTCACTTAACTCTCATAAAGATTGTCTCTCACTTGCTTTATGGCTAAAGAAAAGTAAAGAAACAGGCTATGTCTCTGTTTCTGATTCTTATGGTTGGTTTTATAATCCTTTTTGGGAAACAGTAAGTAATAAAATGCAATGTTTGGCCCATGAATTAGTTGGATTGAATATCGTTAAAGGGACTATAAAAGGAGATGATGATTATGAAAGACTAATTGGAAGAGGTACTGTCGATAAAATAGAATTGACTCCCACTTCCTGATGCCCGGAACAAGAAAATCAACAGAATCTATTTTCAATTGTAACCTGTTGATTTTCTTTTACTTAAAGGAGAAAATAAATGGTAACTGATGCTGAATATGAGGATATGAAGAAAAGAGAAAAGGAATATCTGGAATCTGGTGGTAATATCTGTCCTTTTTGTAATTCAGAAGATATAACTGCTGGACCTGTCGAGTTTAATAGTATACAAGGTTTTAGAGATTGTGAATGTAAGACTTGTAAAGAAGCATGGCAGGAACATTATTCACTGTCTGGTATAAGTGAATATGACAAACAAGGTAATCTAAAGTAAATAAAACATGCGGGTGTAGCTCAGTTGGCTAGAGCAAAAAGCTTTTAACTTTTAGGCCGTGGGTTCGAGTTCCACCACCCGTAATAACATTAAAAAATGTTGTTTATTTTTATTATTATTTGTTTAATAATAATATAAACAACTAAAAGGAGAAAAGAAAATGAATATTACTCTTTATCTATCTATTTGTTTCCTTTCAATGTCTATTGGATTTGCACTTGGCTGTATTTATTCAGTTCGTACTATGAGGAAAGAGATTGAAAAGTAATAGAATAGATAGAGAAAATGCAAATCGCGTAAGAACTATCTAACTGTGTGTAACTAAACGACACAAATAATATAATAAACAACACAAAAGGAGAAATAAAATGGATATTATTTCTATTTTTTCTTGTTCACTTGCTATTGGATTTCTTTCTGGTTGTATGTTTACAGCATGGAGATTCAATAAGGCGTTTGATGAGGTAATGGGAAAGGAAAAGTAAAATAAACATTTAACACGAAAGGAGAAAAATATAGAATAACTCAATGCCCGGAGAAACAAAAAATTCAATTCCGTATTATAGTTTGTAAGTCGATACGGTTGTATGTTCAATCGTATCAAAAAGTAAGTAGAAAGAAAAGGAGAAAGTAACATGGCTGATACTATTACCGTTGATACTCAGTTTACGAGGGAGCAACTTGAGGGAATGGATCTCGCTACCCTTGAGGCTATCGCTTCTAAGCTTAGGGAAAATAAGATTTCTGAGCTTAAGGCGCAGAATATTGAACTGGCCGCTAAGGTCTCGGCTAATAACGCCGAGCTTGTTAAGCTCGGTGGTAAGTCCGACTCTAAGGCTACAGGAACTAAGGTTCCTCGCAATACCCGTGAGGCTATTGTTGCCGTTATTGATGGCGTTTATATGACTCCACCTGAGATTGTTGAGAAGATTTGCGCTGGTTCCATTTTCAATCCCGAAGGTATGGATAATAAGAATAAGCTCCTTTATGTCCATACTGAACTTAATAACGGCGTTAAGGCTGGTACTATTATCAGGGATGGTAAGAAGTATACTCTTGCCGCTAAGGAGTAAATATAATAATAAATACATGGGCCTAAAAACCCCATGTATTTTTTTTACTATATCTATTTTTTATTCGTTGCCCGGACATATAAAAAATCCTTTTTCTATTATAAATCGTAAAGGCAATGATGGTAAGCCTTTACAAATATATGAATATGTCATTCATATATTTCTTTTTTGTTACCATTGAAAGGGTATTACAATGTCTGAAAGTGAGAACAAGGAGCGCGAGGTTGTTGTCATTGCTATCAATGTCAATGTCGCTGTAAAGCAAGCCGTCACTATCTACAAGGCTCTCAGTTGGAGCGCTTGGGATATCTACAACAAGGGAAAGGAAGCTAAGCGCGTTGGTGATGATGAAACCGCCCGAAGGATGAAGGGCGCTTTCTATCGCTGGATTAAGCCCTGTGATGAAATCCGCCAACAGATTACTAATATCTTCGGCCAGGAGGAAGCTAATAGACTCCTCGGCCCCGATAACCGAAAGGTTAGGGAAGAGCAGCCTGTTAAGGTTGATGCCTAAAAAGGAGAAATAATATGTCCTATCAAGGTTATGAACAGGCAATCTGTGAAAATGGTCATTATTTTCATCTTCCTTGTACTTATGGCCTTGAAAAAGATATGGACGAAGCAAGATGTCCAGTCTGCAAAGCTAAAGTAGTTTGGTTTAATTCAGTTGACGAAACTATTACTCACCAAACTATTGAACATCCTAAACAAGGGAGAGGTTATGTTGTCCTCGAAGAAAATATTGAGGAAACATTAGATAAACATGTTAGATATCTTATACCAAAAAATAAAGGAATAACTATCCATAGAATAAAGCGTTCAGAATACACCAAATAAACTAAAGGAGCAAAATTAATGGAACTTTTTGTAAGTATTTGTCTTGGATTAGCATTATATCTTGCTGCTAAAGCTTATATAATTGCTAATGTTGAAAGAACCATATCCAAAGATAAAGAACTCAAACAATAAACTAATAAGGCCAAGTATTAATTTACTTGGCCTTTTCCCTTTTAGTAGACAATAAAAATACCTTGCCCGGAAACCTACCACCTGTCCTTTTTATTCTAATACGTAACCAAAATAAAACACCATTAGCTGAAAAGGAGATTAAATGCCATCATGTATTATGGATTGTGACCTTTGTGAAACCGTTTGTAAGGAGAGTAATATGAATGAAAGCAATAACCCAGTAACAACCGATAACGGCGACACTGGAGTAGGAACACAAACGAAAAATTCAGATATGTTCTTTATTCTTAAGTTTAAGGAACATGTCGAAGAATACCAAAAAGAAGCAATAGCACATTTTATTGCTTCTCATTTCGGCAATCAAATCAAACTGTCAAAAGCCATAGCCGTTTAATTTTTTTATTCCTGTGGTGAAACGGATATCATGAGGGACTTCTAATCCCTTGTTCCCAGTTCAAATCTGGGCAGGAATAATAAATAAAAAAGGAAAATTAAATGCTCATCAAAGTCGTCCTCGAAAAGGATAGAATTATCCTTATACCGGAAAATAGAACATTTAAGGAAGGTGGAGAACAAATGAAGTTCTATACAAAGGAAGAGTCACTACCTGACCCAGTGAAAAGTTGGCTATTACGATATGTAAATGATAAGTAAAAGAATAATCTTTTCTTTTACTTATAAACAAAAAAAGGAGAAATAACTTGCCTGATATAACTGAAATCGAATTGTCAATAGAACAGCTAGAAGCTGAACTACTCAAACGAAAACTCGAAAAGGTTCAACGCTTCATTGATGATAACGCATCAATGGAGAAAAGAATCGCCTCACTTACTCAAAATATAGAATTCAACAAAAAGGCCATTGCTAAGTTTGAACAAAATATAGCTTTCCTAACCAAAGCTATAGCCAAAAACAAAACCATAATCGAAAACGCAACAAAATAATATAATAAAAGACCAAGTATTTTTACTTGGTCTTTTTTAGTAGACAATCATAAAAATCCCAATGCCCGGACTAAATAAAATCACTCAACCTATTATTTATTGTAACTGATTGATAACCAGTCACTTACAATAAAAAAGGAGAACAAAATGAATTCAGACCAAAAAGACTCTCCACAAGTCAAACAAATGGAACTTGAAGCTAAATTAATTAAATTTTGCTTCTTAGAAGCTACTAATATCCACGTAGGAACTGAACACTATCACAAAAACGGAAATAACCTTTTTGTGAAGTTGACAGGAGAAAATTCAATCACTATCGCTGTTATTCACAATGACAATATAACAGCAATAACTCACTGCTGTCAACCTTATTCCATTGAATGGACTAATTTTGACCAACTCTTTCAATAAATAATTTATATAAATATAATATATAAACTAATAATTTATATATTATATTTTTTATATTATTTATTTTTTATTTGTTGCCCGGAAAGACTATTTTTCCCTTTCCTATTATTTACTGTAAGGGCAAAGACTTTTCCAAAGTTAGGAAAGAACTACCTTACAAATGATACGCAAGTGGTTGATAATGGGGCTTGCGTATCTAAAGTAATCAAACATACGGGGTTAGCTCAGTTGGTAGAGCATCGGATTTTTAATCCGAAGTGCGTGGGTTCGATCCCCACATCCCGTAATATAATAAACAAGCCCCTGTCGTCTAATTGGCTTGGATATTAGGTTTTCAGCCTAAAGATTGCGAGTTCAAATCTCGCCAGGGGTAAATAAAATAATTGTTGCATTATGCAACATAAGGAGAAAAGATCATGGATAAGGCCACTTGTTATTACTGGGAATCCGAAAGCGATCATGGGAATGTTTACGCTTCATCCGATGAGGAAGCAATAAACATAACAAAAGAGAATGCAAACCTTGTCATTATATACAAAGAAAGCAAAACGGACGATGGACTTCCGTTTATTACCGTTTGGAAATGCCAAAACTAAATAAGGAAAAATAAACATGGAGACTATTTTTCTCTACTCTGTAATAGGAGCTTATATAGGAGCCGTAATAGGGTTCATTATAGCTCCTATTATCATAGAAATAGATATATTTCTCCATGACCTGTGGAACATTTTCTAAAAGGAGAAATAATGGCCGAACTAATAACATCCATAGTATTAGCCATTATTTCTTCTGTTTGTATTAAAACATGGGCAAAGAATATCAATAACTGATAATTTGCCCATCAATATAAGAATCAACTACTTGAAGTTGATTCTTTTTTTTTATACCATACTAAATATAATTCGTTGCCCGGAGATATGATTATTGATTTTTTTATTCTATTATGTAAGCGGTTGAATGGTCAATCGCAAGACAGTATCAGAAATGAAAGGGGTTTGACATGGCGAATGATGTTGTGGTTACGGATGTTGACGTTGCAGCGCTTGACTCCGACCAGGTTATTGAGCTTATGGCTAAGCTCAATGAGAAGTTGACTGCGGCTAAGGCCGAGTCGATTGCCAAGCTTAGGGCCGCTAATGTTGAATTGGCCGCTAAGATTGCGGCTAACAACGCGGAAATCGCCAAGCTTGGCGGAAAGACGGAAGCGGCTAAGGGAAGTAAGGTTAGCCGTCATACGCGCGAGGCTATTGTTGCCGTTATTGACGGCAATTCTTTGACCCCACCTGAAATTGCCAAGGTGATTTGTGTTGGTCCCATTTTTTATCAGGGAGATATGGATAACGATAAGGTTCTCTCTTACGTCCATACCGAATTGGCGAATGGAGTTAAGAAGGGAACTATTCTCAGGGATGGCGATACCTATACTCTCGCCGTCAAGGAGTAAGTAAACAAAACAAAAAAGAAAGACCAGGTTAATAACCTAGTCTTTCTTTTTATTTATATTTATTTTATTTGTTGCCCGGAGATAATATATGAGATTTTTTTATTGTTATATGTAAGCGGTTGAATGGTCAACTACTTACATAAGGCAACTATCAAAGGAGAATCAAATGGCCATTGGAAAGTATTCTGCCCGCAATCGGGAAGCCATGCGGGAAGCGACTCTCCCTGTCAAGATGCGGACATGCTGCATTAGCGGCGAACGTCTCCCTATTGCCCAGCTTTCCAGGGCGGAATTGACAGTCAATGGCTTGTCAATCGACTTCGGCTATATCCAGAAGGGATATATTAGCCGCTTCGCGGAGTTCTGCGTTCGCGTCAAGGGGTTGTGGAACCGCAAGATTGCGTCCATGACTCCGAATGAAATGATCGCCCATTTCGGACTTCGCCAGTCCGAAGAAGCCGCTCTTGCGGCTATGGCGTTCAGGACTGGTCTTATAGCTAAGGCCAGCTAACCCATAAAGAAGACCATGCCTAATAAGCATGGTCTTCTTTTATTATACTTACATAATATACGATGCCCGGAAGACATAGCCCATGTTATTTTATTATATTATGTAAGCCAATGGTTAGCTTACAAAAACAAGGGGATAGGAAATGGCAAAGTTGATGACGGAAAAGGAAGCCCAGTCTCATGGATTGAGGATCGTTCGTCTTGTGGGCGACAAGCCCTATGCGGGACGCAATCGGACCAAGATAGGTCCGATTGCCGAGAAGGCCGTGTCGAATCCGAAAGCCCGTATCGAATCAGAGATTCTCGCGGCCTTGCGCGAAGTCTCGGAAGGTTCGGAAGGCGGAAGAGCGGCCCGCGCGCTTCGCATAACCGAAAGGACGCTCAAGATCAGCTAAACAAAAGAAATAAATACATGAATTAAGTTTCATGTATTTATTTCTTTTTATTATTTTTTATTGATGCCCGGAGATAATATAAAAACAGCCCAAAAACCCACCCCCCACCCCCGTAGTGGGGGCATAAAAAAAATCAAATATCATTTTTTACCCTTTAGGGGACCCCCCTTTCTCTTATGGGGGTGTGTTTTAGGAAATGGTATTTTCTCGATATAAGGGATTCTATTCAATAAAAAATAAAAAAAATAAAAATAAATATAAGTATTATATAAGTATATACGGTATAAGGGGTTATATTTATTTTTATTATAATTTTATTTTAGAGGTGGTGGTTGTTTGAAAAGTGATTTTATGTAAGTAAGGGTTCCCTGTTTGGGAAATAATATTTTATTTTATATTTTATAGGAGAATGGAAATAGGGGGTGGCCTGTTTTAAAAAGTGGAAAATATCAAGTTAAGGGATTCCATGCGGGATAATATATTATTTATTTTATTATATTTTTTGAGGATGATGAAAACAGGGTGGGGTATTTTAGAAAATGGAAAATATTTATATAAAGGATTCCAGGGATTGGAGTTATATATTTTATTTATTATTAGAAGAGAAGATCCGGAGCCGGATCGGGAATCGACTATGGAAGAATGGGGGAAATTGGTGTCAATAGTGATATAATTACGATAAAGGATAAATAAAAAATGGAAATAAAATATAATGATTGGCTGGACACTATTGATGAAGAAGGAATATATATCATGGTGGAAGTGTTTGGTCCTTCCGGTAAGATTACGAGAGATAGTATTGATGGAGCTTTTATTCATTTAAATAAAGATCAGTTATGTTTATCGGCAATGGAAGCTATGCAAGACATTCCTTTGATGACATCGAAGTCTCCGTCTATTAAATTTGAGGATATGATGGTAACATGTGCAATTCAGCGAGCTTATCATGCTCGCTGTTGAGTTGATTCCTGAAATAAATGAGTTACTTAATTCTGGAGAAAATAGATTACAAGGGACTATTATTTTTGTTCCTAAAGGGAAAAGGATAAAAAATAGTATAACTGAAAAAGAAATAGTAAGATGGATATATGGTCCAAAGGATTCAGTGTTTGAAGGTATATCTTTCATTCCATTAAAAAATTAAAATATATTATTTTTATATTACATCAAGTGTATTTCATGCTTTAGATGAAAAGGAAGTCACCTGGATGATTTTTGTTGGTTTACGGGCAAATGGATAGGGTATTATGGGAGGAAGAAATAGATGGGGGTGGTATTTTGAAAATGGATTTTTATCAATTAAAGGATTCCCGGTTAGAAAAATAAAAAAATAAATATATTTAAATTGATCCGATGAGTAAGGGAATAATTTTTATTTAATAAATAAAGGAGAATGTAAATGATTAAAAAATTAAATAAGAAACAGGAAATTTTGCTTTTAAAATATAGGGAGAAATGGTTAAATATTTCTTTATCTACGGAACCTGCTGATCGTATTAGAGCAGAGAATGGAATTAAGGATGCTTATCGAGTTGTTGGTAAGAATATTCCAAAACGGATTGAATGGGTAGATTCTCCGAAGGCTATGGCTAAAATTGCCATAAAGGAAGGTAGGAATTTAGCATGTAAACCTTTAGTTGGATTAATTCGTGATACTGTATTATATTCAATAATAAATCCTGCGAAAAAGTATATGTCTGATTCTATATTTGCTCATGTATGTGAGATATGGCCAAGTATTGGAGATTCTATATGGTATTATATAATGGATTCGGTATGGAGCGATGTTCGTGTTTTTGTTTGTTTTGGACAATATGACCCTTATTGGTGGGCTTCTTATGAATACATGGGAGATGTTCTTGGTATGAAGAATGAGGTAATTCCGATGCGAGGAATGATGGAGATAGCTCAATCTGCAGGGTGGTGGATGCCATGTGAGGATGTATGTTTTATTTCTGAACGTCCTTGTGAGTTACATTTAAATGAAAAAGGTCAACTTCATAGGGATAAAGGAATGGCTATTATATGGCCAGATGGTTGGGGAATACGTTGTATTAATGGAAAAGCAATATCGCGTGAGAAAGTAGGAAAATTTGGAAATGGTTATAATAAAGTGGCATTGGTAAAATAATATAAAAAATAAATATATTTTTATTTATATTTTTATAAAGGAGAAAGTTGGTGGGTAAAAATAAAGTATGTAATACATCTATACCAGATGATATAGTTAAAGGGGATGAGGATAATCCTCATGCTATAAATCATATAGTAAAAAGATAGGATGAAGTGTATAAGGGGAAATTATCAATAGAGCCTGGGTATATAAATATAAACATATATAAAAAGGATAATGATATATATGAATATTTAATATCACAAGGATGTAAAGGGAAAGAAGAGATAAAAGATATTATGATATGTTGGATGCAGACGAAGAGGTATTTATATCAAGATGTAGTATTTTTGAATAATAGTGGAAAGTCATATGGGGTAAAACTTTATGATAGCAACAAAGGTTTACAGAAGAACGAGAGATTATATGTAATAGATAAATATAAATCAAAGAGTTGTTTGAAGTTATTTTGTCAGAAGATGTATCCAGAAATATATGGAGGTGCAGTTTATTTAGATATAGAAGAAAAAGGGATAATAAATAGTTCAAATATATTAGATGGATTTGATATGATATTGTATGATACAGGGAGTCAGGATAATCATAAATTGATGTTGTATAGTTCATGTATTAGTGGATTACGGAAGAATTATAATGGATTTACAGGGGAAAATGTACTAAAAGTAGTTTTTGAGAATAGTGAGCAAATAACAGAAGAGAAGTCTGGTGATTATGGAGATAGTGTAAAAAAGATGTTTGAAATTTGTAAGAGGAAGGGAATAAAATTAAATTTATATAATAGTTCAGGTGCGGTTACGGTAAAAGATATAAAAGAAGATAAGGATGGGAATAAAAATATTATTGTTGATAAAGTTGAGAAATAAAAAAGGAGAATGAAAATGAACATTGGATTGTGTATTGGATTTGATATATTTGTTGGTTATTCTGTAAAATATAATGATTTATTAAAGAAATATAAAGTTAGGACAAAGGATGATATTGTTATCAAGATAAATGGTGAGACCTTTGACGAAACTGAAGACGAAGATTTTTTGGGTGAAGTAGCTGATATTGTTGGAGCTAGATCTTTTTATTTGAACTGGGTTAATAAACAAAGAGTTTATTTTGGACCGAAAGTAAAAGAAATTGGTAATGATACAGAATATGGGGGTATTTTTGTTGGTAATGATTTAGATTTTAATTCTGTATTGAGTAGTAAAGATGAAATAATTAAAATTGGTAAAGGTCTTAAGAAACTAAAAATTCCTTTTATTGGTCCAAGAATTTTTTTGGATTCATGGGACAGTAGATAAAAAAAAATGTCAACGGTATATGGTATAATTTTCATTGAATCTGTCCATTTGGCAGGTTCCAAAATAAATAAAATAAATTATATTCCAATTGAATATAGTTTACAAAAAAGGATCAAATTAAATCCCATTTGGATGGTCCGAACAAGAATAAACCCAATTGGTTTATTACAAATAGGCAAATTATATTCCGATTGAATATAGCCGAAACAAAAAAACAATATAACAATTTGTAATTGTAAACAAAAATATAAACATAACAAAAAAACATAATTGTGAATAAATAGAAGTTAATAATTGGTGCCAGCTAATAGTTACAATATATTGGCCTCGGCTTAAACTCAATTATTTTTTATTTATTTTATTGGAAACATGGAAACAAAAAGAAATATTTTATTTATTATGAGGTTAGGCGTAAAAAATAAAAAAATAAATATATTATATTATATTATATTGTTTTATATATGGGGTATGTTTTAAAAACGGTATTTTTCGACATAAAGGATTCCGTAAAATAAAAAAAATTATTTATTATTTATTAAAGATCCGGAATCATCTAAAACGGGAAAGAAAAGATATTGTAGATTAGATTTTATACAGGATTTCGATTATAAACTATATAATATAAGTATATAATATAAGTATATGAGTAAAGATATAAATAAATCGAGATTTTTTTATCTACATGAAGAATGTAATAAATATAAAATAATAGCTCTTGAGTTGTTGCATAAAGAATATATAAATTATGTAAGTATTTGTGTTGAACAGATGTTATCTAATCGTGTATTGACTATGCCAAGAAAAGAGAAACAGACATTTTTTATACGTGCGGAGAAGTTGACTTCGCAAATAGAGAAGAATGCTAGACAACATGCTATAGAGATAGTTTCATCGTGGGCTAAATCTGTTTATGTAAGAAAACTAAAAAGATATATAATGGATTTATATAAAAAATATATACCCTTTTCTTGGTATTAGGAAAATGGTGTGATTAGTCGCAGTATTTGATTCATTGTCTTTTTATATAACAATATAATTTATATTTGAAGAGGATCAATAGGTGTATATTCAAATTACAAATCGTTGTAATATGAAATGTGCTCACTGTTGCTTTTCTTGTACAAGTAAAGGCAAGGATATGAGTATTAATATTTTTAAACAAGCTTTACAGTTAGAGGAAGGGTTTTTAGATATTGGAGGAGGGGAACCAACTATTCATCCGAAATTTTGGGAAATTATAGGGTTATCTTTAAATTATTTTAATTCAAATTCTTTATGGTTAGCTACAAACGGTAAAAAGACAGAGACAGCTTTGCGTCTTGCTGAATTAGCTCATAACGGAATTATGTCTGTGGATTTGTCTTGTGATGAATGGCATGAAAAAATAGATGAGCGTGTTATATCAGCTTTTAAGAAGCGATATAAGTATAAAGATTTGAGAGGTATTAGAAAGATAAAATTAATAAAATCAGGACGTTGTTCATGGGGAGAGGAAGATATATGTGTTTGCCCTAGTTTATTTATAAATCCTTATGGTCGAGTTTATTTATGCGCTTGTAAAGATGCTGAATTTATTGGTAATGTTACAGATAAAAATATAAAGAAGAAGGTAGAGAAATATCGTGAATTGGGTTTAATTGGTAAGTGTTCATGTTCTAAATGTACAATGAGAAGTAAATGATAAAAATTATATATTCTAACTGATCCTTCTGTCAATGGAGTTATATTTATTATTTTAGGCCAACATGGATGATTTGTATATGGTTTATGGGGCAATAAAATATATTAAAAAGAATGAAGTAATTCATTAGTAGGGAATAATTTATTTTGTTTAGGGATATATGTTTTATTTACTTTAATATTATTTTTATTTAGTGCGTTTAGAAGATTATTTAATTCTGGACCTGGATTTGCCCACATAGTATTAACTCCATTTAATACACGTCCAGAAATTACACCTGGTACATTGTTTGTTAATATCTCAAAATCTAAATCAATATTTTTATCATTATGGAATTGTTTAGCTACATTATCATAAAGGTCATTTATATTAATATTTTTGTAATATTTTTCTATAAGATTTTCATGGGATTTTTTAGGATGATCAAATAATAATTTACCTGATTTAATAAAATAAATATAAGTAGCACCTGTTATTTTTTGTTGATATTCTGTTGCTCTATATAAATCATCAGGAGTAGGAGCAAAATCTTTTAATTTTTCTTCTAATTCTCTTATTTCATTTTCTATATTTTTTTTATTTCCGAAAGTAGGAGAAGTGATATGTCTTTGTCGTTTGAGATCAGCTAATCTATTTTCATCTTCTTGATGTTGTAGATATTCTTTAGTGAGAGGATCAATTTCATTAGATGCTGATTTAATAAAATTAGAATACCAACCATTAGAAGCATATTTTTTTATAAGATTTTCTACTAATTTGATAATTTCTGGGTTATTTGTCTGTATTGCGTAATTTAAAGAATCATCATCAGGTTTAGCACCAAGAGAAAGAATTTTATCTATAATTTTTATATTTCTTGTTAACATTGCAGAGGATAAAGACCTCTCATTAGGTTTAGCACCAAGATTAATAATTTTATCTATAACTTCCATATTTCTTGTTAACATTGCAGTGTTTAAAGCCCCATCATATAATTTATTACCGACGAGATCAAAAATTTTATCAATAATTTCTATATTTTCTGTTCCTATTGCATGATATAAAGCATGGTCATCAGGTTTAGCACCAAGATTGATAAATTTTTTAATAAGTTCTATGTTTTTATATTGTAGTACGATATCTAATGAATGGCTGTTAGGTTTAATTCCAAGATTGAGTAATTCGTTAACAATATTCATATTTCTCATGTATAATGCAGAATTTAAAGCTCCCTCATTGGGTTTAACACCAAGAGAAAGAATTTTATCTATTATTTTTGTATTTCTTGTTTGTATTGCAATACTTAAAGAATTGTCACTAGGTTTAGCACCAAGAGAAAAAATTTTATCTATTATTTCTTGATTTTCTGTTTGTATTGCAGCATCTAAAGAATTTTTGTTAATTTTAGCCCCCATATTAAGAATCTTATCTATAATTTCTTGATTTTTTGTTCCTATTGCGTAATTTAAAGAATCATTATCAGGTTTAGCGCCAAGAGAAAGAATTTTATCTATAATTTCTTGATTATTTGAATTTAATGCATAATTTAAAGACTTATCGTTATGTTTATATCCAAGAGAAAGAATTTTATTCATAATTTTTGTATTTTTTGTTTGCATTGCATAATTTATCAAGTTATATACTTTACCAATTATTTTTAGTTCATTATCATTTAGTTTATCTATTGATATATGCTTATTATCTGTACCTGCTATCTGATTTGTATTTTCATGTATCAATATATATGGTTTATTATTTTTAAAAAGAATAAATAAATTATTTTTTTTATATTCATCGAAATATTCTTTGAATCTAGCACACCAACTAGTTCCTTTCATATCAATATGGCATGGATGTTGGTCTTTTTTTTCTAGATGTTTATCAGTACTGTCGCTTTCCCATTCTATCAACTGATATAATTTATATTCTCCTAATTGTTCTACTAGTTTTTTAGTTCCAGTATTCTTCTCATTTTTTATATTATTTATTACTTGATTTACATTTTTATTATTTTTTATTATATCATCTGCTAAAATATCAATATCGTCTTTGGTATAACCTGGTAAATTAGCATTAACTAATTGATTGGTTATATCATTTTTTAATTTTTCATATTTTTGTTCAGGAGATAATAAATTATTGAGATAGTTATTGAAATTAATTTTTAAGTTATCGACAATATGTTGATTATCTCCTTTTGGGATAGTGAATGAGTTTATGAATTTATTAATGATAGTAGATAGATTTTGATTTGGGAACTGGATTTCTTTTTCTATGAAGAAAGATTTGATTTGGTCATACTGATTTTGATTCATAGTAGGGAATTTAGGTTTTATTATTTTGTTAAATAGGAATTTATCCCAAGTATCCTGAATATTAGCTAAAATATACCAACCCATAATAATAATCCTTTTATTTTACATAATAATATATTCTATATTTTATATTATATTTCCTTTTTTGGATTGATCAGAATTTTTTGGATGGAGAAGGTATAATGGTATAGAGTATTTTTGGAGAGAAAAATGAGAATATATGTAGATATAGATGGTACGTTGACGAACATTGTCGAAGGGAAACCTGTAAATGCTCCTCCACGTCAGGATGTAATAGATAAAGTCAAGGCGTTGATAGAGTTAGGGCATGTTGTTGTTTTATGGTCAGGGAAAGGGGCAAGACACGCGAAGAAAGTAGCTAAATTATATAATATAAAGGCAGTAGCATGTTTGAGGAAACCTCATCTTATTATTATAGATGATGAAGTTGAACAGATGAAGAGGCGTTTACCTAAAGCAGTAATCAGTCCTGAAGATTTTTTGGCTATGGATTTTAATAATAAGAAAATATAAAATAAATTTATTTTAAAGGAGAAAAAATGGACAATGATGTAAATGTTTTAAATGAAATTGAGAAAAATCTTTTAAGTGCAGAATATAAACCTGCTATTAATATTAGATACGCAATAGGCGATAAATTACAAATTTTTGATCAGCCTAATATTTGGATTAATATTATTGATTCTAGTTCTGTTGGATGTATGACGTTGAATAAAGAAAAAGATAAGATTATTACAAGTTTATATTTGGCAAGCCCTTATATTTTAATAGAATGGGACGTTGGTAAAATTGAAAATATAAAATAAATTTATTATTAAAAGGAGAAAGAAATGAAAATCAGGAATGGATTTGTTAGTAACAGTTCGAGTAGTTCATTTGTTATTATGACGAGTTTAGAGAATCATAAGAAGGCATTGGGGCAGATGGATGAATATAGTAGGAAGGTTATGGAGAAATTGGTAGAGAAGAGTAAGTTATTTGGCAGGGATATTGTCAGTGTAAGTGATATGCATTTAAATGATGGTGAAAGCTGGAATTTCAGGGATTTTGATTATAGTTTAGATGGTGAGTATGAAGAACCAGAGGGGGGTGATTATGATGATTGTGACGAAGAAGATGATGACGACAATGATGAAGAATCGTCTAAAAAAGAAAAGAAAAATGGCAAGAAGCAAGTTCCTGTAAATGAATATGGAGATCAGACTAGTATATCTGAAATTATTGATGAATGGGAGAAATTAATAAATAAAAATCCTGATGAAGTATTTAGTAATAATATTGGGTAGTGAACTACCCCATGCTAAAGCATCGGGGCTTCCTCATTCAACGACAGTAACTTACTGTCAAGTCCTCAATTCCTTTTAAAGAATTAAAGACTTGACTTGCAGAGGTTACTGTCTCCTGAAGCGTTAATTCCCTGAGTCCATCAGGTATTTTACTCATTCCCTCTCTCTTTATATTAATCGCAGCATTTATATCTCTATCTATTTCTAATTTACAATTATCACAAATATAAATTCTCTCATCTAACTCTACTTTCTTCTTTTTACCACATTTACTACATGTTTTAGTTGAAGGGAAGAATTGAGAAACAGGAACAGGAGTCAGTATTCTATCTTTTAGAATACTAATAAGTCCTCCTAATCCTGTCTTATTTATCTTCTTCCCGTGTCCGTTCTTTTGCCAACTAGCTATTGAATCCTCCTGATAACAAACATATTTATAGTTCTTTCTCAATACACTCACTATCTTATTCTTTATATCCCTCTTTTTATTATTTAATTTATTATATTCTTTTTGTAACAATAATCTCTTTTTGAACATGTTCCTTGAATTCTTATTCTTTGTATTATTTTTCTTATTTCTATTTATTCTCCTTGATATTTTTCTTATTCTCTTATTTACAGGAACTTCATATTTTATCTTTATACCATTATCTAATGTTACTTGTGTTTCACAACCTAAATCAATACCAACTGTTTTATCTTTTATACTTTCATATAATAATTTTTGTTCTTCTTTATATTCTTCATCTTTCTCCATATAACAAGTAACATGAAGAAAGAAATCATTATTTCTTTTTATTAGGTGAGCATTAGCTAATTCATAATTATCAGGTATTTGATTAGTTCCACTTAATTTAATTTTCTTCTTTATTCCCTGCAACCTCAAATAATTATTTTCTATTTCATATGTTACATGTGCCTGTTTCAAAGGAATAGAAGAAAAATTAGAAGTAAATCCTATCCAACCAACTTTGAATCCTTTTTCTTTTAATGTGTGTAATGTTTTTATATTAGAAAATATTCTATTATGTATAGCTTGTTTCATTTGACTTGATAATACAGATAATTCTCTTTCTTCTATCCCATTTGGAGTTACAACAGGAACAGATTTAATTTTAGTATCAACTGTAGATAAATCATCAAGTGATAAACAATAATTAAAGAAATATTTAGCTTCTTTGAAAAGGGTATATAATAAAGATTTGGTTGATTTAGACAGGTGAGATTTGTCAATTTTTAGTTCGACAATCTTTCTCACCTGTGTCTTGCGTTTAACTTTGGTCTCTAACTTTGTTTTTAATCTTTTATGCATATAAATATATTATATATGTAATCTTTGTTTTCCTGCAAAGAAAAGATTTTTATTGAAATATTTTTTCAGGTAACAGGTATAATGGATATAAGCGCCATTCATCCCTATGCTGAAGCTACAGGGCTTTCCGGCGCTATAATTCTGTAAGGATGATGCGTATGAAATAATATCAGAAAAAATATTTGATGCCATAGGAAGAACATATCCTTCATTAAAAAATGAATGTAAAAGACAAATGAACGAAAGGAAAAAGAAATAAAATGAAAGTAATTTTGTCAATTGGTTCAGATGAAGATGATAGGAAAATATGGTATGTAGGTTGGAGAGGTGAAGATTCAGAAGTTGAATTTGCATTGGATAAATTAAATAAGCAAACAGATTGTTCTGATTATTTTGTAGTAGTGGAAGAAGTTAATGGTAATTTGGGAAATGTCGGAGAGATATATTGAAAAAGGAAATAATAAAATATATTATATTTTTATTGGAGTGAATAAATGGAAGCACATTTAATAAGAGATGATTGTTTAACTATTAGGTCAGAGCATTCAGAATTAGTTGATAAATCTAAATTGATTTACATGGACCCTCCTTATGGGCCAAAAGCAGAAGATATTTATTATGGAGTAGGAGATAGTTTAGAAGAATATTTAGATTGGTTGATGGAAAGAATAAGAATTATTAAAAATATAAATAATAATTTTAATTTAGATATTTTAGAAGATAAATTTGGCTATGTTGATAATTTTGGAGAAAAATAATATGGAATGTAAACATAATGATTTTTTATTTCAAGTTATGTTTAGTGTTGTAAAAGAAATAAATAAATTAAAATACGATGAAGTTGTTATTGTAAAAAATTGTATTGGTTTCAATAAGAGAAGTTTCATTTTAAATATTGATAATTTTAATATTTACTGTACAGAACTCAAAAATATAAAGTATAATAATATTATTAAAGTTTGCTATTCATCAAGTAAAGATCATGTAGTATTTAATAGTTATATTTCTGATACAAATGATATATGTAATAGAGTATCAAGTTATATATGCTATACGATAGGTAAATATTTAAAAAATAAAAAGGAATCGACCAATGAAAGCAAAAGAATTAGTTGAAATTTTAAATGATCATCCAAAAATTAAAAGATTTAGAGATGTTTTGATTAAATATCCTGATGTTGAATTATTTTCTATTTTTTATTTTGATGAGTCTGATAAATATATATCTCCTTTTGAAGAGATTGGTATGACCTGTAGTTTATCTAAAGTTCCATGTTTAACTAAAGTGGCAAAGGTGGTATCAAATGATAATGAAGAGCATTATCATTATGAAGAAATAAAAACTATAAACAGACGTAAGAAATATAATAAAAATTATTTTAATGGTAGCGTAATTAATAAAGAAATTGAAGTTTTAATTGTATATGAAGCATAAAAGGAGAATGAAATGATTATTAAAGATGATTGTTTTTCTAAAATTAAATCAATTATTAAAGACAAATTATGTATTTTAAAATCTGATAAAATTATTTATTTTGAAAATTGTATTCATAATAACACTAAAGGTATTTCATTAAATATTGATAATAATTTTTTTATTTATTTTACAGACAATCAAAGTGTTTCTACTGGTATTGTTGTTTATATTGTTTATAATGGTGAAGAAGAATTATTACAATCATTTCCGGGTTTGTCGCAAGAAACATGTAGTAATGTTGCAAATTATGTTGTAATGATTGTTAAAAATCATTTAATAGAAAAATTTGTTAAGAAAAATAAAGATTATTTTATTTTACTTATGGAGAATATTAAAAAATATACAAAGAAAAATAAATTAGACGATATTGTTATTTTCGATATGCTTGATTCTAATAATTTGAAAATACTCATTGATGATTTATCTATTCTTTGTAAAAGAATAGATAAAAGTAATTTAAATGGTTTTACTGGATTTGAGTTAACGGATTCATATGGAAAAGATTCTCCTATGTATATTGGCGGGATTTCTGAATGGTATTGTTGTGTGGTAGCAAATTATGTGATTAGTAAAATAAATAAGTATTTAGATAAAAAATCTAAGGAAAATAAAAAAGAAAATAAAGATTATTTTATTTTACTTATGGAAAATATTAAAAAAGAATTAAAGAAGATTGATATAAATGAAAAAATTATTTATACTTTACCAGAGGTTTTTTGTGCAGAAAAAATATTTACAATAAATATAAGAGATTTTTATATTTATTGTACGGAAAAACAAGATGGTAGCATAAAATTTCAGTGTGTAAATAACAACTTACAATATGGAGAATTTGGAAAATATTTAGTAATAAATAATAAATCTGATTTTATGTTAGATGAAGCGTCAAAGTATTGTATAGAAATGATTAATAAATATTTTTATACTATGAGAATGAAAGGGATTGAATTAAACAAAAATCCACAGTCTATTGATATTAAAAATTATTTATTTGATGGGGTGAAAATATTTGAATGTAGTAGTTGTGGTGTTTTAGCTGTTGTTGGTAGGGAAAAAGAAAATAGTAATAATATGTATTGTTTAAAATGTTCACAAGAGAAAAAATAAAATGTTCAATGTTATAGAAAATTTTACTGATTTTTTCAAATGGATATTTATAATTTCATTTGAAAGAAATATAAATATTATTTCTCGCATTAGAAGATTGATAGCTTTGCCATTATATTTAATTATTTTTATATTAGTTATTCCTATTTTTATTTTAGGTATTTTAGCTGATATTGTTAGTGATTTAGACCATACTACGGAGTAAAAAATGATTAAATATATGTATAAACATTTTAAAGATATGATAAAAGAAATATTAAAAGCTCCTTTCGAGAGTGGAACTTCTGTTATAGGTAGAATAAGAAGAATAGTAGCATTGCCATTTTTTCTAATAAGTACATTGTTTGTTTTCCTTATTTTTATTTTTTGTGGAATAGGATATACAATAAGCGGTTTAGATGAATTGAGTAAAAAGGAAAATAAATGAAAAAATATTTTGTTACAGTAAATTGCAGAGAAGAAATTAGTGGTAATATTAATTACACTACACGACATACTCCTTTTTCTTTTATTATAGAAGAAGATGACTATAAAGGATATTGCGAAGCTATTTTAGGAAATGATACTGTTAGAACTTCTGGTACAATTACCAATTTAATAAAAGAAGTTTGTAGTCAATCAGGTGTGATTATGACTTCTTATGTTATGTTTGATTTGCCGCCAGGTTTTGAACATTTTAGAGATGGAAGTTAAAAAAGGAAAAGAAAAATGAATAGAGAAGATTGTTTAGTTTGGCAAGTGAGTGATAGGAGTAAGGATTACTGTGATACGCTTTCCTGTGATAGTTGTCCGCATAAGTTAGGTAAAATGAATAATCAATGTTCAATTTGTGGAATTATTGATGTAGATCATAATAGTAAATGTATTAAATGTGGCAATATGTTTTGTAATTCTCATTTTATTTTCAGCAGAAATTTATGTTTTAATTGTATAGAAAAAGAAATAAGAAAATGTTATTATTGTAAGGAAGAAGGTTCTTTTAGATGTGAGATATGTGGGTTGTTGTGTTGTAAATTTCATTTTAATCATGGGTATTGTTGTAATTGTTCTAAAGAGGCTTTAGTTAAATATAATATGGAGCATTACAGTAAAGACGCAAGTCAAAAATCTTTTACTAATAATGTTATGGAATTAAAAAATAAAAAAGAAAAGAAAGAATTTCAGGAACATTTGAATAAGGCAATGGATACTGTTTTAAGTTGGCAAAAATGTAAGAAAGATCTTTTAGAGATTGAAGATGTATGTCATAGATGTGGTATAATTTTTGCAGATCATAAATTAGATAAATGTTCTGAATGTGGTCATATGTATTGTAGTAATCATTATGATTCTATTTCTAATTTATGTTGTGATTGCGATAAAGAAGATAGAACATGTTATATTTGTGGTGATGTAAAGGGATTATTAAATGAAAGACAAAATAAATGTAGTAAATGTGGAAAATTTGTTTGTAATAATCATTATAGTGGACTTTTAGATTTATGTAAGAATTGTGCGGACGGAACAGATTATAAAGTAGATTGTGGTAACGGTAAAGTTATGAATGTTACTTGTCATTGGCCACGTGAAGAAAAGACAAAGAAAGCTAAAGAATTTATTAATAAGAAAAGGGAATCGTCCAATACAAATAAATGTTATTGTTGCGACGAAGAAGCTTTTTACGGCTGTGTAAATTGTGGGGAAGTATGTTGTGATGAACATCATCATAGCGGTTTGTGTGATGATTGTCGTAAAGATAAAATAAATAAATGTTATTTTTGTAATGAAGAAGCTTTTCATAAATGTTCAGAATGTAAGGAACTTTGTTGCGATTTTCATTATAGAAAGGAACTGTGTCCTCATTGTTATGAATATATTCATGGGTATATTTCGAAAAAATGTAATTATTGCGATAAAGATTTATCATTGATAAATGAATATTATTGTATGGAATGTGAAGGATATTTTTGTGAAAAACATTTTAATAAAGAAAAGAAATTATGTTATATTTGTTATTCTTTATATTTAAAGAATAGTAAAGATATTAAAAATAAATTTTTAAATTTCCAGGAAGAGATGAAGAAAGAACGACGAATTGAATTAAGAGATAAAGTTTTGAAGTTCCAAAAGGAAATGGATGAAGCAAGATTGAAGACAGCTATTAGGGACTGTGAAGATCCATTTATAGAAAATAAAGAAAATATAATAGAAATAATTAAAGGTGTAGATGGATTATATAGAGATAGTGTTGGAAATATTTATTATTTTACTTGCAATTTGGAGTAATTTTAAATGGCAAATTTACAGGAATTTAATGATTATTTAGTAGAAAATAATCTAACATCAAAAGTTACTGGTCTTGGTGTTGGAAAAGGTGATGATAATAAACCTTGTATTTATATTTTTGTTAGTTCTAAATTGTTAGAAAAGAAAAATAATTTTCCAAATAAGTGGAAATGTTATTCTGTTTTTGTTAACTATATGGGAAAAATTAAACCATTAAATAATTTAAAAGATAAATAAAAATATATTTATTATTTATTTATAATAAGGAGACAGAAGTGTCTCCTTATTTTTTAGCATCTGCTTCCATTTTTTAATCAAGTGTAGTAATCAGGAATTTCTGCTAGATGATCAAAAGCTATCTGTCTAGCTAAATCTTTATTTTTTTGTATGTTCCATCTCGATTTCAATACCATTTTCTAATTCTTTTTTATTTATTTTACTCTCATCGTAATTTAATTCTTCTCCCTTGCCAGATTTTTATACCATCCCATTAGATTTCTCCTTTATACAAATATATTATTTTATTTTTGTAAAAAATCCTTGTGAAAGATATATAATGAAACTAGGAGATATTGTATGATTATTTGTGGAGATAGTTTGACTGTTTTAAAAACTCTAAATACAGAGTTTGTAAATTGTTGTATTACTTCACCACCCTATTACAACCAAAGAGATTACGGTATAGATGGACAGATAGGTCTAGAACCTGATCCTTATTTATATATTGATAAGTTAGTAGGAGTATTTTCTGAAGTCAAAAGAATATTAAAAGATGATGGGACTCTGTGGTTGAATATATCAGATACTTATGCGGCAAATAGATCATATCAGGTTCCAAGTACCAAAGGAGGGGTCAAACATGGGCCAGGACAGGCTGCAGGTGGAAGAGGTAGTAAAGTACCATGCGGGCTAAAGCCAAAAGATTTAATAGGAATTCCTTGGCGCTTGGCTTTTGCTTTACAGGCTGATGGTTGGTATTTGAGGCAGGATTGTATTTGGGAAAAACCTAATGTTTTTCCTCAATCTGTAAAAGATAGATGCACAACATCTCATGAATATATGTTTTTATTATCTAAATCAGAAAAATATTATTTTGATTGTAAAGCTATAGAGGAAAATGGAGCAAAAGGTAAAAGAAATAAGAGATCAGTTTGGTCCATTCCTACGCAACCATCTAAAATAAATCATTGCGCTATGTTCCCATCTAAATTAATAGAACCTTGTGTTTTGGCTAGTTGTCCTATTGATGGAGTTGTCCTTGATCCTTTTGCTGGATCGGGAACAACTGGTCAAGTAGCTATAGAAAACAAAAGAAAATATATTTTAATTGAGTTGAATCCTGAATATATTAAATATATAGAAGAGAGATTAAATATAAGTAAACCTGAAGTAAAAGATAACATAGAGGGGATTAGATAATTATAGGAGATTTTTATGGCGGATTTTTATAGTGATGAATTGTGCAAATCAAGAGTTAATTGTTTTAGCTGCAGGACTAATAAAAACTGGCGCAGATGGCTTTTGAGTCAAAAGAAAGTAGATGTTGAGGATTTCGAATGTATTCCATTAAAACTTGCTATGGATGCTAAATTAGAAGAAATGCCAGAACCAACGCAAAAGAAAGAAAATAATATAAAAAGGATGGAGGACGTAAGGAAGAATCTTCCTGCTTTGATTCAGGTATTAAAGCAGACTCTTCCTTCGGAGTATGAGGGAGTAGTAGAGGATATAGAATTTATTACAAATCCTCATGGTGGTTCTGCTAAAGTTTGCGAATATATGAAAGTAACAAATAAAAAAGTAAAAAGGGATGATTGCAAGTGTAAAACATTTCTAGTTGATTGCAAGCATCCAGATCCTGAAGTTCATAAAATAGTAGATGGAGTAGCTATTACTATGACATGTAGAATTGATAAATGTAAATGGTTTACTCCTAAACCAGATGATGTAGTTGATGTAAAAGATTTCATTAAACCTGTCAATGTTGTTGCTCCAACTGTTTTCTCTCCTCCTCCTTTTGATACTTCTAAACCTGATATTGTTCCTACTGTTATTACTTCTTCTGTTCCTCCTGTTGTTATGTTGACAGAAAAGGAAGTAAAGAGTCCTAAAAATACAGATAAAATGGATTATGCTCGTATAAGGCATGGCAGAGAAAAAGATGTTGGTTTTTTAACTGGTAAATATATACAAACACCTCCTCTTTTATTTTCTCGTGATTGTCATAATATCTGGTTAGGAGATATGTATAGGGGAGGTTCAGCATTTTTAATTTTAAGTGGTCCTTCTTTTGCAAATGTAAATAAAGAATTATTACTTGGAAATAGTAAAAGACCAAGGATGTTGACGTTAGGAGTCAATAATAGTGTTAAAACATATCGTCCTGATATGTGGACTTGTGTGGATAGGCCAGATAGTTTTATTAAATCAATATGGGTAGATCCAGGAATAATGAAATTTACTCCTATATGTCATTCTGAAAAATTTATTTTTGATAGTGATAAATGGGAAATGACAAATATTAAAGTTGGAGATTGTCCTAATGTTTGGTATTATAGAAGAAATGAATATTTTAGACCAGAGAATTTTTTGTATGAAGATACAATAAATTGGGGTAATCATAGTAAGGCAGAAGAAGATGGTGGTGGTAGAAGTATAATGCTTGCTTCTATTCGTATATTATTTTATTTAGGAATAAGAAATATATTTTTATTAGGTTGTGATTTCAAAATGGATAGTAATTATACGTATCATTTTGAACAGAATCGTGCTGGAGGTAGTGTAAATGGAAATACAAGCACTTATGAAAAGTTAAAAGATAGATTTAATAAAATATTGCCTATATTTAAACAGAATGGTTTAAATATATATAATTGTAATCCAGATTCAGGATTGAAAGTATTTCCTTTTATTTCTGTAGAAGAAGCAGTTAAAATAGCGACAGTAGATTTCCCTGAAGATTTATCTAAAGAGAGAACGGAAGGTCTTTATGATCGCGAGGCAAAAGAAAAAGAGAAAAAGAAAAAAGAAAGTGTAAGTCCTGTTGATGGAAAGGTTTACACTGAAGAAGAAAAAACAAATATAAAAAATAAATTAGATGAAGCAAGAGGTAAGTTGAGGGTTAGTAAAGAATCAGTTGCTTCATATAAATTGACAGAGATGAAAGAAATTGATAAAGTAGAATGGAATAAAAAATTAGAGGAATTAGAAGCTGATGTATTGAAATATCGTGCTGAATTTAGGACCATAGAGGCCGAGAAAAATAAGATCTGGGGCATCGTTAAAAAATAGGAGTTGTTTTTGTTCTCAATTAATTTAGAATTAAATGTAACATTAAAATGTAATTGCAAGTGTTTATATTGTAATAGATGTTGTAATTTATTTGATTACGAAGATTCAGATATGATTCCTGAACAAATAATTAAATTAGGTGAGCAATTAAAATCAAAAGAGATTTATATAAAGAAAATAAAAATAGTTGGCGGTGAGCCTTTATTAAATCCTAATATTATAGATATAGTTGAAGAATTAGATAAATTAAAAACAGAAGGTTTAATTGGATATATAAAGATAAATACAAATACTACAATTCCTGTTCCTGATGGACTTAGGAAATATAATATGAGATGGTTAGGTAGTAGTAAAAAGAAAAAGAAACATATTCCATTTCCTTATTCTCTTTTAGATTGTGGATTAGAGCCAGAAAAATGTAATATTCCAAATGGTTGTGGTTTATCTTTGGATAAATGGGGATTTCTTCCTTGTTCTCCAGCCATACCATTAGTTCGCATATTAAACAAACCAGAATTATATTCTAAAACAGTTCCATCTAATATTTATTTTATTAAAGAGTTATGTTCTCATTGTTCTCATGCTATGCCAGCAAATTGGAAAAAAGATAATATGTCTTTTGGATTGAAAGATAATAATATTTGTCCAACGAAGACTATGGTAGAAGGCATAAAAAAATATAATTCTGAATTTGATAAAAAATTGGAGATATATTAAATGTCAGATATTGAAATTCATACTATGCTTTACGGATTTCAGAAGAGATTTTGGTGGCAATTATCAAGTTTAATTGAGCAGGAGAACGGTCCAAAGTTGTCTTATGTAATTAGTTTACATAATAAAGATCCTTGGTTTAGTTGGAATGAAAAAATAATAAATACATTTAGTAGATATATTTCTATTAATTCTATTATTTGGGATGATGACATGTTTGGTATTAGGGGTCAGGTGAGAAATAAGAGTATGTTATCATGTAAATCTTCTTGGATAGTATTTAATGATGCTGACATGATTTATCCTAAAGATTTTTTTAATAAATTTTGGGTAGGATTAGGTAGAATACCAGATGAGCATAGGGTAATAGGAACTGGAAGGAAGACAGTGTTGAAGGTAGAAGATGCCGATAAATTGATAGAATCAGAGAAATATGATTTGCCTATAAATAATTCTTTTAATAAATGTTCTAATCTTATTCTTAGAAATATTACTGGCGCTTATGGAGTTGGATTTTTTCAATGCGTCAATGTAGAAAATTATAGAAAATATCAAGCAGAGAATGGTAGAGATGGGTCTTATGTTGGAGAATATAAAAGAGATTGGAGTATTTTGAGTGATAAGCCCCATACAAGAACAAATAGTGATAGGTGTTTTCGCATTAGGGCTGGAGGTGCAATTGCAATACCTGATATTTTTGCTATTCATCTACAGCATTTTAGAGGACCAGCTAACGGGGTGCAACGATGAAATTATTAAAAGGGTGCCACAATTTATTAAATGAAGTAGTAAAAAATGATTTCTATAAAGTCAGAGTTTTCCGTCGTAGGGTTCCAGAGACTTTTGTTGATATTGGCGCTAATGTTGGCATGTTTTCCATAATGGTTAGATTTTTATTTCCTAATTCAAGAATTATTGCTATTGAACCTGACCCTAATAATTATGCTGCATTGGTGGATAATTGTTCTGGTCTTGAGATTGAGACGGTAAATGTAGCTATTGCCGATGGAAAGCCAGTGCAGATGATAGGAAGTCGTTCTACGTGTAAAAGAGTTGAATCGTCAGATATTGGGATTCCAAGTATAATATTTTCAGATTTAGTTAAGATGGTTAAATCTCCATTAAGTAAAACATATTTAAAATTTGATTGTGAAGGTGGAGAAAAATATTTTTTATCAGATCCAGTTAATGTATCTAAATTATGGGAATTTCAAGCTGTTGGTGCTGAATTGCATCCAGCATGGCTAACTCAAATACAATGGGATAGTTGGTCGGCTCTTTTGAAACAGGAAGCTAGTAAATTTGGGTCAATTGATATAAAACTCGTTAAGAAAAATGCTGTTCTAATATATTTTCGGAGAAAATAATGAGTTGTTCAAAACATTTAAATAAATTTCCAAATGATATATTTATTGAAACTGGATCTTTAGTTGGAAAAGGTATAAAAAATGCTTTAAAGTATGGATTTAAAGAAATTCATTCTATAGAAATTTTAAAAACTAATTATGATATATGTGTTAAATTATTTAAAGATGATAAGAGAGTGAATTTATATTTAGGAGATAGTGCGGAAACTCTTCCTTATGTATTAAAAAATATAAAAAATAAAGTAACTTTTTTACTTGATGCTCATGGTCCATGTTTTAAATGTCCTATATTAAAAGAATTAAAAATTATATTAGATCATTCTAATTTAATAGGGGTGAAACATACAATAATAATAGATGATGCTAAATATTTTAATGGTAAGCGAGAAGATTTTGGATTTTTAAATATTGCCGATGTAAAAGAAATAGTTAATAAATATCCTTTATATATTTTTAATAATAATAAAAAATATATAACAATTCTATAATATATTGGAGTGATGAAATGAGATCAAGAGGAGTATTATATTACAACATTGGTAGGAAATGCCTATCTCGTCTTGGAGTTTCAATTTTCAGTTTAAGAAAACATTACAGTGGACCTGTGACAGTTATATGGAGCGGGAAAGAAAGTGGAAATGAATGTAAAAAATTATTGAATTCTCCATTAGATATTAATTTAGTTGAAATGAAATCAGATGTATCTGAAGGTTTCCATAAAGCTTTTATGGATAAGACGTTAGTTCATACTGTCACTCCATACGATACAAGTATTTTTCTTGATACTGATACTTTAGTTGTTGGTAAAATTGATGAGTTGTTTGATTACGCTGAAGAATATGAATTTATATGTACTCAATTCTCGGATTGGGTAACTACTGGAAGAGCTATGGCCGGAAGAATACAGCAATTCAATGGATTAGATCCACTTGCAGTAAAAGAAGCATTAAAACCAGGTCCAGGTCTAAATGTTGGTGTTTATTCCTTTATTAAAGAATCTAAGTTTATGGCTGATTGGAATAAATTAACAATGCCAGGAAGAAATTTCAATCTTCCTGAAGAATCAGCATGTATGGTTTATAGGCATAGATATCCCCATAAAGTTGTTGACCAAAAATTCAATTGTTCTTGTAGATATAGTAATACTCATAATCCAGATATAAGAATTATACATTATCATGGAGATAAACATTGCCGAAATACAAATAATAAATTTATTTATTCTGCTGATTTATGGATGAATCATTATGAAGAGATAATGAGCAATAAAATACCAGGTTTAGTTCAATTGGTTCAGGATAATAGTAATTATGATAAATTTTTAAAAAGATTAAAGAAACCAATTATAGAAGTTCCTAAAATAGAAATTCCTAAAGTTCCTGATTTTAAAACACCTGATATTACATTGGTTACTGCCGTTACAGAAGAATATCTCCCTATATTAAAACTAACATATAAAACATGGGATCTGAAAAGTTGTTTAAAGAATGCTCCTATTCTTATTTTTTCTCATGGATTATCCAGTAAACATGATTTCGATTTTCTAAAACCAAGAAATTATAGAATAGTTGATTGGGATATGCCTAAATATGATAGCCAAAGAGAATTAATGTTATCTTCTTTTGTATTAGGATCTGCTAAATATGTAGAGACTCCTTATTGGATGAAATTAGATTCAGATAGTTTTTTCCATAATGATAATCCATTATTTGAAAAAGAAGATTTCGATTATGATTTAGTAGCTCCTTCGTGGGGTGTATCAAGAACTGAATTTATTATTGCAATGGATAAATGGGCTGAAGTTCATTGTTTTTCTGGAGAACCATTTTTCAAAGATGGGATTCCTGATGTTGTAAAATATAAACATAATAGATTTATTTCTTATTTATGTTTGCACAGGTCAGAATTTGTCCGTACAAGTGCTGCAATGTCCCCAGGACGGCTTCCGATACCTAGTCATGACTCATACCTATGGTATCTTTTATATCGCTTTGGCGGTAAGTATAAAACAAAAAGAAGTCATAAGTTTAGTGTTGTGCAGAAGAGAGGTTTAAAAAACGTAAGAGAAACGATGATAAAATTAAAATTATTATAAAAAGAAAAGGCGCAAATAATTTGCGCCTTTTCTAGGAGGAGGGATCGGGCGAGGTGAAATATTAAAAATTTTCTAACATGGCTTTTACATAAGCATCTGGGTAAAGTTGTTTCCAATAAGAACCTAAGAAAGTTTTTTGTGCAGGAGTAAGTTTAGAAATTTTCTGGAAATTTTGAGGTTGTGTGCTTGCATGGCAAGAAGCAGAAGAAGGTTTTGAATCTTCTTCTTTCTTCTTGGGCTGAATCTTTTTACCACATTTAGGGCATGTAGTTTTCCCATTTTTTTCGCACTGACATTTTTCTCCGCAAGGACAACTAATTGCAATTTTAATTGTTTTATCTGTTTTTGCTGTAACAGTTTCAGGCTTGATTTCTGTTGCATTTGTAGTTGTTTCAGTTGGTTTAACTTCTGTAGTTGGTGCAGGAGTATCTTCTATTTTTGGTGCTTCTGCAACTTTATTAATAGATTTTAATACTTCATCTACTGATTTTACTTTACCTAAATGAATCCTATTCGCAAACATTTCTAAACTCCTTAATCCTTTTAATAAAACAAAAAATAAATTAACTATTTATATATTACAAATTTATTTTGTTTTTCCTTTATTTATTTTTCTTTTATTTATGGAATTGGATTTCCAATAACGAATGCTGGATTGTTTAATGCGGCTGCTATTCGATCAATAGCACCTTTAGTAGTTGTTGGTGCTGTATCAACCCATTTAGTTGGATCGGAATCATATGTGGTATTAGCTGGTCCAGTTGGTCCTGTAGTTCCTTGTGGTCCTGTAGGACCAGTAAATCCTATTTCACCTGATATTATTGTTGTTTGTATATAAGAGGAATTTGTTATTCCTGCCATATATACTGTTACATTAAAAGAAGCAGTCCCAGAAACACGAGTTGCTGAAACTTTAAATACAATTCTATCAGTAGTTAAAAGTGCATACCCAGTATCGTCAGTATATGACCATATGATTTCAGTTATATTAGTAGTTCCAGTATGATTCGGAGAATAGCCGCTTCTTAATAATGTTTCACTTCCGACTGAATCTCTTTTATATAAATCTACTTTTATTTTAGAAACACCACCATTAGTAGAATTAGCGATATGAAAATGCCTAAATGCAGTTCCTGCTGGTAAATCAAGAACATTTGCTCCAGTTGTGGGATAGGTAATATAGGAAGCAACTGCAACATCAGAAGTTCCACTAACTGTTACCGTGAAAGTTGATTCACCTCCGGGAGATGGAGATTGAAGTGATTGATAATATCCTCCAACATCAGCAGCAACATTAGTAAGATAATATATTTTTCCAGCATCACCACCTTGTGGCCCAGTTGGGCCAGTGGTTCCTTGTGCTCCTGTACTACCTACAGAACCAGTTAACCCTGTAATCCCTTGTGGTCCAGTAGGTCCTGTACTACCAGTAATTCCGATAGGACCAGTTGATCCAATCGGGCCTGTAGTTCCTATTCCCTGTGGTCCAGTTGCTCCTGTATTTCCTACCACTGAAGGACCAGTTGGCCCTGTTGGTCCACTTGGTCCTGTAGCACCAGAAATTACTGTACCTTGAAATTCTTTTTCAGTTACATTGCTGGCCAGATCAGAGTAAAAAGAATTGATTTGTACTTTATTTTGTGATACAGCAATCATAAGACTAGTAGAGTTAGCAAATTTATCATCTACTTTCATAGTTACATTAGGATTCAATACAAGAAATAATCCTTTTAGGTTATCTGATACATCTAATATAGTATTTGTCAAATTTGTAACTATCATTTATTATTACCTTCCAATAAAAATATATTATCTCAAACGTATTGGTTCTTTATCTTTTTTGTAACTATTTTATATATTATATATTACTTATAGGAAATAAAAAATCCTCTATAAATATACTATAGAGGATTTTATTGAAATTAAATATATTTTTCTTTTTGTTTTTTAGAAGAAAAGTCCAAAAGAAAAATGATTGCGGTGATTATAGTAGGAGTAGCGCATATAGACAGGTTCAGGTTGTAGATAAACAGGTTGAATAACTACAGGGGCTGGTTGTACAATAAGTGAAGTGGGAGTAAGAACTGTTGGGACAGGAGTGGTTGCAGGAACAGGTGTGACGGTAGGTGCTGGAGTTGTAGGAGCAACCGCAGCGGCAGGAGTAGGTTGAACAACAATTGGATCAGGCTGTATAGTATAAACAATAACAGGAGTAGGAATAACCTCTACAACTGTCGCGGGTTCGTAATAATAAACTCCACCGATGATGTATGGCCTATAACGATAGGTTTGTCTATAACTATACTGATAAGCTGGTCTATAAGCAGGAGCAAACATTGGTCCGTGACGCATAGGAGCGAAACCTTGATGACCACCAGACGGCCTAAAACTTTGATGTCCAGCAAATAAAGAAGTAGACACAAGTAAACAAACAACAATTGCAAGTACTTGGCGCATTCTTTTTTCTCCTTATAAAAAAGTTTTCTACTATAATTGTAGACGAAAAATAAAAATTAAATATCTATAATTATTTTTTGTTTTTTTTGCAGGAAAAAATTATATGATGGACAATAAGATAACATGTTGTTATTTATTTTTTCTTTTTTAACGAAAGGAATATTTTCAAATGGGCGTAGGAATCGAATCAAATCCAATTTCCACAGCAGAGGAAGTGTCTTCCAATGCTGAGGAACCTCCCGGTAGTAGAAGATATTTTAATCATGTTAATAAAATAGACTGGGACGACTGGACGTGGCAGTTTAAGAACAGAATACGCACTTCTAATGAATTAGAAAAATATTTAGAATTGAGTATAGAAGAAAAAGAAGCATTCAATAAAGGTTGCAACCTTCCTTTTTCTATTACTCCCTATTATTTAAGCCTAATACCAAGGAATGATTTTAATAATCCTATTAGAAGGTGTATGGTTCCAACAGTTTATGAATTTATTAAATCTTATGGAGAAGAGGAGGATCCTCTTCATGAAGAAAAACAAAGTCCAGTAGAAGGTTTAGTCCATAGGTATCCTGATAGAGTTTTACTTATGGCATCTGATATTTGTTCTTGTAATTGTCGTTACTGTACACGGTCTCGTGTAGTTGGAACAAGTAAAATAAAAGAAAATGAGTCTAGGTTAAACAAAGCTTTTGAGTATATAAAATCTCATAAAGAAATAAGAGATGTTATTATTTCTGGTGGTGATCCTCTTTTATTAAAAGATAGTAAATTAGAATGGATATTAAGTAATATAAGAAACATACAACATGTTGAAATTATTAGGATTGGAACGAAAGTTCCTGCTGTTTTGCCGCAGAGAATAAATAAAAATTTATTAAAGGTGTTAAAGAAGTATCATCCTTTATTTATGAGTATTCATTTTACTCATCCAGATGAATGTACTAAAGAAGTAAAAGAAGCATGTTGCAAGTTAGCTGATACAGGTATTCCGTTAGGTTCGCAGACAGTTTTATTAAAAGGAATTAATGATAATTTAGAATCAATAAAAGATTTGGTTCATAAGTTATTGATGATGAGGGTAAAACCTTATTATTTATATGCTTGCGATCCTATATTTGGTTCACACCATTTTAGGGCAGATATAAATAAAGGAATAGAAATCATTAGAGGATTGAGAGGATTTACAAGTGGTTATGCTATTCCTAACTTTGTTATTGATGCCCCAGGTGGAGGTGGAAAAATTCCTATTATGCCTGATTACGTAAAAGAAATAAATAAAAAATATATAGAAATGGAAAATTATCTAGGAAATCTATACAAATATTATATTTAATTTTTTATTTTATTTAATATTTCAATTATATAATTAGCTGGCATATGGATTCCGACAATAGGTTTTTGTACAGTGACAAAACTATTTATTCCTATTACTTTATTATTACATAGCAGCGCGCCTCCCGACATCCCATGTTCTAATTTGCAGTCTGTTTTTATATAAGAAGAATAATTATCAGTAACAGATAAAAATATTCCAATAGTTTTGCACGGCATAACAACATAACCTGACTTATAGCCAAAGCCTACAGCTAAACACTGTAGGTTTGGTCTTATGTTATCTTCTAATGGTAATCCGTATTTTAATTGATCGGAAAATATAATAATAAAATCATGGGTTTTTGACTTAATTGTATATTTAGGTATTATTCTAATACTACCTTGCCAAATAAAAATATCTTTTGCTGTATTTTCCATTAGATGTTTAGCTGATAAAATAAATACTTTATCTTTATATGAAGCTATTACTCCAGTTCCATTGTATAGAACAGTTTTATTGTTTACTACATTTTCTACTTGGACATTTACAATAAAATCTTTTATATCTCCAGCAAAAGAAAAATCAGATAATAATAAAATAATAAATATTATTTTTTTCATTTTATATTCCTTCAGTTATTTGAGCCATAGCTTCTTTTAAATTTCCATCTTTATCAAAAGATGCATCAAATATAATTATCTTACCATTATCTTCTTTTGTTAATACTATATTTCCATCTGCCAATTGAATACTTATATTATTTAATTTTTGTGATAATTCATATAAAAATTCGAAAGTGAAATTAGTATTTGGTGATAAATCAGAATCAAAAGCAACACTTAGAAAACATGCTATACCTTTAGAATTAGTTATTCTCAATGTTTTATTTTTATAATTTTTAAAAAAATCAATAATAGGTTTATATATATGAGTTTCTTTACCTAATAAAGAATTTTCTGGTATTTTTTCTTTTATTGAGGTATCATTGAACCAATTGTCAAGTTTTTCCTGACTACTGAAAAAATAATTCAATTCTCCATCTGTTAAATGATATTCTTGCTCCATAAAATAATCCTTTAATATCAACCATTTATATATTATTTACTTATTCTTTTTATTCCTTTAGAAGGATAAAAAACAGATAAGAAGAATATGATAATAACATTCCGCATGGAGGTTTTCTATGGGAATCAACAAAGAGGTATATAAAAATAGGTTTGGAATGGAGTTTGAATGTTCTACCCCTTTTGATGAATTAAAAGGACTTGTTCATGATGCTTGTATTAAATATTATGGTGAGAATTCTGTTTTAATTAAAAAAACATCTTATTCTTCCAATAAAAACTATAATAAATGGCATTTAAAAATAGATGGAACTACAGAATCTGAGTTATGTACTCCCATATCATCATTTAATGATATAGGTAAAATTAAAAAAGTAATAAAAGAATTAGGCCAAAATATAAAAATAACAAACAATGATTCTACGCACCTCCATTTAGAAATAGGAGATATTGATCCCAGATTATTGGTAATTGGTTGGCTTATTATAGAAAAAGGAATTATTCGATGTTTTCCAAAACATAGAAGAAAGAATAATTTTTGTGAGAAGTTAGGCGATGGTAAAAAACACAATATCGGTCTTTTATTTGAAAAAGCATATGGGATAGCAGAAAATCATCATTCTATTTTATCTTTGTATCATTACGACCAAAGAAAAACAATAGAATTTAGAGTATGTGAAGGAACTAATAATTCGGAAACAATTGAAAATTGGATTAAATTTTGTTATTTATTTTTGAATTATTGTAAGAATATGGATGTAATAGAAGTTCTTAAAAAAGATATTGGTAATAAAAATATATTTTTTGCTATAGAGGAGTTGAAACTAACAGGAAAAATAAAGAAATGGTTAGAAGGGAGATACGAACTATTCAACAAAGAAGATTGATTTTTTCTATTTTTTCAGGAGAAAAAATTGAGTCTAAAAATTAAAGTTTATGATGAGGTAAATGAATCAACTAACATCTACGAGGAGAACATTGATGATGAAGAACTGGAAATGGAAAAAGAAATATATGAAGGAAATGATTTTGATCATTATATAAGAGATGTAAAATTAAAAGTAAATTATCTTCCAAACTATAAAGAGGACGATTCCCATTATATTTCTTTATTTTATATTAATTTAACTAAAAATGGCAGATGCCCGAACTGGTTGAAAGGTGTAGATGAAAATAATGTTTGGGTTGAAGTGAAAAGGACAGGTGTTGAAAATAAGATTATAGATAAGGAAAAGAAAAATATAATTATTAATATTTTATCATGGATTGGAGAAAAATTAAGTGCAAAGAAATAAAATAAATATTAAATTTAATATTTCTTCTGGAGGTTGTGCTGGATGTACTGGCTGTGGTTATATCTGGGATACTCCTTTTTCTTGTTTAGGATGTGGTCCACCTTTATATCCAACAAGTGTAGGATGCGCTGGATGTGGCGTAGCTGGTTGTTTTGCGTGTGCTGGATGTAATGATTGTGGAACAGATTTACCTCCTACGGCTGGTCAATCAGGATGCAATACTTGTAGAGCATGTGCTGGTTGTAATATTTGTTCAGTACCTCCATAGAAGAAAAATTAAATAAATAATTGAATACAATATAGGAGATTGTATGTTTGAGGAACATAATTTAGAAAAGAAAAAACATGGTAATAGAATTAATTTTTTAATTAAAAAGAAAAAGAAAGCAAAAGAGATATATAAGGATTGGCCGAAGTTTTATAAAGCAGCCAATAATTTAAAAATTTGCTCTTGTTCGATGTGTGGTAATTTTAGAAAAAATAGAAAAGGAAAAGATAAATTTACTATCCAGGAAATTAAACAGATAGAAAAAGAAAAAATAGAGGATTAAGGAATTTTATTATGGGTTGGTATAAGATGGCAAATTTTATAGGTCAGGGAAATATTGTAGCATCAAACAATAAATATTATATTATAGATATAATGAAATATAATATTATTTATGTAGTAGATAGAGAATTGTTAGATAGTAATAATTTAATTGAAGATAAGAACATTAAACCAATAATGGTAGATGATAAAAAGAATATATATAAATTAATTAAAAAGATAGATGAGAAATATGGAGAGCATGGAGAGTGGAAAGTTTTTGAGGATGTTTCTATAGAAAAAGAAACAGATAAAATAAGAGATGAATTCAAACATAAAATCAATTTGCCAAGGATAGCATCTGTGTATAAGAAATCATGTAGGTCTTCCAGTATGCAGTTTCAGTGTGCTTATTGTAGAAAATTAGAGGATAAAGATACATGCGATCCAAATGATAAAAATAGTAAAGGTATTTTATTATCAAGAAAAGATTGGGAAACAAAACATGGTTCATTGGAATTTTTAATAAAAAATAAAGATACAGGTGAATATGTTAAAATTCATGGTGATAGCCCAGTAAATAAAGAATATATTCCTATTGATGAATCAGGATTATTTATAGATAAAAAATTATATACTACGTATTTAGTTAGATATGGTAAGAATGGTGATATTTTAGTTACTCATGGAATTTGTCTTCCTTGTAAAGAAAAAGCGTGGAATGAATATAAAGGAATTGTGAAATAAAAATATAATATAAATTTATATTTATTTGGAGAATATGATGAAGAATATCAGTAAATGGGAGAAAAGTCAACTAAAGAAAACAGAGAAGCAGTTAAAAGATATTAATTTATCTGCTATATCTGGTAATAGTATTTGCACTTCTGGTAGAATCATGCCTAAAATGATTAAGAAGGCAGAGGTAAAGTATGAGACTCCAGCTAAACAATTAGCTGGTAATATTCAAGAATATTTATACCATACTGATTTACAAAAAAGACAGGTGAGATTAGTTGAAGGAAGAAAAGAGAAGATAGGGGCAGAGGATATTCCTGTTATTAGAGAATTAAGTATTTATTTACAAAAGGTTATAAATGGTAATATAAAACCAGAAATTTCTGATGTTGTATTATATTCTGGAAAACAATTTGATATAGCTAATGGTTGGTTGTTTAATCAATCTCATGGAACATTTTCTCCTGATAAGAAAGGTGGAAATACTACTATTATTTTCGATCCTAATAAATTAAAAGATATATATAATAATATAGTAGCACCTCCTGCTAAAAAAGAAGTAGCTCCTGTTGCTACACAATCGCCAGCACAAGCCCCTGCAAATCTACCTTCACAACAACCTATGCCTAAAGCAGCATCTAATAAGAAAATTAAATAATTTATTTTTTTAGGAGAATTATTATGATTAAAAGAAGTAATTGGGAAATTGAAAAGATTGAGTTGATGAAGGAAGCGCAAGCTGCTGCTATTGCTAAAGGATTAGGGAAAGGAGTTGGAACGGCGGTTGATGTTGCTAAAGGAGTTTGGAATGCTGGTAAAGGGGCGGTGAATACAGTTAAAGGATTAGGTCAAGCATTTATGCAGGGATATAGGGGGCAACCGAATCAACAGCAAGTTGCCGCTGTCATTCCAGTAGTGACTAATGTAATAAATCAATTAAAACCATTTTCTATGAATCCTGACATTTCTAATATCATTAATAATTTAGTTGCGATTCAAAATAAAATGAATCAACCAGTACAACAGCAGCAACCTCAATCTGTAGGAAACGCTCCTGTAGCACCAGCAGTTGCGCCTGTACAGTAAAAAGGAGAAAATATATGATTTGGTATAAAAAATCAAAAAAAGAAATAGTATATAAATTACAAAAGGAATCTTTTATACTATCAGCACAAGGCACTCAACCTGTTGTTCCGGCTGCTCCTGTTGTTCCTCCTAATAAATCTATTACTCCTGCTGCTATGCCAAATAACCAGGCTGCTATTATTGCTGCCGAAAAATTAGCTGCAGAAGCACGAGAAAAAAAGGAAGTTGCGGCTGAACAACAAGCAGCTAAAGAACGAGCAGCGGCAGCAAAAATGGCAGCACTACGTCAATCAACTGTTGAAAAATTGGCGTTGCAAAAATCAGAGCAAGCAGCATTACAAGCAGCACAACTCAAGGCTAACAAGGAACAAGAAATTGCAAATAGAGAAATGAAAAATACTATATAGGTCAAATTGACAAATCTCCAATATAAAATAAATATAATAAAACAATATAACTTATTACATATCAAGCATTTACAATTTTATTTCAAATCTGGCACGATTTTTTCTAAAAATTAATACTGAATAATTTTACTAAATATTTTATTTTCCATAAATGAGGCAACATAATTCATGTTGCCTTTATTTTTTTATCCAAGGATTTCATTGTAAATAAAAAGAATATATAACAGGTTCATTTTATCTTTTGTTTGTTGAAAAAGGAGGAAAAAGAAATGAGTAAATATGCAAATGGAATCGCTGTAATTATGTTTGTTTTTATTTTATCTGGATGTAATATGGACAGGTCGATGAATGTTCAAAAGTCAGTAATTAGAGGCACTGGTGATGTCTCTGCTACTTTAGTTTTAGAGAAGACTCAATTAGTAGATGTTGAACAAAGAAAAATACAAATGGATAAAGCTGCAACAATAGTAATTGAGACATTGGAGAAAGATGCTATCTATCCTATGACAATTGATGAGTTGAGAGCGAAATTAAGAGCCAAATTGCCTATTGAGTTCTGGTCTTACATAGATGAAATTTTAGCTTATGTTGAAAGAATTAAACCAAGTGAATATATGAGCCAGACTGTTATAGATAGATTATTAGCTTATGCCAAGGGATTTAAAATTGGCACCAACGAATACAACATTAAATATAGGTAAAAATATGAATAAAATAAGTCAATGGGCAAGGATAAATTTAGAGAAATTATCTCAAATTACAGATGATAATGTAGAAAATCAGCAGAATGTGCGTATGCAGCAACTATTAAATGATTTTTTGAAAAATAAAAAATTTAGCATTTATGATATTAATTTAATTAAATCATTAGCAAATGAATTTATTAAATTGATAAAATTAAATGTAAATGATAATTATTTATTTTTTAAGATTCCGAATCATTCTTATAGTTACGAAGATATGGAAGATGCTATAATTTCTAAAATGAAAGAAATTGTAAATCCGATTTAATAGAGATAATATAAATGATAGTAGTGAATGTAAATAATGAAGCTGTTGATATATCTGATTCAACAGTAGGGTTAAATTTAGCTCCAATTCAGCCTGGAGAAAGAGTAACTGTATCTAATGAATATGAATCATCTACTAATTTTTTAGATGCTTATGATAAAGGATATATTAAATTAGTTGGTACAGAATATCCAGTTGGTCTTTTTTTGACTAAAAGAAGATTTGATGTTTCTGGAAGTTCTACTGGTCCTGTTGGCCCTACAGGACCAAGTGGGCCATCTGGGGCCACTGGACCGCAGGGGACTACAGATACGAGCTTCCAGGTGGTTGTAGACGGTAATAAAAGAACAATAACAACTGGTGAGAAGAATGTATTCTGGATTACTTTCAATGGGACTATAAGTGAAGTAATATTATTAGGAAAACCTACTTCTGGGGTATCTGGTTCAATTCAAATTGATATATGGAAAAGTAATTATTTGAATTATCCTCCTACTGTTACTGATTCTATTACATCATCAACTCCTCCTTCAATTGTTTCTGGGATAAAATCAAAAAATTCTACTTTGACAGGTTGGAATAAATCACTATATATTGGAGATATTGTTAAATTTAATATTGATTCAGTAGATAATATAACTAATGTTACTGTTATTGTTAGATATTTAAAAATATAAAATGAATAGGAGATAATTACATGTTAGAGGTTGCTATTAGTTTAAGAAGAGATTTGGAAGGTGAAGGTGAAATAGGTAAATTGGAAAAACAAGAAAAGAAATGTGGAGATATATTAGTTGCTAAAATTGCACCGGCTAATTGGGGTGAAGAAGAAAAAAGATTATTTCTTATTACTTATTTAGATGATCCTGAATTAGAATTAAAAGTAAAAGAAAATGGTGGACTTATTTCTTATCCTTATGCTGTTGATGGGGCTTCATTAGAGTTACCTGGCACTATAAATGGAGATTTATTAAAAGATGATCCAAAGGATGAACCATCTACACATGTAATGATAAATAGATCTAAGTATAGGGTTAAAGTTGGGCAAGAAATAAATAAAGAAAAACAACCTAATATGTTTATTAGTTCTAATGGATTAGATTGTAAAAATATTACTGAAGAAATATCAGAACCAACCACTAAATTAAATAATATTTCTTATTGTCCAATTTGTAATGAAAAACAAGAAAGTAGAGATGGTTTTTGTCCTAAATGTAACAATTCATCTGCACAATATTTAGAATTATCTGATTTATTTTTTGATGATTCTGCTAGGATATAATTTGATGATTCTGCTAGGATATAATCTTTGGCAACGGTTAAAATTGTAAATCCAGATGGTAGTGGAGATTATACTACATTAGCCCTCTGGGAAGACTGGGCTGATGGTCAGGGCACGACTGATCAATGGGCAGAATGTGAGATAGACTCAGTTGACAATACAAGTCTTGGTCGCGTTGCTGTGGCTGGGTGGTCCGCCACATCAGTAGGGGCCTACCCGCGCATATATACTTCGCTCGCGCATAGACACAACGGTCAGAGTGGCAGTGCTGGTGCGTGGATATTAGGATCCGCCAGCACGACATGTATAGCCATAACTGTAAATTATGTCAGGGTCGAGGGAATCAGATGCGTCATCACTGGCCTGTCCGGCAAGGGCGTCACCGTTGCCAATATGGGTTCATGCTTTATTGATAGCGTACTCGTTGACTACACAGGAACCACTCCAACCTCAAGCACTTTTGCGGTATTTTGCGACTCTAACACCACGTCCAATTACACTGTGCAAAACTGTCTGTATTACGGAAGCGGGATATCTCAGGGGCAAGCGATCTTTATTCGCGCGCTGAGTGGGTCGAACGTCACCGCCAGCATCTATAACAACTCTGGAGTTGGTTGGGAATACGGGTTCTACTTTAACGAGGTAGCCGGTGGAACGCTGGCAGTCACGTCCACCAATAACATTGCGACGGCGGCTACCACACAGTGCTACATAACTGCTGGAGACCTCGTAATCACGCAGACCTACTGTATCTCCAGCGACACGTCAGCCGACAATTGGTTTGGAGCAGGTAATCAAATTAGTGTAGCTGGAAATACTATATTTACAAATGCTACTACTAATTTTAATTTAGTATCTGGCTGTGTCGCTGTTGACGCTGGTGCAACGATTGCTTCTTTTGATTGGGATGCCGTACATTTAGACGCAGATAATTGGCGTCCACAAGGCGCTTCGTGGGATATAGGTGCGCTTGAGTTACAGGATAATAATTCAAGTAGTTCTAGTTCATCATCTTCATCAGAATCCCCGTCTTCTCAAAGTTCTCAATCTTCTCAAAGTTCTAGTTCATCATCTTCATCGTTTAAAGATCAAAGTTCGTCAAGTAGTTCTTCGAGTGAATCTGATGAACCATCATCAAGCAGTTCGTCTTCTGAAAGTGAATCAAGTATAAGTTCTCAATCATCGTCTTCTACATCATTAGGTGAATCTAGTTCATCCTCATTTAGTTCTAGTAGTTCTTTAGGATTTAGTTCATCAAGTTCCAGTTCGTCAGAATTAATAAATTCGAGTAGTTCATTGTCTAGTTCCAGTTCTTTATCTAGTTCTTTATCTGAAAGTTCGAGTAGTTCATTATCTAGTTCAAGTTTATCATCTGAATCTTCATCTAGTTCAACATCTTTAGGAGAATCTTCATCTAGTTCCTCTTCGTCAGAGTTAGTTAAATCTTCGAGTTCAGAGTCTAGCTCTTCTAGTTTATCTAGCTCATCATCTGAATCTAGTTCATCATCAGAATCAAGTAGTAGTGAAAGTTCAAATTCTTCTTCATCTGAATTGATAAATTCGAGCAGTTCACTTTCAAGTTCAAGTTCTTTGTCTAGTTCATCATCTGAAAGTTCAAGTAGTTCTTTGTCAAGTTCAAGTTCTTCATCAGAATTAATAAATTCATCTAGTTCTTTATCTAGTTTATCAAGTTTAAGCTCTAGTTCGTCATCCGAATCAAGTTCTTCTAGCGAATCTAGTTCAAGTTCATTAGGATTTAGTTCTTCTTCATCGGAATCATCAAGTAGTTCTTCATCTATCTCTTCCTTGTCTAGTGAATCTAGTTCTAGTTCAACTTCGTTAGGTGAGTCTTCATCTAGCTCAAGTTCAGAATCTTCTCCTAGTTCATCATCAACCTCGCTTGGGGAGTCTTCATCAAGTTCGTCCAGTTCTACATCATTAGGTGAGTCATCATCTAGTTCAACCTCTCTTGGTGAATCTTCATCTAGTTTTTCATCATTATCATCATCTAGTTCTTTATCATCTGAAATAGCAAAATCTTCAAGTTCGGAATCAAGTTCAAGTTCATCATTATCAAGTGAATTAATAAAATCAAGTAGTTCTTTGTCAAGTTTAAGTTCTTTATCAAGTTCATCTTCAGAAAGTTCTTTAAGTTCGGAATCGAGTTCAAGTTCATCATTATCAAGTGAATTAATAAATTCAAGTAGTTCATTATCTAGTTCATCAAGTGAATCTAGTTCTAGCTCAACATCGTTAGGTGAGTCAAGTTCATCTTCTACATCATTAGGGGAATCGAGTTCTAGTTCTTCTTCATCAGAATTGATAAACTCTAGTAGTTCTTTATCAAGTAGTAGCTCATCAAGTGAATCATCGTCCAGTTCAACTTCATTAGGAGAGTCTAGTTCATCTTCTTCCAGTGAATCTTCATCTAGTTCTTCTTCATTGGGGTCTAGTTCTAGTTCAGGTTCTAGTTTATCATCTGAAAGTTCAAGTAGTTCTTTGTCAAGTTCAAGTTCATCATCTGAATTAGTAAATTCTTCTAGTTCTTTATCTAGTTCTTCTAGTGAGTCTTCATCTAGTTCTACTTCGTTAGGGGAGACTTCATCTAGTTCCAGTTCAGAATCTTCTTCTAGTTCATCCTCAACCTCGCTTGGTGAATCATCGTCAAGTTCGTCTTCATCAACATCATTAGGAGAATCGTCATCAAGCTCATCTAGTGAATCTTCTTCTAGTTCAAATTCATCGGAATTAATAAATTCATCAAGTTCAGAATCTAGTTCTAGTTCTTCATTAAGTTCTTTATCCAGTTCAAGTTCTAGTTCTAAATTAATAAATTCGAGTAGTTCTTTTTCAAGTGAATCTAGTTCTTCTTCATTAGGATTTAGTTCAAGTTCGTCATCTAGTTCGTTGTCAGAATCTAGTTTATCCAGTGAATCATCTTCGAGTTCTACATCGTTAGGAGAATCTTCATCAAGTTCTTCTTCTTTATCTTCTGAAAGTTCAAGTAGTTCTTTATCCAGTTCTAGTTCATCTGAATTAGTAAATTCAAGTAGTTCTTTATCTAGTTCTAGTTCTTTATCTAGTTTATCATCCGAAAGTTCTTTATCTAGTTCGAGTTCTTCCAGTGAGTCAAGTTCTAGTTCAACATCTTTAGGAGAGTCTTCATCTAGTTCAGAATCTTCTTCCAGTTCATCCTCAACCTCGCTTGGAGAGTCTTCGTCAAGTTCCAGTTCTTCTTCGTCAACATCATTAGGTGAATCTTCATCCAGTTCATTATCTTCTGAATTAATAAATTCATCTAGCTCGGAATCAAGTGATAGTTCAGAATCCAGTTCATCATCTGAAAGTTCAAGTAGTTCGCTGTCCAGTTCTTCTTCATCATCAGAATTAATAAATTCATCTAGTTCAGAATCAAGTTCTTCTAGTTCAACATCGTTAGGTGAATCAAGTTCAAGCTCATCTAGCGAGTCATCTTCTAGTTCTACTTCGTTAGGTGAATCTTCATCTAGTTCTACATCATTAGAAGAATCAAGTTCTAGTTCTGAATCTTCATCTAGCTCAACCTCATTAGGGGAATCTAGTTCTAGTTCTTCGTCATCTGAATTGATTAATTCAAGTAGTTCTTTATCTAGTTCTAGTTCTTCCTCAAGTTCAATATCTGGAAGTTCTGGAAGTCCCTCCTCAAGTTCTAGTTCCTCGTCAGAATTAATAAATTCATCAAGTTCTTTATCTAGTTTATCAAGTTTAAGTTCTTTATCATCTGAATCTAGTTCATCATCAAGCTCTAGTTCACTATCCGGATATGAATCGAGTTCTTCTAGTTCATCTTCATTTTTTGAATATATATTTATGGTAGTTAATTGTTAAAAAAGGATTTTACTAAATTAAAAAATAATATAAATATAATAATTTATACGCTAGGAGAATTTAGGTGATAGTAATTAATATGTATAAAGAAGCTGTAGATATATCAGATTCAACAGTAGGACTTAGTTTACCTCCAATTCAGCCAGGAGAAAAGGTAACTGTTCCTGATGTTTTTGAAGCATCTTCTAGTTTTATTAGTGCCTATAATAATAAATATATAAAAATAATAGGTATTCCACATCCGATTGGTCTTTTTCTTACTAGTCAGAGATTTGATGTTGAGAGTTCCGCAGTAGTAAATAACGCTAAATATGTATTAAAAGCGGGAGTGTCAGGTGGTCAAACTGCTTATGGAGGAACAGGAGCAGGAGATACTCTTTCTTTATCTGGTTCAAATGTTGATTCGGGTGGAGTTATTTTAGATAAAGCTACTGTAAGTGAATTAGTTGGAACTGGAGACCGACCTGTTATTGTTGATTCAACTGGTAAATTAAAAACATCAGGTATAACAAGAACTATCGTATTAAGTGGTGCGGGTGGTTGGCCATCCACAACTAATGGATGTTCAGTAAATACAAAAGTTAATTTTCCTAGTAATGGAGTTGATGCTTATACTCTTGATTTCAGTTCAGCTATTGTTGAATATGCCCAATGGACATTAGCTATGCCCGCTACTTGGGATGGAGGAACTGTATCCGCTAAATTTTATTGGGTTGCTAATGATACTACTACAAATTCTGTTGTTTGGGGTTTACAAGGTAGATCTTATTCAAATGGAGAATTGATAGATCAAACATGGGGGACGGCGAAAGAAATAATAGATGCTAATGATTCTATAGCTTATCAGTTGAGAATATCAGATGTTACAGACGTTATTACTTTAGCGGGGACTCCTGCTGGTGGAGAACTAGTCCAATTTAGAGCATACCGTAACGCAATAGATATCGCAGATACTCTTGCTGTAGATGCCAGATTGATTCTGATAATGTTAACTTATACTGATGTTGGACCATAATTTATTTTTTGATGATTCTGCTAGGACATAATCTTTGGCAACGACAAAAACTATAAAATCAGCAGATGGTGATTATACTACGTTAGCCCTTTGGGAGGATTGGGCTGATGGGCAGGCAACTGCCGACCAGTGGGCCGAATGTTATTCAGGCTTCAATATGGGAGTGGTAGTTTTTGCGGGGTGGACTACGACTCCTACTTCAGGCGCATATCCAAAGATATACACTCCCATTGCTCAACGCCACAATGGGAAAGATGACTCTTCAGGTGACGGAGCATATCTAACTGTTGGTGCCACTGACATTGGCATTGACATTCAGATTCCCTATGTTCGGGTCGAAGGCATCCGCGTCAACATGCGGAATAGCGCCGCTTGTGTGGGCATCTACCCTCGTTCAGGCGGCAATAACGTCATCCTCGATAGTAACTTGATTTCTTGCAAGGTCGCCAATTCTACTGCGGCGATATTTCCAACCCCTAATGCTACCTGTGACACGATTATACGAAACAACCTCATCTATGGTGGAGGGACTTGCGATTACGGCATCTACGTTTATGTAACTTCAAATATCACCGCTACCGTGTATCTGCAGAACAACACTATTCAAAGTTGTGAAGCTAGAGGAATTGTTGTAACTACAAACAACAACGTTGGGGAGGTTATCAACTGCACTTCCACTAACAATATCTCTACCTCTGCTGCGCTTCAGGATTACTATGCGGAAGGGGTCTCCGCAACCCTTACCAATACTTATTGTCTTTCGAGCGACGCTACCGCTGGTACTGACGGGGTTGATGGAAACCTTACAGGCAGGGCCGCGTCCGATCAGTTCGTCAATACCACAAATGATTTTACGTTGAAGAGCACGGCTGACGCTCTTAATGCTGGTACTACCATAGCCGCTTTTGACTGGGACGCTCTACATCTTGACGCGGACAACTGGCGTCCTCAGGGTGCGGCTTGGGATATGGGAGCGATTGAGTCTGCGGTTGTAGAATCCAGTTCATCCTCAAGTTCGTCTTTGTCATCTTCTTCCAGTTCGCCCAGTTCGTCTTCGTCATCTTCTTCTTTTAAAGATCAAAGTTCATCCAGTTCCAGTTCCTCTGAATTAATAAATTCAAGTAGTTCAGAATCAAGTGAAAGTTCAGAATCTTCGTCAAGTTCAACATCGTTAGGTGAGTCATCATCCAGTTCTTCATCTCTGTCGTCATCTAGTTCTAGTTCATCTGAAATAGTGAAATCTTCAAGTTCTGAATCTAGTTCTAGTTCTTCATTGTCATCTGAATTAATAAATTCATCTTCTTCTTTATCTAGTTCTAGTTCTAGTTCTAGTTCTAGTTCTAGTTCTAGTTCGGAGTTGATAAATTCAAGTAGTTCACTATCAAGTTCTTCTAGTGAGTCGTCATCAAGTTCTTCTTCTTTAGGTGAGTCATCTTCTAGCTCTACGTCATTGGGAGAGTCTAGTTCGTCTTCATTGTCTAGTTCATCTAGCAATAATTGTTTTACTATTGAAACTATGAAGGCATTATGGCATTTTGATACTAGCGATACTGGTGTGACTCCAGATATAAGTGGAAACGGTTATGATCTTACTTTAAATGGAGATGCGTCTATAATAAGTGGTGGAAAATTTAATAGTTGTCTTATTTTAGATGGAGATGGTGATTATGCTGTTTCAGATGTAGATATTACTGATTTTGATTTTAGTTCAGGGAGTTTTACTGCCGCTTGTTGGGTGAAAACTACAGCTACTCCAGCTACTACAATGATTATTATGTCTTATCACAATGGGGGGGCATATTCTCTTTCTAATATAGCATGGTGGGTTGGTATTCCATCAGGGCAAAAGCTCCAACTTGTTGCTACGTTTAATGGTTCCACTTGGGGTGTTCTCTTATCCACGGCTGGCAGTACTGGTATTTGTGATGGGAATTGGCATCATGTCGCTTTGGTTAGAAATGGAAATGCTTGGAATTTATACCTTGACGGGACATCAGTATTAAGTACTACGGCAAGTGGGTCATTGTATGAACCTGCTAATAGAATGATGAATTTTGGAAGGGGAATGAACGATAGTGGGCAATGGAGTTATTATAATGGAAGGATTGATGAAGCTATAATAGCAAAATATGCTGTTTGGACAGGTAATTTTTCAAGGCCGGAATCTCCTTATTGCGATCCTGTTACATTATCTTCTAGTTCAAGTAGTCAATCATCTAGTTCTTCATCTTCATCTATTTCTAGTGAATTAATAAATTCATCTTCTTCTTTATCTAGTTCTAGTTCTAGTGAGTCATCATCCAGTTCAACCTCTCTTGGTGAATCTTCATCTGGTTCTAGTTCATCATCATCATCTGAATTAATAAATTCAAGTAGTTCTTTGTCAAGTTTAAGTTCTTTATCTAGTTTATCATCAGAAAGTTCTTTAAGTTCTGAATCTAGTTCTAGTTCTTCATTATCATCCGAATTGATTAATTCAAGTAGCTCTTTATCTAGTTCCTCTAGTTCATCATCTGAATCAGATGAACCTTCTTCAAGTTCATTTTCTAGTTCTTCTTCATTGTCATCTTTATCTTCTCCTAGTTCTTTATCTTCTAGTTCGTTATCGTCTAATTCTTCTTCCAGTTCTCTGTCGTCAAATTCTTCTTCTAGTTCATCCTCATCGGAATTAGCGCATATTCCAAGAAATCCATTTTTCTCAAGTCCTTTAATGATTGTATAATTTCTAACAAAAAACAAAAGAAATATAATATAATCTCCATATAAGGAGATCTCAATGGAATTCCCTAAAAAATTTAGATTTCATTTATTATCTCTTGCTCATATTCCAACCACAAAAGAATATTCTGCTTGTGCTTATTCTCAAAAAATAATAAAATTATCAACTATGTTAATGAAATTAGGTCATGATGTTTATTTTTATGGTAATGAAGATTCAGAATTACCATGCACTGAATTAGTTCCTGTTCTAACTAAAAAAGAAAGAGATGATTGTTATGGTCCTTATGATTGGAAAAAAGAATTTTTTAAGTTTAGTAATACAGATTCAGTTTGGACAACATTTAATAATAGATCAATAGTTGAAATAAATAAAAGAAAAGAAAAATTTGATTTTCTTTTATGTACAATGGGGCATTGGCATAGGCCAGTAGCAGATGCTGTTAAAGATATTACTGTAGTAGAACCTGGTATAGGATATAGTGGAGTTTTTAGTAGTTTTAGAGTATTTGAGAGCTATGCTTGGATGCACTATATTTATGGTCAATTAAAACAAGAAACAGGTAATTTTTATGATTGTGTAATTCCTAATTTTTATGATCCTATGGATTTTCCTTATAGTGAGAAAAAAGAAGATTATTTTGTTTATATGGGTAGGTTAATATATAATAAAGGAGTAGATATTGCAGTTCAGACAACTAAAAAGATAGGGGCTAAACTTATAGTTGCTGGTCAGGGATCTTTAACTGATGGTGGATTGAATATAAAAGATAGTCATGTTGAGCATGTTGGTTGTTTAGGGATGAAAGAAAAAGGTGAGTTATTAAGTAAAGCTAAAGGGCTGTTTGTTCCAACTTATTATATAGAACCTTTTGGTGGAGTATCAATTGAAAGTTTTTTTGCTGGAACTCCTGTAATATCAACAGATTGGGGGTGTTTTTCAGAAAATAATATTCATGGTAAAACTGGATATAGATGTAGAACATTAGGTGAATTTATTTGGGCAGCAAAAAATATAGAAAATATAAAATCATACGATTGTAGACACTGGGCTGTAAATAATTTTTCTATGGATAGAATAGCGCAACAATATCAACATTATTTCGAAAATATAAGAGATCTTGATATAAATTTAGGTGCTGGATTTTACTCTGATAGAGTAGGAAATATGAATCATCTAACCAAATATTTTTAATATATCAGTTAATTTAATTCCAAGAGCGACTAATGCTATTAAAAAAGAACCGAGCAGAGCATACCAATAATATTTATTACCTGTCTTTTTAACGAAAGCACAAGCTTCTTTGAGTTCTTCATCCTTACCTGGGCATACTTTAATAATAATTGTCTCAACTATTGGTTCAAGTATTGGTCTTAACCTTTCAGAAGTAAGAAAGTCTTTTAATTCTTTTATTACCAAATCAGTATAATTTCCTTTTTCTTCTATTTTTTCTGATATGTTCGATAACATTTCTTTCATATTAGATAATTTTTCTTTTATTTCACCTAATTGTTCCGAACTATCATCTCTAATTTCCTCTACTTTGTCTACTTCTCTTTTTATATCTTCTATTTTATTTCTAAGAGTCTCAAGTAAAGCACAAACATCTTTGTGATTACCTTGGATGCCACTTATTCTGTCTAATGCTTGGGCAGTAGCAACAGACAGTTCTTGTATTGTAGTTACTAATTTTTCAAGTAGAGTATTATCTGCCATAAAAATATTTCCTTTCTATATAATTAAATATTTACTATTTCTTTTTCTTTGATTATAGCACTATTTTTAGAATATGTCATTGATTTTTTAAGTATAGCCCGACATGAATCTAATATATCTCCTAAATTATTATCTGATATATTTTTATAGTCTAGAGAATGATAAGCATTATATAAAGATATGGCTTTATTTATTTTAGCTTCTAATTCTAATAACTCAAAAGGTTTTTTAATGACATCTAAAGCGCCTTTATTTAAAAATTTTACTTTTTCTTCTGTTTTTATTGTTTCGGCTGATATGACTATAACTATTGAACCGTTTGCGTTTCCTGATTGTAAGAATTGTCTTCCATCTTTACCTTCATTAAAATTAAGATCAAGTAATATTACTTGTGGACAGAACTCCATCATCATTGTCTCTGCTTCTTCTATGGATAGTGCTATCTTTAGTTTGTATTTATCTTTGAGAAAATTATCAAGCATTGTTCCAAGCATTTGGTCGTCATCTACTAACAACACTTTATCCATAATTAGTTCCCCTTTTTCACGCAAATACTACACCGTAACTCATGTAATATTTTTCCATATATCTGTCATTATTTGATTCTGAAAATATTTTCTAATTTCCTGCAAAGAAATAATATAATATATTTGATTTCTTTTTATTTTTATTTTTTGATAAAGAGGAGAAAAATGAATAAATGTATTGAAGTTATTAATGTTTTAGCTCCAACTAGGATTTGTGACTGCGGCGGTTGGACAGATACTTGGTTTGCGGGTCATGGGAAAGTATTCAATATAGCAGTTTATCCTTGTGCGGAAGTTCAATTGAAAATATTCAATGAACTTTTTGAGAATGGTAAAAGAGTTGTAATACATGCTGAAAATTATGGAGATAGATACGCATTAGATCTTAATGGAGATGGTTTTGATAGGCATCCTTTATTAGAAGCAGCAATAAAATATATGGGCATTCCTGAAAACATAGCTATAGAAGCTAATATATATAGCGAGATGCCTGTAGGTTGCTCCGTAGGCACGTCTGCAGCCGTCACAGTGGCTATGATAGCTGCACTTGATGCTATTACGCCAGGTAGGATGAGTGCCCATGAAATAGCCCTTGCTGCACAAAAAATAGAAACAGAGATGTTGGGTCAACAATGCGGCATACAGGACCAGATTTGTAGTGCTTATGGTGGTATTTGTTACATGGATATGTACCAATACCCCCATGCTTCAGTTAGTAAATTAAATATACCACAGGACTTTAGATGTGAATTAGAAAGAAGACTTGCTCTTATTTATTTAGGTAAAAGCCATTCTTCTTCTGCTATCCATAAAGAAGTAATAGAATTATTAGAAAAGGGTAATGATGCTCAACAGAGACTTGAGCCTCTTAGAAAGTCTGCTGAACATGCTAAAAATGCTGTAACTAATTGTGATTTTCAAGGTTTAGCTATGGCTATGAATCTAAATACACAGGCGCAAGAATCATTACATGGTAAATTAGTAAGCGATAAAGCTTGGAAAGTAATAAATATAGTTAAAAATTATGGAATTTGTGGTATTAAAGTAAATGGAGCAGGTGGAGATGGGGGTTCATTAACTATTCTTTGTGATGAATCATCCCATAAAAAAAGAGAAATGTTAAAAGAAATAGAAAAACAAGTAACTGGGTGTATTTCGATTCCTATTTATATCAATGACAATGGTGTGAGAGTTTGGAAAAGTTAGAAGGAATATATTTATTTATTTTTGAATAGAAAATAAAGGAATAAGTATATGTGGTATAAAAGATTTCAAGGCACTATAGAAATGTCCATTCCAGAGGAAGAGACAGGTCAATATATAGATGAGAATTTAATTCCTCGTCAATCTGATGCTGATAATACAGAAAGTGAAAATGCTGACCAGTATGGTTTAGAAAGAGAATTAAATAAGTTAAGAGGTGTCAAAAGACAATTAAAAAGGAAAATTTAAATGCCTGAAGAAAAAAAAGAACCAGAACCTGTTACTGCAAAGGAACCTGAAAAAGCATCATGGAATCATATATCTATGGTCAATGATGGAAAGTTGATGAAAGCATTTATAGATGGTAAAGAAGTTTTTTGCACAAATCAAGAGAAGATTGCAGAAGTTAGTAAAGAAATAAAAGAAGAAGTTAAAGTAGAGGAAAAGGCTAAACCTAATTATGCTGGAACTAATTATGTTCCTCTTTCTGGCTCTGGTAGAGTATCAACTAAATTTCTAACTGGATTTTTAGGAAAGAAAAATGAAAACAAACGATAGATTCATTAAAATATTTTCTTCTTTAGCTGATAATCTAATTAAAGAATCAATGGATTCTAATAAAAAGTGTAACAGAGATTTTGTTTTCCCTCCAATTGGTAAAGATAAAAGAGGGCATTATCCTTTAGGTCCAAGTCCTTTATGCGGAAAGAAAGCCAGAGAAAGAGCAAGTAAATGTAAGACTATAACTGACTGGATGAAAACAAGAGGATTGACCTGTGAAAAATTAAAAAAATTAGTCAATCAAAAAGCGATGAGTTCAGGTAAGAAAAAGAATATTTTTGCACCTCAAAAACAAGTTCCAAATATTCCACCAAAACCAGTATAATTTATTCGTCTTCTATTTTCCTATAGCCTAGTTTCCATAGGAATTTACCAATGTCTTCTGCGGAATTAGTTACTGTTTCTTCTTCCAAATTCCAAAATAAAGCATGAAGTGCTTCGTGAATAAATACTTCTAATTTTCTTTTAGGATTTAATTTTTCTTTTATTACTATTGTTTTCTTTTTTGTGGAGGGATCGTCACAAGAACCATCTGAACTATCTGTCCTATTTGATAATTTTATTTCATATAACTTTTTGTTGAATTTATGAAAAAATAATTTTTTCATTTATTTCTCCTTAATATATAATTATTAATAAAATATATTTATTCCTCTTTTTGTAAGGAACGAGAAATGAACATTATATATAATAATCTTTGTAAATTGACTATTGATTTGCAGTTACATCGAGACCAAGGTAAAAAGATAGGATTGGTAAATGGAACTTTTAATATAATTAAACCAGATCATATTGATTTATTTTTATATACCAAGAGTTTGTGTGATATATTGATAGTTGGAGTGAATAATGAATCTTTTCTAAAAAGAAATAATAAGAAAACAATTTACAGTTCGTCAGATAGAGCATGTATAATAAATAACATAAAGTCTGTTGATTATGTTTTAGTTGGTCCTAGTTCTGGTTGTAATGAGTGGAACAATGAAATATTAGAATTATGTCCTGATATATTAGTTAAAGGAATAAATTATACTATTGATGATGTAGAAGGAGGAGAAAAAGAAGCCTGTGAGAGAGTTGGATGTAAATTATATATTATGAATAAAAATAATAGTTCTTCTGTTTATTTTAATGATATAAAACATGTTGTTCCTAAAGTGAACTGGAGATAATTATGCCTAATTATTTATATTTATGTAATTCCTGTGAAAAAGAATTTAATATTTTTCATTCTTTTAAGGAGAAGTGTGAGAAATGTCCTGAATGCAATAGTAAAAAGATAGAGAGATTGATTACTGCTTGTGCTATATCTATAAAGGGTCATGAGAATCCTGACAAGGACAGAGGATATACGGGAAAACATCGAGAATTGGTAAATAAGTTAAAAAATAAGTCTTATAGAGATGGTAGAAGGAATGAAATGAAAGAAAACGCCAAGTTGAATGATGCTATTAAAAACTTTGCGAAGATGCAAGAAATTGGTAAGACTATGACAAAAGAAGAAAAAGAGAAGATAAAAAAGGAGTATGGTATTGATAAGAATAATATTAAAGTTAAAGGGAGAAATATATGATAATTAAAGGCCCGACTACTTTGACTGCTGCTGAAATTGGTCAAAGAGAAGCAAAAATGGTTTATGGTATAAGGGTGGAGGATGGTGAAAAGTGGTATTGCGTTGATAGTTATGTTCATCCATTAGGTTATGCTGATATTCATATTACTCCATATAAAGTAACAATAAGATTAAGGATAAATGCTACTGGTCCGAAGAGGCATTTAATTAAGTGGAAGACAGATAAAAAGAGTACATTAGAAGAAATAAGAAAAGATGTTCTTGAGACTGTCGTTCCTAAATTATTACATATATTTAATAGATATATGGGGGACAGTAAAATTCCTTTATTAGGATCCACAGATTTAGCTTGAGGAATAAATATGAAAAGAATAAAAATAGATACTAATTTTAATATTGCTTCTGGTAGATGTGGGCCTCCTTCTTCAAGCTCTTCGTCTTCTTCAAATTCCTCATCTTCAAGTTCTTCTGAATCATCAGATTCATCTAATTCATCAAGTTCTTTGTCTTCTGAATCATCAGGTGAACTAGGATGCCCTGCTGATTTATTCTGTGATACTTGCCCTGCTACTCTTTATACATTAACATATTCTTTTTCATATGTTGGTGGATGTGCATGGTTTCAAGATGGCGGTAGTGGATATATTGCTTGTGTTGGTGGACAGTGGGTAATGTATATTGATACAGGAACAGAAACTTGTGCTTACCACAAAGCAGCTTTAACTTACTCGTGCCCAACAGGAGTATATGATAGAGATTCTGGAACTTGTCCTTTACAAGTAACAGTAACATCTTAGTCAAATAAAAGGAGAAAAAATGAAATGTAGGGTAGGATTTGTTAGCAATTCTTCTTCTGCTTCTTTTATTGTTAAATGGAAATTTAATAAAGATAAAGAAGAATTTAATACTTTAGATACTGCTTTATATTATTTATTTGATGTTTGGGATAATAATGGAAGTGCTTACGATCAAGAAAAAGGAATAATAAATTTAGAAAAATGCGATATTATTAATGAAGATGTAATAAAAACAATAAAACATATCAGAGAAAATACAACTAAAAATGACAATGTATATATTACTGATTTTTTTACTACTATGCTTAATTCATTAGATGATTTTGGTATAGAAGCTAAAACTTTTCTTTTTCATTTAATGCTTGATAGTAAAGCAAACAATAATAGAGATTTATTTAATATTACTACCATGTATATAGAAAGAGACTAATGAATTTTTCTTTAATTATTTCAGTATATAATAATCCAAAAAATGTATCTAAAATGTTAGATAATTTAGATATAAACTGTCCAAATATTGATGTCCATATAGTAGATAATAAAAGTATGGAGGAAACAAAAAATATATTATTAAATTGGAATAAAAAAGATCATAGTTTTAAATGTACATTAGATCTTTTAGATAAGAATCATGGTAAAGCAACCGCTATCAATTTTGCTATTAATAAATATGAATTATATGAAAAGGCTGTTGTTGTTTGTATGGATGGAGATATTTTATTTACAAAAGAAGATATAAATAAATTAATTAAATTTGTAGGTGGAGTAAAGAATTGTGGGATGATTTCTTTAGATTATGAAGGTTCTCCTAAAATAGCATATGGTGATATGGAAAATTATAGTGTGGAAGGAGAATCTTTTGTTTTAGAAAGATATAGAGATATATATAATGTTGCTGGAGGTATCTATTGTGTTCAAGGTGAATATATAAGAAATAATGATTGTAAAATTTATACTTATGATGAAAAGAAAGCGTATTGGTCAGAGGATGCTTGGATATATAAAAATATGGTTAAAAAAGGAAGAGTTTGTGGGTATTTAAAAAATACAAAAGCTATTCATTTAGGTGATGATGAAGAAAAATATAGTTTATGGAAGTTACATGTTTTAACTAGAAATAATGGAAGTAATAAGGGATTTTATGATTGATATTTTAATTAAATTTCCTACAAGAGAAAGAAAAGATAGATTTTTTTCTACATTAGATATATACTATAATAAATTATCTAATAAGCATTCTTTTCATTTTCTTATTTCTTTGGATTCTGATGATACTACTATGAATACGGAAGAAATAAAAGAAAGATTAAATAAATATAAAAATTTATCTTATTATTATGGAGATAATAAAAATAAAATAGAAGCTATAAATAAAGACATGGATAAGACTCCATGTTTTTTTGTTTTATTGTTGGCTTCTGACGATATGATTCCTGTTGAGAATGGGTATGATGATATTATTATTACGCAGATGAAGATGAATTATCCTGATGGAGATGGTGTTCTTTGGTTTTTTGATGGTCATAATGCAAATACGAATACATTATCTATAATGGGTCAGAAATATTATAATAAATTTAATTATATATATCATCCATCATATAAGTCTTTGTATTGTGATAATGAATTTATGGATGTAGCTAATATATTAAAGAAACAAAAATATATAAATAAAATTATTATAGAGCATCAACATCATTCGGTTGGATATAGTGATAGGTGTGATGGTCTTTATGCTAAAAATGATAAATATATAGATGAGGATATGAGAACCTACTATAATAGAAAAAATATAAATTTTGGAGTTGGATTATGAAACATTTTTGCACAGTTTCTGATGTTGGATATTCTATTAAAGGATTAGTAATGTATAAGTCTTTATTAGATAAAGTAAAAGAAGATTTTTTATTAGAATATTTATGTTTAGATGATCCCACTTATAATAGAGTAAAAAAATTAAATTATTCTAATTTAGTTCCTATTCATATAAATGAATTATGTAATACCAATCAAAGATTATATCATTTAAGGCATAATGGGGATAGATTAGGTTATTATTATATGCTTGCTTCTTATATTACTAACTATTTAATGGAAAATAGAAATTATGATGATATTTTTTATATTGATTCAGATATTTTTTTCTATCAGGATATTAAGTTATTTGCAGATGAAATAAAAGATAAGGATATATGTATTACTCGGCATTTACATGTTGTTCCTGGTAGTGGTGCTAAAGAGGGAGAATATAATGTTGGTGTTGTTTATTTTAGAAATACGGATATAGGAAGGAAAGTTTTATATTGGTGGAGAGATTGTGTTTTAAATTGTAAAGATTTACAATATAACACTTGTTACGATCAAGGTTATTTGAATGGATTTATTCCAATGGCAGGGGATAGAGTTCATGTAATGGAGAATTTAGTTTATGGGGCACCTTGGCATTGGAGATTATTTGGATATGATAATTATACTAAAAAAGATACATTGACTCATGAAGGTAAAGAAAAAATTCTTTTATATAATCATTTTTCTCGGATGCAAGTAAATTTTGGAAATAATTCTTTTGATTTTGATGGGAACCAATTTTGTCATTTTACGAACGGACAAGAAATATATAAAATTCCTATAGTTAGACATTTTTATGATGACTATTTTCATCAATTGAAATGGGTAAATCAGAACTGGGGATAAAAATAATTCAAGGAAAAATCCTTTCTATATTCTAATAGAATCTTATTGGAATGCGGAGGGATGTAATGAAAATAGCATTTGGAATGATAGTGTTTAATGGGAATTACGTTCTAAAACAATGTTTAGAATCAGTTTATCCTTATGCTAATGAAATAGTTATAGCTGAAGGTCCAGTAACCTACTGGCAACAAAAAGGTCATAGAACATCTTTTGACGGCACAAATCAAATAATAGATAATTTTCCTGATCCACAGAAAAAAATAAAAATAATCCATTCTCAATATAGTGAGAAGGATGAACAGTGTAATGCTTATTTTAATTTATTAAAAGATAATAATGATTATATTTGGAATTTAGATTCTGATGAAGTATTCAAACCCCAAGATATAGATACTATTATTAGATTATTAGAAACAGAAAAATATACATCAGTTGGGTTTAAGAGTTGCACTTTTTATGGCGGATTTGATAGAATAATGACAGGGTTTGAAGAAGAAAATGAATTTAAAAGAATATATAAAATATATCCAGGATCAACTTGGTTGACTCACAGACCACCAACTATTAAACATGTTGTAAATAATATTTTTCCAGACAAGCATTTAGATTTTAATAATTTACGTAACAATTACGGAGTAAAAATGTATCATTATTCTTATGTTTTTCCAAGACAGGTATTTGAAAAATTAGGATATTACAAAACAGCAGTTAGTAAAGCAAATTGCCATGACGATTATTTCAACCGAATTTACAAACCTTGGGTTCTTGGTAATGATAATCAGAAAAAAGAAATAGAAAATAGGTTTAATGGAGTCCATGAGTTTATAGGTAGAAGTTCTGCTTTTACTGCACAATTTAATGGTGAACATCCAGAAGTAATAAAAAATTCAATAAATGAATTAAAAAATAAATTTATGGAGCAAGAAAATGCCTTCTGTAGATAATTTAGAAAATGCTTGGAAGAATAATAATATTATTTTTCAAAAGCAATTAGAATGTAATATAAAAGAATTAAATGGAAATTATCCTCCTCATTGGAATTCTATTATTTCTTTTTTAGAAGGTTTTTTAAATAAAAAGAATACATTTTTAGATATAGCTTGCGGGTGTGGAGCCGTTTACAAACTAATAAATAGTCATTATGATAATATTTTTTATACAGGAATAGATTATTCTTCCCATGCTATTGAGTTAGCTAAAAAACATTGGGAATATAATTCTTTTTTTGTAAAGGATTATAAAGAACTAACAAAAGATTATATATATGACTTTGATATTGTTCATGCTGGTGCTTTGACTAATGTGTTACCTGATGGTGATAAATGTCTTGATTTTCTTTTGAAATTGCAAGCAAAAAATTTAATTTTAACTCGAATGTTATTGACAGAAAAAGATAGCAATTATACAATTTACAAAGCATATAATGAAATTGATACTTGTTTATTTTACCATAATAGAGGAAGATTTTTTGATATGATAAGAAATAATAATTATACTATAGTGAATTCATTAGGAGATAACTATTTATTAAGGAATAGGAATGTTTAAAAAAGATTTAGATTTAGTAAAAGAATTACATAAGAAATATAATTTTCTTGCTCCTTTAATAGATGCTGGAGGGATGGAATCTCCTACTATAGCAGACTATGAAATATCAATTAGAAAAGCGTATAGACAAACAATTAAATTAAATGGTATAGACAGAGAAGTTGTAGTTCCTCACGAAGAGCAGAAAGATCGGTATGTGAATATTAAGAGACCTTGGAGTTTTATTGATCCTAATTATATTATTGAGAATCCTGAATATGGTGGTAGTTTTATAGAAGATTTACCAAAGAAATATAATAATTATTTTAATACTATAATAATGGTATCTGTTTTTGAACATGTAAATAATCCTTACAAGATCAGTGATTGTCTTTTTCAGATATTGAAGCCAGGTGGATATTTATTTAATTCAACTCCTTTTTTATTTCCTCATCATCCATCACCTGAAGATAATTTTAGATTTTCACCTGTAGCTTTGAGAAGGATACATGAATCAAGTGGGTTTAAATGGTTAGAAGGCGATTTTCATATAAATTATCCTGTTAATGCTGGTATTGGAGATACAAATCCTGCCAGATATTTACAATTACAACCTATGATGGTGTCTTACGCCCTTTGCAGAAAGGAATAAGAAATGTTACTTCCGTTACCCAATAGCACTTTGACGAGAATAGGATCGGATTATGGCGGTTGGATTTTTGATATAAATTTAATAAAAGATAATACTAATGTTATTTCTGCTGGTCTTGCTACAGATGTAACATTTGATACTGAATTATTGATATTGAAGAAAGTATTTATTATAGGTATAGATCCTACCCATTATTCTGCTGGTCATATAGATAATTTATTTAAAAATGGAATATTAAATAGAAATAATTATTTATTTCATAATTGTTGTTTGTATGGTAGTGATAATACTCAATTAAAAGTAGGCGGTCCAGCTTCTTCTGTATTTGCGAATGAAGGAATAGATTCGATTTCTATTTCTTTAAATTCATTATTAGATAAATATAATAATTTTTCTATATTAAAAATGGATATAGAAGGTTCTGAATATTCAGTAATAGAGAATACTAGTAGGTTTGATATGCCGCAAATAGGGATAGAATTTCATCATTGGTTAGATAAAAGTCCATATAAATTAGAAGATACTGTAGTTTGTATGAATAAATTAAAATCATTTGGCTATAAGATGGTATATAAAGAGAAGACAGGTTATACATTCCAGAATACTTTATTTATTAAAAAAGAATTATGCCCTCAATACGAAGACTTGGATGAGAATTCAACTGTTGAATATAGGTGCAACTAATGAATAACAAAAGGAAATCCCGTATTTGCTTCTAGATAAGAGGGAAAAAGAAATGATTGAATTTTATGTAATTAAAAAAGAAGAAGCATTAAATTGCACTAATGATAAAATACCAGAGAATTGGATAGATGAATATTTAGGCCATCGTCCAGGTATATTTGATGATGTTGATATTTTTTGTGAAAATATAAGATCTAAAGATCAAGAATTTAAAAATTTTAGCTTTTTTCAAAGAGTAAATGAAGTAAAACCAGAAACAGTAGTTATATGTCCTATATATTTAGAATTATATGTATATGGGAATATAATGCATTGTATACCTGAAATTATTTCTTATTATTGTGAAAAATATAAAAATAATAAAGTTATATTTCAATGGAATAGTGATAATGATTTTGTTCAATATAATGATCATGTAATAAAATATCCTAATTGTAGGATATTGAATTTTAATACATCAAGTAAAAGTAATAATGATATTTTATTGCCTTTTTGGGTGATAAATACAAAACAATATAAAGAAAAGAAAAAGTATTTTATGGGATTTGTTGGGAGATTAAATAGTAATACAAGACAGACTCTTTGTGATAAATTTAGAGGTATATCTGATTTTTTTTGTGCTGAAGGATTATCTAAAGAAGATTATTATAAAACATCAAGTAGTATAATATTTAATCTTTGTCCCAAAGGAGTTGGATTAAGTAGTTATAGATTTTATGAAAGTTTTCATTTAAATACTGTTCCTGTTTTATTGGCCGATGATTCAGTACTGCCTTATGAAGATGTAAATTATGATGATATTTGTATTAGGATAGAAGAAAAATATATACATAATCCAAGTTATGTTATTAATATACTAAAATCAACAGATATAGATAAAAAATTAAATAATATAAATAATATTAGAAAGAGATTTACTTTATTTGGGCTGCAAGAATATATTCATAGAATTCTGATTAAGGAAAAATAAATGAACAATATTCCTTTAGTAATAATCCATGCTGGTGAACAGCCTTGGTTTAAGAAAATTCTTGAACTTAATATGAGGACCAATGAAAATTTATTATTAGTTGGAGATAATCAATCATTACCATGTAAACAATTTTTCCATATTAGAGATTTCCAGAATGAAAGAAGAAGATTTGATCCTCTTTATGTTCATCTAAATGTAACTCCTCAACCGTATGAATTACTATGTATTTCTCGTTGGTTTATTTTACTTGAACTAATGAAAAAACAAAATATTAATATTTGTTTTTATGCTGATTCTGATATTCTTATGTTTTCTGATATAGATAGTGAATGGAAGAAATATAATAATTGTGCTTTAACTTTGGTTCATGGATGTTGTGGTGCAAGTAGTTTTTTCACAAGGAATGGACTTCAAGAATTTTGCGATTTTGTGGTAAATGTATATAATAATAAAAATGGATATGATTTTGAAAAAATTTCTTCTCATTATCATATTAGGAGAAAGCATGGGTTGGGTGGTGGGGTCTGTGATATGACTTTATTTCAATATTATGCTTACGAGCATCATAGTGATATTGGTGAAATGATGCACGTAATAAATGATTCTACTTATGACCATAGTATTAATGCTGCGGACGGTTATGAATTTAATGGACAAAAAGTATTTAATTTTAGGAATAAGAAACCTTATTGTAAAAACATAAGATTAAATAGAGATATATTGTTTAACTGTATTCATTTACAAGGAGGAGGAGTAGAAGATAAAAATAAAGTTTTTTCTATTGAGAAATACATAACATAAGCAGGGCCATGATGATTAAATTAGCTGACGTGAAATCTTCTTATTTAGAACATAAAGAAGAGATAGATAGTGCTATACATAGAGTTTTAGATAGTGGTTGGTATATTCTTGGTAAAGAGGTTAGTTCTTTTGAAGGAGAGTTTGCTTCTTATATTGGGACAAAGTACGCAGTAGGTGTTGCAAATGGCACTGACGCCATAGAAATCGCTTTACGAGCCTGTGAATTACCTCCAGGTTCCCAAGTAATAACAGTATCGAATACAGTTACGGCAACTGTAGCAGCAATAGAAAGAGCAGGGCTTGTTCCGGTATTTGTTGATATAAATCCATTTACTCTTACTATGGATTCAACCAGAATAGAAGAAATGCTAACATTTCCTGATTATAGGAATGTAAAAGCAATTGTTCCTGTTCATTTATTTGGAAATCCTGCTGATGCTAAAGATTTAATAAGGATAGCAAACAAGTATGGATTGAAAATTATTGAAGATTGCGCTCAAGCTCATGGAGCATCTATACATGGAGCTTTTTGTGGAACTTTTGGGGATTTAGGAGCTTTTAGTTTCTATCCAACTAAAAATTTAGGTGCTATAGGGGATGGAGGTGCAGTAGTAACATCAAATAAAGAATTATATGATAAATTAATAATGTTAAGACAATATGGATGGAAAAATAGATACGAAAGCGAGATGCAGGGGATAAATAGCAGATTGGATGAAATTCAAGCAGCTATACTGAGAGTAAAATTAAAATATTTAGATAGCGATAATAATAAAAGAATAACTTTGGCAGGTTTATATAATAGTTTATTGTGCGATAGGGTTGTTACTCCTCAATGTAAATTTGGACATAGACATATATATCATTTATATGTAGTTCAAGCAGAAGAAAGAGATGAGTTAAGGCAACATTTAAAGGAGAATAATATAGAATCAGCTATTCATTATCCTGTTCCTGTTCATAGTCAGAAAGCGTATCAATGGAAATATAAATATATGTATCTTCCAAATACGGAAGAGGTGAAAAATAAAATATTAAGTTTACCTTTACATCCTTATTTATCAACTAATGATGTGGAGAATATAAGCAATATCATGAAAAGATTTATAGAAAAAAGAAAAATAGATAAGCCTGTAGTTCAAGAAATAAAATCTCCAATTAAATATTCTTTTTTTGCTACTACTGGAGGTTCAAGTAGAGATTTGTTTAGTATAGAATCATGGAATAATATGGAAGGACCATTTGAAATTATTTTATTTTTCCCTTCGAGATGTAAAGATGTAATATTTAGAATGAATTTAAATACTAAATTTAAATTAGTGGAAATTCCTAATGGAATACCTAAAATAAATTATCTAATAAAAGAGACAAATAAAATAGCTAATGGGCGATATATAGTATATGTAAATGGGGATATAGCTATGAATAATTCAGTTATATCTTCATTAGATGAAGCATTTCGTAAAAATTTTGATATGGCTGTATGCGGAAGAAGACAGGTGCCAGGTGAAATTAAAAAATGGACAAAAGAAGATTTTGATAATTATCAACAGTATGAAATATACGTAATTTGTGGAATTGATTTGTTCGCATTCAAAAAAGGTGAATTTTTAGATTTCCCTGATTTTTATATTGGATATCCAAGATTTGATAATTATTTTATTATTTCAGGATTAAATAAAAAATTAAAAATAGTAGATATAACTGAAAAAACTATTTTATTACATAGAATACATACAGATGATACAAGGGCGCAGAACAAAGATTATCATAAACATAATTGTTATACTTTTGATTGTCATAATCCACAAAGAAATGGTTATAGGAATGATTGTGCAACTTTGTAGGAAAGGAAATATATGGTAATATATAGAGATTTTAAACAGTTTAAAGATTTAGATGGATCTTTAATTCCATTTGAATTTGAGGATTTACCTTTTAAACCACAAAGAATTTTTATTGTTAAAGATGTTCCTAAAGATATAGAAAGAGGTAATCATGCTCATTATATGACTAGACAACTTCTTGTTTGTTTAGAAGGAAAAATATTAGTAAAAATGTATAATGGAATAGAAAATGAAGAAACTATAATCAAACCTATGGAAAGTGTATTAGTTAATTCACTTGTGTGGGATTCTCAAATATTTTTAACAGATAAAGATATGTTATTATCTTTATGTTCTACACACTATATGCCGAAAGATTATATAGATAATATAAATATATTTAATAATATTTTCAAAAGAAAAATAGCGATAGTTGTTGCTGCTTATTGTTTACATGGTGATATAATAACAAATTTCATAGAATGGAATAAAAAGATATTGCAAGAATTTGATGTTGAATTGATTGTTGTCTCTGATAGATTTATTCATTTTGAAAATCCTAAATATAGATCTTTAGTTTATCCAAGAAAACATAAACCAATGTCAAGATCAAGAATATTGAATTATGGTATTAAAAATGCCAAACATAAAGATATTATTTACGCTTTCGATATAGATGTTGCTATATCAAGACAAGCATTAGTGCAAAGCCTTGGACTTGTAAATTACGGAGTTGGTGTTTCTTTTCAAGTAGGTAGAATAAATACAATTGAAGAATCTTTTACTTTTGATTGGAATAAATTAGAGAAAAGAATTACGGGTTACGGGATGATGGGGATGAATTATTCTGATTGGGATAAATTAAATGGTTATGATGAGAGAATGTGTGGCTGGGGATACGAGGACGTGGATTTGTGGCGGCGATCTTGTAAGACTATGATTATGCACAGGTTAAGTGATTATCCTATTTATCATATTGATCATCCTGACAGAAGCACTACTGGCTCTTTATTTGAAAATAGGAATTCTATAAATGGATTATTAAGTGATAGAGGAGGATGGGAATGTAAGAATTGGGGAGAAGATTTTAGAATAAATGAAGACTATGCTGTTGAGTTTTAAAATGAAAAAGAAAATATCAATGATAATTTGTTCTTATTGTTTACATAATGATTATATAATAAATTTTATTAAATGGAATGAAAATGTATTGCAAGAATTTAATATAGAACTAATAGTAATTTCAGATAAAAATATTATATTTAATAATCAAAACTATAAATGTTTTATTTATCCTATAATACATAAACCAATGTCCAAATCAAGAATATTAAATTATGGAATAAAAAATACAACTAATAGGGATATTATTTTTTCTTTTGATATAGATATTGTTATTTCAAGAGAAGCTTTAATGAAATCTATAGAGTTAATAGAATCAGGTGTTGGAGTTTCTTTTCAGGTGGGAAATATAGATTCATATGATAATATATCTAAATTAGATTGGAAGAAAAAGATAAAGAAGAGACTTGTTGGATATGGTATGACTGGAATGAGTTATTCTGATTGGGATAAATTGAATGGGTATGATGAGAGAATGTATGGGTGGGGATTTGAAGATACGGATTTACATAAAAGATCTTGTAGAATAATAAAAATGCATAGATTAATTGATTATCCTGTATATCATATAAATCATGCTGATAGAACTGTTACAGGCTCATTATTTGAACATAATAATTTAGTTAATGGAGCCATAAGTGAAATGGGAAGATGGGAATGTAAAAAATGGGGGGAAGAAAAATTTGTAGATTATGTGTTTGAATATAAAGATATAAAACATGACTATATAGATGAGAAATGTAATTGGAAATGTGATAAATGGATAGAGTGTGGAAAATTAAGTAATTTTCATGGTGATAGATTATTAATATGAATAAAATATATCACTATACATTTGATGAAAAAAGATTAAGTGAATCTCCAATCATAGTTGACCTTGGTTTTAAATATGGTGAATTTTCTATCCCTTTTATAGAAAAATATAAAGGAATATGCTATGCTTATGAACCTGCAAAAACTTCTTTTAATATAGCAAAAGAAAAAATAAAATATATGAATAGTATTTTTCTTTTTAATGAAGCAGTATGGAAATATAATGACATAATTGATTTTTATTCTTTTGATAATTTTCCTCAATCTAATTCTGTATTTAATAGACCACTTCCATTAGAAGATAAATATAAAATAAGGTCAATAACACTTGATAATATATTGAAAATGGTTCCTTATGTAGATATATTAAAAATTGATATAGAAGGGGCTGAATGGGAGATATTAAGATTAAGTAAAAAAGAATTATTTAATAGTGTAGATCAATTAATTATTGAATTTCATTTGGAATTTTCTTGTTTTACTTTAGATAATGCCATTCAATGGTTAAAAGACTTTGGATTTTATATTGTAAGTAAAGAAGAAGAATGCGAAAATAGAATATCTGTTTATTGTAAAAAATCATCTTCGGAATTGAGAACTAAAACAAATAAATGGTATAGAAAAAATCTAAATAATTTTAATTTTAATAATGTATTAAATGCTGGTTGTGGTAGCGATGAAGACTTTGAAGGCGGAACCTATTCAAAAGATTATTTTTCCTATAAAAAATTAATAAAATTAGATATAGACAATACCTCAAAAGCAGATATTATTTCTTCTATTGAAAAAACTCCATTTAATGATAATCAATTTGATTTTATTTTTTCTAATTGGGTTATATATAAAACAGACTATAAAAAATCAATAGATGAATTCTATAGAATCCTACAACCTAATGGATATGTTTGTATTTCTTATTCCCTGCCTGATTTTAATGAAGTAAAAAATATAAGAAATAGTTTATTGAATAAATTTAATTTATTCAATTTATATGAATTGGAATATAATCATCAATCTTTAGATAGGAAAGCAGAAATATTTTTAGGTAAAAAATTATGATAGAAAAAAGAAATTATGGTAATTATGAAGAGTATGTAGAACATCAGAAAAAGAAAACAATTGATGAAAGTTTGAGAGCATGGTTGTTACAATGTTTTGAGAAAAGACTTCCTAAATTTATAGCAAGACTATATCATCTATTAGAAGAAAATATAATAAATTTATCAATGAATGTCCTTTGTGTTGCAGCAAGGATGGGTGAAGAGGTAGCCTCTTTCAATCTAATGGGATTCAAGGCCATAGGAATTGATTTAGTGCCCAATCCACCGCTTGTTATAACAGGTGATATGCAGAAAATTCCATTTGAAGATAAATCGTTTAGCATTATATATTGTAATGCTTTAGATCATTGTTTTGATGTTAAATTATTTATGGCAGAATGCGAAAGAGTATTAAAAAATGATGGAATTGTTATTTTTGATTTCTATCCAAAGAATTATGGAGAGTTTGAGTCTATAAATATATCTTCTGTGGATGATATAGTAAATAATACGAATCTAAGTGTAGTAAGGATTTATCAGGATAATGAACTCCCTAAATTATATTCTTGTGAAAATATACAAATTATATTAAGAAAAGAAAATAAATTAATAGAATTGTTCCAAAAACCTGTTTTATTATTAGTTGCTCATTGGGATGACGAAGTTATATCTGCTGGCGGATCTATATATAGATTTGGAAATGGATGGGATATAGTCTCTGTAACAAGTAGGGATAATGTTCATCCAGATTACAGAGAAAAATTTAATAATTTATGTAATAAGAATAATGCTAAACCAATTACATTAAATATACCTCATAGAGATTTAAATAATAATAGCACAGAAATAAAAGAAGATATATTGAGAACTGAATTGTTGAAATATATAGATATAGAAAAATATAGAACAGTAATAACTCATTCTTATGATGGAGATGTAGGAGAACATGTTCAACATAAGAAAATATCTTCTATAGTTCCTAATATATTTCCTAATGCTAATATATTTATGTTTTCTCAAAAGCATGGTAGTTATATTAAATTAAAAGAAAACGAAGTAAGTAAAAAGAAAGAATTTATTTCTATTTATCCTACTGCACCTGAAGTAAATAAAACAGAGTTTGAATATTTTACCCATTATAGGAAAATAAAAGATTATCCTGATCTTTGTTTTTCTGTTATATCTAATGGCCCATATCAAGTATATATTCCATTGTTTATTTATTTCGCAAGTAAGATGTATCCTAAATCAATGATTTATATTTATTCTCACGGAGAACTAAATGAAGATACAAGGAAATGTATAAATTTGATAAAAGATGTTTGTAATTTCCAAATAAAAAATTTAACTGATTTTACTGATTGTGATATAAATAAATTAGGACCAGATGAATTTAAAACATTAAGATGGACGATTTATGATAAAGATTGGGAACAATATAATTATTTATATATTGGTGATTTAGATATGTTATTAGTTGGTCAAACTCTAATGGATTTTCATTTAGACCATTGCAAGAAAAATAATTTATGTTACAGTAATACAACAAGGAAGAAATGTAAGTTTTGTTTAGGAGAGGATACGAGTAAACTATCTGGTCTTCATTTCGTAAAAATAAAAGAATATTTTTCTAAAGTTATGTCTAATATAGAGTTATATAGAAATAAATTGAAAAATGGAGAGTTGAAAAATATAAATAACGAAAAAACATTGATGAATATAGTAAAAGAATCAGGTTTGTCAATACCAGAGTTTGAAGAAGATTTTTTTGCTTTAAGGCATCATGGATTACATTTAAGATCCTTTGATAGTTTAGAACATTTTAGAAATGTTATGATTTCTACTCAATCTTCTTATCCTATTGACTATTTGTTAAAACCAAATTATATTTTATTTTTAAATATGATAAAAAGCGAAAGGTGTCAGAAAATAATAAATATATTTAGCAAGTACGAAGAATTTAGTAGACAGATCAATAATTTAATTTCTATTTGTAAGGAAATTAAATGATAAATATAAAAGAATTAGTTGATGGTGCGAATAAAAATAAAGAATGGTTAAGGTATCATCCAAGGGTATTTTCTCACCCAGGAGATATTGTTGATTTAGGTTGTTTAGTATGGGATTGGTCTCAACCTTTTATTGGGAAAAAAAGAGTAATAGGTGTTGATCCACAAGAAAATCATGTTCCTCAAGGATTTGAATTGTTTAAAGGCATGGTAGGGAATTTCACCGGAACAGCTAAAGTGTTACTTGGGAAACAATGTTCTGCTTATGACCTAAAAGGAGAAAGTTTAGTAGAAGTGATAACCTATGATGATTTTATACTAAAATATAAAATAAATTCTTTATCTTTATTAAAAATGAATATAGAAGGTGCGGAGTATGATTTAATAATTAGATGGAAAACTCCTCCGGCAGACCAATTGATTATTTCTTTTCATCATCATAATGGAAAATTTAACAATAAAGCAACTCAATATATGATTGATCTTTTATCTGAATGGTATGACTATACCTGTATTTGTGAACAATATGCTTGGTATTTATTTTTGAGGAAATAATTATGAAAATATTGATAATTATAGATGAATATGGTTGGGCTTTTGAATTTGTCGCCAGAGGAATAGAAAAATATTCCAAACATCAAGTAGATTATGTTAGAGCAAGAGATATTGATGATAAATATAATAATTATGATATTTATTATGTTTTGAATAACGCTAATTATATGGATTGTAAATATAAGCCAAGTAAAGAAAGAACTATTTGTGGGGTTAGAGGAGAGACTAATCCAGATACTGTTGATCCTAATAATTTCGCTGCACTTCAGATAGTGAATAAAAAGATATTTGATAGATATTTAGAGAAATATCCTAATAATAAGAATATGTTTTATATTAGGAATGCTGTAGATGGGAATGAATTTGTTCCTGCTGAGGAATTGGGAAGTAATGTAGGTTGGTCTGGTGATAAGACCAAACCATGTAAAAGATTTAATTTATTAAGTAAAATATATAATGGGAAAGTAATAATAAAAGCAGATCATGGTAGTAATTTCTTTGTAAAAGAAAGGACAAGAAAAGATCAGGTTGAATTCTATCAATCCCTTTTTGTTTATATTCATCCTTCTAACTTTGGAGAGGGAATGTCTCAAACCATAGTTGAAGCAGCAGCCTGTGGATTACCAATTATTTCTTGTGATATTGGCGACAATAGAAATATAATGAGTAATGAGTGGTTTATTGCGAAGGAACCAGACGAAAAATCAATAAAAGAGATAAATGAGAAGATAGAAGTATTAGAAAGGAATAAGGAATTTGCTATTCATGTAGGGAAAGAGAATAGAAAGAGATTTGATGAAGGTAACTGGTGTTGGAGCAAAAGAGCAAAAGAATTTGATAATCTTTTTGAAACAGTAAAAGGAAAATAAAAATGAATGACTATGAACCATACGTTTGTGAAGCCATAGAAAAGATAATAGAGCCAGGTTGGGTCTGTGCCGATGTAGGGGCCAATGTAGGGCAGATAACTACTCTTTTAGCTAACCTCGTAAAAGAAAAAGGAAAAGTCATAGCCTTTGAGATACTCCCTGATAATATAAATGAATTAAAAGAAAATATAAAAAATTATAGTAATGTAGTAGTTGAGAATTTAGCAATATCTAATACAAATGATTTTATTCCTATTTATCCAAGTAGTAATGGTGGTTCTAAAGAATGGAATATATTAGGCTATGACGTTAGAGGAATAAAAACAAATAAATTCATTGAAGTAAAAGCATCAACTATGGACGAATATTTCAAAACCTTTACCCAATTAAATTTCGTCAAGATAGATGTAGAAGGAGCCGAATTCAAAGTAATTGAAGGAATGAGTAATATATTGCAGAAATTAAGACCATATATTATTGTTGAATTTCATGAAGAAGAAGGATGGGAAGGAAGATTTAATATATTAAAATATGATTATTCTTTATTTGGTCTTTATACCCACGGAAATAAAATATTTGATTGGGTAGATGTAAATCATACAAGAATATACCATTGTTTACTAGTTCCTAATGAGTTAAAAGAAAATATAAATGCTAAACTTCGGAGTAAAAAAGATGAGAGTTGAATCAGCATTTAATCCTTATTATAATTTTACTGATGTATCATCCATTTGTAAAATAATAAAAGTAGATGGTGTTGAAGGCGGGGTCATTGGATTGAGCAAAAGAATAAAATTAGGTGATGAAATCAGAGTAAGATTCAATGGAATTGTTAAAAAAGTAATTATTTCTTCCATTGATTCTAAATATATAAACTGCACAACAAAAGATTAATTATTCTTTTCTTATTTTTATTCTCAAAGAATTATCAATATATTTATCATTTATCACAACTAAGTATCCTCCACCACCTGCACCAGATAATTTATACCCAAGCACTTTTTCTCTATATTGTCCTAATAATTCTAATATATCTTTATTTACCATATTGGGAAACATAGCAATTTGCGCTTTAAATGATTTCCTAACATATTCTCCAAATTTAATTATATTTTTTTCTTTTATTGCTTCCCAACACCTATCTGTAACATCAGATAATATATTTACTTTTTCTTTATTTATATCAGTATTCAATAAAGGATCAAACGATTCTATCCTCGGATTTAATGGAACTAAATATATAGAATCCTCTATAAAGGATAAAATATCATTGTCTAATATATTTTTAAAATCAATTGGCCAATAATTTCCATTATATTCTATTTTTGTTAAACCTGGATATATTACTCCAATAGCGTCCTGCGAGCCAGATATAAATTTTTTACCAGGTTCATTTTCTAACCTAAATGCCAATTTAGCTAATTTTTCTTGTTCCATGTTAGGTAATCGACTACAAAAGAATTCTCTTAAAGCATTCCTTGTACTTGAGGCCATTCCGCTTCTATGATTAAATTCTATTGTAGGTTCAAGCGATATAACTACTACGGAGCCTCTACAGTGACTTGAAACAAAAGGCTGGTCTAACCAACCACCTGCTAAATCTAAACGGAATGGAAGGGTGCAAACACCCCTTATTGACGTGCTAGATCTTATAGGTAAATGAGATTTAGGCATCCTGTCTAAAACTATATATTTTATTTTATTTTCTTCGCATAATTTCTTTTTTTCTGGATAATTCCCTTCTTTATTTACAATTAAAATATCAGGTTTTATTGTTTGAAGCAATGGTTTAAAATCCAAGAATCCATTTCCTGGTGATATATATGCTTCTTTGACAAATTTTATTGATTGAATTATATATAATCTTTCATCTTGAGTATATACTGGTGGTCTTCCTTTTAGATCATGTATTGTTTTATCAGAACCAAGAGCAACATATAGGTCTCCGTAGGATGATGCTTGTTCAAGGAAGGCTATATGGCCGGAGTGAGTAAAGTCAAAACAACCTGATACTAAAACTTTTGGCATGATAGAACTCCATTTCAAATAAAATAAATACATTTCTATTGCCTATTTCTATTCTTTTATTTTATATATTTTTCCTTTATGCTCAATCTATAGGAATACCAGAAAAAAGAATAGAATATAATTATGATTCTTTCTTTTTAAGCAAAGGAGATTTTTCTTGAATATGAAGGAATATGTAAAAAGTCAATTAGAAGAAATATTTAAATATAAATGGATTGAATCAGAAAAAGAAGGACATGATATTGGTGAAGATGCTGCTGCAAGGAAGTGGATAGAGTTATATGCTGAGAAATTTCGTCAAGAATACGATGAAATGGTAAATAGAATAATAAATGAAGTATCTGATAAAATAGATTGTAATTGTATCCAAAGTAAGGATAGAATAAGGAAAATAATAGAAGAATTCTGTGTTATTTTTATTCGAGAAGAAATAAAAGGGAACAAGAAAATAGATTTGCTTTAGTTGGAAGAAAGTCAGAATTTTGCTGTAGAATAACAGAATTCGTAGTGGAATTTGGCAAAGGAGAAAATGAAATGCGGAGAAAAGATTATCGTTTAGGTGACGTAATTTACAATTGGTATGAATTGATTGACAAGCCAGATATTATGGAACAATTAGATATTAAAGATTATCTGATTGATAGATTTAAAAATATAAAATATTGGATTGATAATTCACCTCTAATTGAAGATAATAAAAAATTATTATATGAATCAGGTTGGGGGAAGTTGGAGATGCTTCGTAGAGTGCAGTTGAAATATGGTTGGGAAAAAATAAATTTATTATTGGCTGTACATAGATTGGATTTTAGGAATGCTTGTCTTCATTTACTTAAAAAGAAAAATGATCAGATAGCAAGTGTTATTGATGATACTAATTCAGCTAAGATGGCGTATAGTGATTTAGATCAGGTTAAATTATTAAAAAGTTTGCTTGAGGCTGCTTCTGTTATAGTTGATTCCATGCGTAGAAATAATATTACTATACCTGGCTCTATTTTAACTTTAGCTGCTTCTATTTGTGCAGAAAAGGAGACTGTAAATGGATAATAAAATGAATTTTAGAATAAAAGAAAAAATAGGTGATGGTTGTTTTAATCCTTATGCATTAAGTATAGGGAGAAATGGAATGTTGAAATTAGAAGAAGTTCTATGGGAAGTAACTTCTAAATGTAATAAAAATTGTCATTATTGTGGATCGAAGAATGTTTTGAATAAAAAAGAATTGACTGATGACGATAAAATAAAAATAGCAAAGCAGTTAGCTGATTATGGAGTCAAAGAAGTAGTGTTGTCGGGTGGGGAGCCAGGCTGTTTAGATACCAATACGCTAAAAGATATAATAAGGGTATTGAGAAATGGAAATTGTATAGTAAAAGTTGTAACTAATGGAAAAATATTTGAACATCAAATGGATTTTAGTCATTTTGATGCTATAGGTTTATCTGTAAATGAAATTAAAGATATAGAATTTTGTAAAGATAAAAGAGGAGTAAATACTGATAATTTTACTATTATTACAAATTTTGGCACTCATAATATATGGGATTTTGACAAGTTGTATAATTTTGCTATGAATTATAATTGTTGGCAAGTTCAGTTAACTATGGGTGAACTGATGTTAAATGCTGATGGGATTAAATATTTAAAAAATAAAATAAAAGATACCAATAAATGTTTTCAATTTAATCCAAGTGAAGGATATACATCTAATAAAATTATTTTAGCTGATAATTTACAGGATGGCTATAACTGCACTGTTGGAATTAGGTCGTGTGGAATTACCTATACTGGAGAAGTTATAGCTTGTTTATCTGAAAGAAGCTATAGCGAAAAATTAAATATATATGGTAAGTTACCAGAGGATAGTATTGAAAATATCTGGGAGAATAAATTTAAGGATATTAGATTTAAGTGTAATAGAAAATGTTGTAGGGATTATATTAAATATCCTGATGTTGATAAAATTGTTGGAGATAAAGAATATGAGACTCTATCTTATCCTATTTCTCCAAATGATCCTGTTTACATTTATGGAGTTCAAACTCCAAGCGATGTTGGTGACGATGAGGAGCCTATTGGAGGTGTAATGATTTACGGAGTAGCTGGTCCTAAAAATAATAAAAAAGTAGTAATGATGTATGGGGTATTTAGAAAAAATAAAGAATAATTTTTATTTATTTTATTATTAGAGAGAAAATATGGCGAAAGTATACGTACATAAAAAAGATGATCTTTCTAGTTCTAATGAATATTATGAGGATAAGAAAGGAATCTATTATTATACAAGTGATTCAAGTTCATCTGAAGAAGACCCTGATGACGAAGAAGAATGGTCAAGTTCATCAGAAGAAGACCCTGATGACGAAGAAGAATGGTCAAGTTCATCATCTGAAACATCTGAAGAAGAAATAGAAGAAACATCATCTAATGAAGAAAAACAAGTAAAAGAAAAGAAAATAGAAAAGGAACAGGTTCCTTTAAAAGAAGAAAAAGATAATAGAACTGTGTTCGAAGCACTGGAGTTTTAAAAGGAATAATTTAATGAAGCACTGGAGTTTAAAAAACAATGATATATTGCCAACACCAAAAGTAAATGTTAATTTGCCTATTTATAATAATCCAAAATGTCAGTATAGATACAAGGGTGAAGGGATGTTAGATTTTACTAATTCTGGATTAGAAAAGAAAGATAATAGTCCATTTAATGAAGTTATAAGTAAAGGCTATATATTTGATAGTAATGAATTTAATTATTCTTGGTCAGATAATAAACTTATATTTGATTTAATCAAATTAAGTAAGTTGGTCAAATGTAAGAAAGAAAAGAAAATAATTAAGCAGGTTGATAAAAAAGATAATAATAATATTTTTGATGCGTTGGAGATTTAATTGTGAATGAAAATGAAATAGATTTATATAATAAAGATTTAGTAAAGATTAATAAGGAATTTGAAAAATCATATATTTATTATGATAAAAAATTAAAAGAATCAGGTGTATATGATGAGAAGGTAAAAGAACAGAAACAAATTGCGAAATTAGAAAAAATAAAGATGGAAGAAAAAGAGAAAGAAAATATTGAAATATATAATAAGAAGAAACAGGAGAAAGTGGAAATATTTCTAAAACAAAATCCAAAGGTAATCAATCCAACAAAGATAGTAAATTATGTAGATATTTTTGAAAGTTATGAAAGGGAACAGGAGCAGATAAAAGAAAAAATAAAATTAGAAAAATTCAATAAGAATAGACATAAAAGAGTTTCAGTTTTCGAGTCGTTGGAGTTCTAAACATGCCAGACAATGAAATAGATGAAGAAATTACTCCAATAGAAGGAGAAGATGTTTCTTTTTTAATTTCTATACAATCCGATAGTTTATATAAAGAAAAAATACAAACTAATCATAGAGAAAATTCTCTAAAAGAAAAGTTAAATGCGATGTATAAAAAATCAAATGAAACAATTAAGCAGGCGCAAAAAGAAGATGATGAATTTGTTAATAAAAGAAATAAGCAAAAGCAAAAAATAATGAATGATCTTTTATCTGAATTTAGAATGGAACAGGATAAAGAAATAGAGAGAAGGAAAAGGATGAAAGCAGAAGGAACAATTTTTGAATCTTTGGAGATTTGAATGTATAATAACATGACAATGATAGAGTTTGAGCCAGAGGAAGAAAAATATACAGGTCCATCTATAGTTCCAGATGAAGCACTTGATATTATTTTCAATGATAAATTGACAGTAAAAGAAAGAATAAAATTATTAGATGAATTGCGAGAAAAAGAAGAAAAAGAAAATAAAAATATAGATATAACTGATAATAATATATTTGGTTCTTTGGAGATTTAATTATGGGATATTTTCTGCAATCTATAGCTGATGAGACAGAGGAAAATATTGGAAATATGGATTCCCCTGGATATTTAATGAGTAGCCCTTATGTCCCAGAAAATATAAAAATATTAAATGAAAAAGAATTAGAAAAATTAATAGAATTGCATGAGAAGGGAGTAATTAGTAGTCAAACTTTATTTGATGGAGCAGGTATTGATTATAAAAAAGAGGTAGAGCAGTTACAATTAGAAAAAACAATATTTTCTACAGATAATAAGGAAATAGAAGATTTAATAAAAGTAAAATTAGAGGAATTGAAGTGGAAGTCAGGAGAGATAACTAAAGAGGATGTAGAGCATGTCTTTGAAGTTGCGGAGAAGGAAATAAAAAATAAACAGGTTCAAATAAAAGAAAATAAAAGTATTCAACCTATAAGCCAAATAAAACCTTGTACAATTATAATAGATAATTATTCTATTTTCGACGCGCTGGAAATATAAATAATTTATTTTTTATTAAAGAACCGGAATCTTCTAAAGGAGAAATTAAATGAAAAAATTAGATGATACTGTTTATATTAGACCAGATGATTATTTGAAGAAAGTTATTAAAACAAAGAAACCAAAGTTTTTATATGATAAAATTCCAGAAGGTGTAAGAGAACTTATTATAAAGGATACTCCAGTTGCTACTTCTTTCAAAAAATTAGATGATGGAACTATAGTTGATAACAATACAGGACAGAAATATTTACGTAAAAAGACAAAAGCACAAAAAGATAAAGAAAAGGCTGACAGGAAAGATGAATATGAGCGTTCTCAAAAAAGGGCTGCGGTAGATGATGATTTTAGCATGACCGCTCATTTCTATGGTGATTAAAAAATATAAATAATATAATAAAATAATATAATAAATATAATTTTATTTATTTTTTATTTCATATCCAACTGATCCGCTTCTAACCAAATAGATAGTCATTATCTAGAAGTGCAAGAATATTTTCTTTTTTGAAAGTGCAATTGAAAGGAAGCGGAAATGTCTAGGAAACCAAGTCTTTATAGGAATCTCTCTGCTGCAACCTGCGAAAAAGACGTTGAGAATGCTTGGCGTTCTTTTATTCAAGAAACATATAATGATGGTGCTTTCACCAGTCCCCACAAGTGTGATGGATTTCTTGAAAGTAAAGATATTAAAATGCTTTGTGAATTTAAGTACGACCAGAATATGAAAGAAGATAAAGATCTTCTTCCTATTGTTGGTCAGTCTATTTATTATATAAATAAAATGATTAAATCAGGTGATAAGATTCCTAATGTTGTTTTTATTGGTGATAAAAATGAATGTATGGTTTTTCCCGCCTCTATTCTAATCGCTTACGCACAAAAGAATTATGCTTTTTCATTGTCTCCTTGCGATGCAGGGAAAGATATTATTCTTATGTCAGATCTTAAGAATGATGTAAATATAAATTCTGTTGTTTTTACTATTGAACAAGGATTCAAGTGGGAGACTGTTGATTATTTTATTAAGAGACAGGTGAAGCAGGTTAAAGCTGATCTTCCTATTACTCCTAATACTTTGCCAAATGTTTACGAATATTGGTGCAAGAATGTAATGAAGGGTAATATGTCTGACAATGAAATAATTGAAGTATTCTTTAAAGTTCTAACTAAACCTCAAGAATGCTATCCCCATCCAAAGAAAGAAAATATATTGGTAGTTGGTGGTAATGAAATTAAAATTAGTAAGAAGGGGTTTAATGGATTTTTTAGTTTGTATAAAGAGACTCACAATCCTATTGAATTGAGGGAATTGACTGCTAATAAAGACAGGTTGGTTGTGGAGATGAAGCGTCGTAGGAATGGAGAGTATTTTACTCCTGCTGATTGGGTCAACGAAGCCCATAAGATGCTCACAGAGCATCTGGGAGAGAATTGGAAGGAAGAGTATGTTGTTTGGGACTGTTCTTGTGGAACTGCTAACCTGACAAGAGATTACAAGTTTAAAGAATTATATTTAAGTACTTTGGGACAGACCGATATAAATATTATAGAGGAGGCTGGATATAGTCCAGAAGCAACTAAATTCCAATTTGATTTTTTGAATGATGACCTGTCTAAATTACCTGATGGACTCAGGTGGTCTCTTGATAGTGGAAAGAAATTTGTTTTTCTTAATAACCCTCCGTATGGAACTGCTAATGATTTTGGAGCAAAAGGAACGGAAAAGTCTGGTATTGCTTCAAATACAATGATAAATAAACAGATGAAAGAAAATAATATTGGAGAATCAAGTCAGCAATTGTATGCCCAATTTATGTATCGCATAATGGATGTAGTTAAAAAATATAAGATAAAAAATTCAGTTATGGGTACGTTTAGCAATGTATTGTTCATGTGTGGAGAATCTTTTGAGGGATTCCGTAAAAATATAAATATGGGCTATGTAGATGGAATGATTTTTAAAGCATCTCATTTTTCTGATGTATCAGATTCATGGGGGATTGCTTTTACTGTTTTTAAATCTTTAAATTTTGTTAATTCTAAAAATTTTATAGTAAAAATAAAAGATTATAGTGATGAAGGTCGTATCGTAACTGTCATAGAGAAAGAATTATATAATCTTGATGGAATTGAATCTGCTTCTAAATGGGTTCGTGAACCAAATAAAGGTATTAAAACTTTGGATTATCCACAGATGACTAATGCTACATGTATTAAACCTGATGGGAGAGGACGTATTTGTTGTGATTCGTTAGGTTATTTTTTAAGTAATGCTAACAATACTTATGATAATCTTACATCTGTTGCTTTATTTTCATCTTGTCCAGCTAAAGCTAATGGTCTTTCTATAACTAAAAATAATTTTGAACGTTGTATTGTTTTATATTCTGCACGTAAACTTATTGAACCAAATTGGATGAATCAAAAAGATGAATATATGGTTCCTAATACTAATCATCCTGATTATCAACAATTTGTAAATGATTCTATTATATATTCTTTATTTAATTCAGCAAGTAATCAATCCTCTTTGAGACAAATAGAATATAAAAATAAAAAATGGGATATTGTTAATAATTTCTTTTTTATGTCTATTAAAGAAATTCAGGATTTAGCTATTGAATATAATTTTAATGATTTATATAATGATACTATTTCCCATCCTGGAGATAGATACGTATATAATCAACTAAATAATATTATTTTATCTCCAGATGCTAAAGAAGTTCTTGATATGGCGAGAAATTTGATTATTGATTCTTTTCAGTCTAGGCAGGCTGCAAGTAATATAAAACCAGAGATGCACCTACAAGCATGGGATGCTGGTTGGTATCAGATAAAGAACGGGATATTAAAGGAACAGTTTAAGGACAAGTATAAAGAATTTACTGATTTATATAAATCTTTTAGTGATAGACTTATATTGTTAGTGTATGAGTTGGGATTTTTGAAGAAATAGAAAAAATATATTGTATAATATAAATAGAGCGTCCAACTGATCCGAAGTGATGATTGTAATTATTTATTGTATGTCAGTGGAAAAGGAAATTGGTGTAATCGTAAGTAAAAAGAAAGAAGGAGAAATGGAATGAAACATGTAACAATTGGTATCTGTTTTATTTTTTTTGCTGGCTTTGCCTATGGACAGAATGAAAAAGATCCAGTAAAGTCTAAGATAGAAGCGGCTTCAACCCTTATGAAGGTCAAGCAATGGGATGAAGCAAAAACTATTCTTGAGTCTATCTTTGATGGAAATGAAGATAATAGAGAGGTAGTAGTAGGATTGGCGAGGTGTGAAGAAGGACTAAAAAATAGTGGTAAAGCCTGTGAATTATATAAAAAGTCGCTTGAACTTGCAAATGGAGATGATAATTTTAGTGATTCAAAAGAAGGTAAATTATTTATTGATAAATGTAAGAAAACAATTGTAAAATTGGATGAAGGTAAAGCTGTTCTGTTGAAGTATGCTGAAGAAATGGAAAAAGAAGCAGAAAAATTAAAAGAAAAGAATAAATATGCCTATGATGAAATAATGATAATAGTTGAAGAAATAAAGGGTGAAAAAGAGGAAATTGTAGAAAAGAAAGATGCAAAAGAAGGAAAACGTAATAAAAAAGGTAGTAAAATTTCTGGTAAATGGGATGTTTCTGGATCGTGGTCTGGATATCTCGAATTTGATGGCAATTCAGTAAAAGCAATTGATGGTATTGGAAATAATAGTGGAATATGGGTCTATAGTAATAATGTAATAAATATTAAATGGAATAGTGGTGGTTCTTGGGATGTAAATATTAAAACTAATAAAATTGTTGGTTCTGATGGAACTAGGGCGTCTTGTAAGAAAAGAGATTGATATTATCTTTTTAGATTTATGTAGAATGGTCTTTTTGTATATATTATATAATTGAATTTATCTTTTATTTTTTGAATATTTTCGGGATAGAATATTTCTATATTTTCTAGACATGACATGATTTTTAAATCGTCTTCTGCCCAGTGTGTAATTCCATTATTTTCATAATCTTTATTTCTTCCTGATCCAATAATTTTTACATTTAATTTTTCATGATTGATATATGTTCTTAATATTTCAAATGGTCTATATAAAACAAATGGAGTTATTGAATATACAATTGGTATTTTACCCGATAGAGACAATCCAACTGCTATTGACATCATTGTGATTTCTGATGACCCTACATTAAAAAACCTATCAGAATAAGAATTTTTAATATTATCCCACATTCCGTAACCTACATCTCCTACTAATATAAAAATATCTTTATTTTTCCCCATTTCATTGTGAAGTAAATATGAGAATGTTTTACGCATTTTCGCATAATCTCCTAGCTGTAAAATATTCATTTTCTGACAATATATGATAATGTTGATCTAGTCCACTAGAGAATGGAAGTTCTTTTATATTTTCAATTTTATGTATAATAATTTTCTCGTAAAATGATAATAATCTATTTTCTAAATAATTAATATTTATTTTTTTATATGCCGATAAACCATTTACTATAACGTTGATATTTATATTTAAAATATTGTATTCTTTAATAAATGCTAATGATTCCCATATTGATCCTTCATAACATTCTCCATCAGATATTAAACAACATATTTTATATGGTGTAGATAATGCGTATCCTATAGCAATAGGTAGTCCAATTCCTAAACTTCCAGTGGTACACCATATTTGATGTTCAGGATCAAAGCAAGGATGAATCCCATGTTTTAGATATAATTCTTCTGCATTGTAGTTAAAAAAATGTTCTAATATTACATATAATGCTAATCCGGAATGTCCGTTAGATAGTATAAATTTTTCATTTTCATTTTTATTGATAAATATATTATATATGATAGGTAGAGATCCTAAACAACTACTTAAATGAGATAATTTATATTTATAACTTATCTCCAATATTCTTTGTTTAAGTTTTATTATTTCATTTAATTTTATATATTGTTTATATTCTGTTTTATCCATTTAGAATACCTTGTTAAACCAGTTTTAATATCAGTCTTTGTTTCAATTTTATATTTTTCTTTAGCATATGTAATATCACATACCCAATTATTGCTATCATAACTTCGCATGTTATCAATTTTTTTATATTTTATTTCTATGTCTAAAATTGTTTCTAATATTTTTATTAATTCTAAATTAGAATATTGTTTACCAGTACCTATATTTACGATATCCCCATTATATTGTCCAATATCTAATAATTTTATTATTGAATCAATAAAATCATCTATATATACCCAATCATGTACAGGTTCTTCAACTAATTTTACTATTTCTTTTTTGTATATATTTTTAAAAATAGTTGGTAAAAATTTACATGATTTTTCATATGGCCCATAAAGTGTAAATGGTCTTATTATTAATGCTGGTAGATTGAAATATCTCGAAAAGGATTGTGTTAATAATGTTGCACATCCTTTTGTTGCTTCGTAAATAGTACATGGATTTATTTTCATTTGTTCATTAATTGGTGTTTTAACTCTGCCATATTCTGATGAAGAACCTATGTATATAAATTTTTTTACTTTCCACTGTACGGATTTTTCTAATAATTTGTAAGTTAAATATATATTACTTTTATACATGTTACATATATCATACATTTCTGCTGCGGTGTGTATTACTATATCTGGAGTGATATTGACATCATCTATATTATGTTTTTTTGTAAACTCTATAATTTCACCAGATAGTTTAGGGATAAGATTTTTAGATATAAACCCATCAGATCCCGTGACAAGTATTCTCATAATTTTTCCAATATAACCAAATAAGAAGGAATATCTTCTAATATTATTTTAAACATATTTTCTTTCAATATCTGTTGATAGCGTTCATGACATCCATGAATATGTCCTTTAGGTATCATATCATGTAAACAAAGATATCCTCCTCTAACAATTTTATTTTTTACTAAATTATAGCCATTCCATTGCGCTATTGGAAAATCCATATCAATTAAAACATAGTGAAGTTCAGGAATAAAATCAATATTTGTATTTTCTGTTATCAAACCTTTAATAAGATAAGTATTAAACAATCTTTGTTTATCTAATTCATTTTTTATATAATCATATTTACAATGTTCTGTGCCGTAATTTATCTTATCATTATACCAATGTTCCATACAATGTGCTGCAAAAGAATTAACTCCACCTGCTTCAATAGTATGTGGGCAAATAGTCGCTAATTCAATAGGGTGAGTCTCGAACGTATCAAATCCATAGATAAATCCACGTCCTTTCCATATAGTTCCTATATTCTGAATACCACCGCCATAAGCTACTCCCATTTCAGCACCACACAATATTCCTTTAAATTTTTTTAGACATAGTTCAACTATTGCTCGTGTATGGGTACTTGCTCCATTTATATCATTAAGTTCTTTTAACATAAATTTGTCGCCAAAAATGTATAATCATTTATTATTTTTATTAAATATTTTGATTGTATTGATGATATAATTTTATTCATACATCCATAATGGCATTCTATAAAAATAACATCTATAGGTAAAGATAATAAGGAATCGGCGATCTCGATCTCTCCACCTTCAATATCTATTTTCATAAAATCTATATGTTTTATTTCAAAGTATTTAAATAAATCAGGGATGGAAAAACATGGAACTGTTATGTTTCCATTATCGTCAATCCTATTTGCTGTTACATTGTTATTGTCAAATAAAAATTTTCTAAATGTAGTTTTTTGTGCGACAGCTATATTTATTGGTATTATATTGTTGCATGAAAATGATGAAATCATATTGCATAATGCTATATAATGTGAAGGTGTTGGTTCTATAGCGTATATTATTTTTGCTATATCTTTAAAATATAATGAAACTAATCCTATATTGGCACCTAAATCAATCATTGTAAAATTATTTTTATCTGATAATAAATTTTTATATAATCCATCATTAATTTGTTGTAATATAGTTCTGATATACGCATTAGGATTATTTTCATAATTTTTAAATTTCTCCCATTTTCCTAAATCGTATTCAATTCCAGATATTGATTTAAAAATTGTTTTTCTCCTTGTAAATATTTTCTAACCATTTACATGTATTTTTATCGCATAATTTTTCAAACTGTAATCTCGGAGAATCTCCACCTGCAGCATGATGTAGAATTTTTACTTTTTTATTATTTAAATACAAGTGATCATTTTTAATTTTTAAATTTCTCCAAGTATAAAAAGGAGAAGAAAATCCATAATGTAAATTTTCTTCCACAGGATCTAATAATTTCGTGTTATATTTACCACTGTAAAATATCTGATTCATAATATCTTGTTCTTGCCATTTGAAATTTTTAGCTTCATTTTTATTTCTCTCAATCCATTCTTCCCAAAAATCAATTTTAGTAGAAGCTACTAGCCCTGCATTAAGGTATACGGGTATATTTAAATATCTTTCAGATACTCCGTTGTTCGAATCATCGTTATTTCTAACACTTGCTATGTCGTAATCACCATTTATTAATTCATCAAGTCTATCAACTAACATTGAGTCAGCGTCAAAGTGAACGACTATATCATAGTCTTTAGCCAGTCGTATGCTCATTGTTGGATTTAATGTACAAAAATTAAGAGTTGGATCTTTTTTTATCTCTTCTTCAATTTCTTTATTTCCCATCATAATGAATGGTATTTCTGGATGGAAATATTTTATAGAAGCAATAAGTTTATCAGCCCCAAAAAAAATACGTTTTTCATCAGAACAATGAGAACAAAATACTATACGTTTTTTACAATCCATGTTTTTTACCTAAAATATCATTTGTATCTATATTCATTGATTCATTATGTTTTTCCTTCTATTTTCTATTATAGAATAAAAATTTGTAATTTTTCCCAAAAAAAGATTTACAATGAAAAAGAGAAGAATGCTATTTTGGAGAAAAATATGAAAACGATAACTTTGACAGTGCATAATAGGCCAGATAATTTAATTAAAGTATTAGATAATTTAAAGAAAAATAAATTATATGATTTTAGTTTATATATAGGATTAGAACCTGGTAATGATGAATGTGTTAAAGTATGCGAGAATATAAATTTTATAAAAACTACTATAGTAAGAAACATTAAAGTTCTTGGAGTAAGGCATAATCCATATAATATATTAGATTGTGTTTTTAATTTAGGTTCAGAAATAAATATATATTTAGAAGATGACCTTGAAATATCTCCTGATATATGCGATCTATCTATTTGGTATTACAAGCAATTGAATTGTAATAAAATATTTAATATGGATATATTATGTTTAAATTTATTTAGTTGGAATAATGGAGATGACCCAAGATGTATTATGCTAAAAAATAATGGATTTTGTCCTTGGGGAATGTGTATTACAAAATATCAATGGGATAATTATTTTAAACCTATATGGTTTAATGATAATCATTCATTAAATGGTAAAGGATGGGATTTTAGTGTGCAGTCATTACTTAATCCTAAATTATTTATAGCTTATCCGTATATTTCTAGAAGTAATCATGTTGGGATAGAAGGAGTTCATAGTACTCGTGATATATATGAATCATCGTTTAAAGATAGAAAAATAAATACAAGTATGGATATTTCCGATTATTATATTGACATATAAATTTATATAAAATAAAATATTTTTCTTGCAGGAATTTCTACATACCATGTACAATATAAAAGTATAGTAATAGAAATGTAAAAGGAGAATGAAATGAAAAAGAAACAAGTTAATTTTTCTCTACCTGAAAAATGGTTAATTAAATTGGAACGATTAGCAAGAGAAAATGCTATGAAAGAAGATAGAAATATAACTTATCTTGATTTAATAAGAGATGCGATAAATGAGAAATATAAATTAGATAAAGAAGAATAGGTTATGGATTATAGATTTAGAGTATATCCAACACCAGAACAAGAAGAATTAATAAATAAAACATTTGGTTGTGTTAGATTTATCTATAATTGGGCATTAGAAACAAAGAGTGGAGCATATAGATATAATAAAGAAAGATTAAGTTGTTATGATTTAAAAAATAAATTACCGAGTTTAAAAGAAGAGAATGAATGGCTGAAGGAAGTAGATAGCCAAGCATTACAAATAGCAATTGAGAATTTAGATAATGCCTACTATCATTTCTTTATTAGACTAAAGAAAGGAATTAAAGGTAAGAAATTAGGTTTTCCTCAATATAAAACAAAGAATAAGAGTAAGAAATCATATACAACTAATAATACAAATAACAGTATAAGGATAGAGGAAGGGAAATTAAAAATACCTAAAGTAGGATTATTAAATATTGTTTTTCATAGACATGTAAAAGGAATAATAAAATCAGTTACTATATCATGTACATCATCAGGTAAATATTATATTTCTATAAAAACAAGGATAGAGGAAAAGGAGATTAAATATGTTGTAAATAAGGATAATGTAGTTGGTTTAGATATGTCTTTCTCTGAATGTTCTGTAGCGTCAGATGGAACGAGAGCCAAGTTCACGAGATTTTACAGAAAATCAGAGAAGAAGTTAGCCAAAACAAATAGAAGAATGCACAAAAGGGACAAAGGATCAAAGAATAGGGAAAAAGCAAAGAAAAAATTAGCTATTGCACATGAGAAGGTAGCTAATCAAAGAAAAGATTTTTTGAATAAATTATCTTATAGTATATCTAATAAATATGATGTAGTAATTGTAGAAGATATAGATTTAAGTGCTATGAAAAAGAAGGGGAAGAGAAGAAAATATGGTAAATCTATATCTGACATCGGATTTGGTGAGTTGAGAAGACAATTAGAGTATAAATTATTAAGGAAGGGTAAGATATTTATTAAAGCACCCAGATTTCTTGCTTCATCTCAATTATGTTCTTCTTGTGGATATAAGAATAAAGATGTCAAAGATCTATCAATAAGGGAATGGGAATGTCCCAAATGTAATGCTAAACATGATAGGGATGTCAATGCGGGACTTAATTTAGTTAATTGGTATAAGAGTACCGCTGCTGCGGCGGGAATTCACGCCTATGGAGACAAGACCTCTACTAGCTATCATAAGTTAGCAAGCCCTGTCAGTGAAGTAGGAAAAATTGCTCAACAATCGTTGATTGATCAAGCCCCCACCTTTAGGTGGGGGTAGTTGACTAAAATAAAGGCTAATAGCGATGAGTAGAATTTGTGAAAAACCTTGGCGTAATTTAATTGTATGGGCAACAGGATATGTTTGTTTTTGCTGTGAAGGTGAAGCAATTGGAAATATTTCTTTATCGTCTGTGGAAGAAATATGGAACAATTCTAAAGCACAGGCAATTAGAAGCGGTATCATAGAGGGTGGAGAAAAATTACATCCTATGTGCAAGAACTGTCCTTGGGTAAAAGATTATAAATATATAACAAGCTAACCCCAATTGATCCGCGCCTATCTCTTTCTTATCATATTATAGAATAGAAAAAAGAAAATAGTGTATTTTTGTAGTGTAAAACCATTTGAATGAAAGGAAACAAGGATGTCCAATTCGTCTAATGCTGTGTTTTACCCTTGCATATACAACGATATGATTAGTATCGCAAAAAAGGTATCAAAGGAAGGTTCAAAAACAGGTAATGATTTAGTAGATATTAAGAATGCTGAACTTGATTTTTTCCACGCTTGGTCTCAAGTGGAGGCTATTCTGGGGATGTGGGCTTTGCCGCGAACAGGTGAAATCGGCAAGGTAATGACCAGCAAGCAAGCCATTGTCAAGGATGTCCTTGAAGGATGGCAGGTCCGTCCATTTGGAGATATTGTTGTAAATACTGTATCTTCCCTGGAATCCCGTCTTATTTCTGGTTCTAAAAGAGAACCAATCATTACGGATACTGATTGCCGTAAGGCAGAATTTATTATTACAAATAAAGAAAATGTAAATATGATTGTTATTATTCATGTTGCAGGAACTTCAGGTGAGCATATTCTTAGGGCCGCAGCTTGTTATCATGGAACTGATGCCAAGTCTAAGATTGCAGCTACTGACTTTTTCGGTAGGATTGCCAAGGCAGATCACCTCCTCAAGCGCCTTGAGGAAGGCAACAAAGTAATGAGGATTCATAATACAGGTGTTGAACTTCCAATTGATCCTGCTATTGGTTGGGAAAACGTCTGTCTTACTGAAGTCCAAAAGAAAATGACACAGGATGATTTTGAATTCTTTCTTAAGAATGAAGATTGGTATAGGAACAATAAAGTAGAGTATAAGCGTGGTTATCTTCTACATGGGCCTCCAGGTAATGGTAAGACACTTACTATCCACGCTATGGCAAATACACAAGGTGTAAGTGTTATGGGATTCGACTTCTCGGATTGTGAAAGTGCAAATAATAAATCACTCCAGTCAGCTATGCAGCAGGCAAGAGAAAATGCCCCTTGTCTTTTTATTATGGAGGATTTGGACCGCGCTATTAGTCCAACGGAAGGCGTGTCAAATAGTTCTGTAACTCTTAATGAAGTTCTTAATATGTTGGACGGAGTATCGTCTAGGGATGGCGTTGTTGTGGTTGCTACGGCTAATTCCCCTCAACACCTTGATGCGGCCATTCTGAGGCGTCCTGGACGTTATGACAGGGTTGTAGAATTCGACAATCCAAACGAGGTTCAGAGAGAACAATTCCTCTCTAGGTTGTTTGATGCCAAGGACTTTGATATTTCTGAAGATTGTATCAAGGAAGTTGTTAGTGCTATGGAAAATAAGAGCATGGCAACGCTCAAAGAAATCTTTATTGCGTCTGCTGCAACTGCTATTGACCCAGAATCAAAGACAAGGGCTAAAGTTACTGATAAGCATGTAATTGAAGCCGTTGGAGTTATTCTTGAGCAGTTTGAGAAGACAAGTGGAACAGGTGCTTCTGTTGGTTTCTCTGGCGTGAATAGTAGAAAGAAAAATAAAATTAAAAATGCTTCATAAGGGAAAAATAAATGAAATGGAATTATCGTATTGGTAGAAGAAAAAAGAATAATAAATATATTTATTCTATGATTGAGGTATATTATAAAAGTAATGGTTCTATTTATGGATATTGTAATGGTGATGGAGTTTTCCAATATGATGATTTGAAGTCAATGAAAATGGATATTAGTTATTATTATGAAGCAACAAAAAGAAAAATTATTGATTTAGATAAATTAGATAAAAGATATAAGAAAGCAAAAATGAAAAAGGTAAGTAAATTTATTGATTGCAAGTTAATGGAAGGATCAGTAAAATTATATGATTTTATTAAAAAATAAAAATTAATATACTCTACTTACTCCATGACCTCCATCTGATTTCTTATTTACTTTTCTACGGGGTTGATTTTCTTGTTTAACTGTTTCGTAACCTAATATTTCTTTATAAGAATAAATTGGTCTATTCCCTTTTCTAATACTGAAGTCAGAAGAGTAGTTTCTTCTGGCTTCTTTATTACATTTACTACAATATATTTCCTCCCCAGGAACGTGAAGAATTTCAAATTTTTCTGAACAATTATCGCAAATATAAGAATATAATATAGGTTTAGAGAAGTTCTTTGCTGTTATCTTTTTTCGTCCAAGAAATTTATCATTTTTATCACTTAGCGCCCCAGGAACAATAAAATTAGTTGGTGTTATTATTCTTTCTACTAAACCTGAACAAGTAGGACATTTATCTAATGCTTTTTCTTTCATTGATTGAAAAATATCAAATTGTCCACACTTGCAACATTCATATTTGTAATAAGGCATAATATATTTTCTCCTTTTTTATATTATATAACATTCACAAGGAAAAATTAAATGAAATATAATCCAGACACTAATTATATTGGTTTTTTTGATGAAGTAGGAAGAGGTTGTCTATTTGGACCTGTAGTAGTTGGATTAGTTCTTCTACCAGAAGAAGAAATAAATAATAAAATAGAAGGTGTAACAGATTCTAAAAGAATGACAGCTAAATTAAGAAGAAAACAATATTTTATTCTTAAAAAGAAAGTATTATATCAATTGGGTTATTCTACGGTTGATGAAATATATGAATATGGAATAAATAAATGTATTTTTAAGTCAATGAAGAGGGCATTAAATAAATTTTTAGAATTATATAAAGATATAAAAATAAATTATTTTATTATGGATGGTTGTGAGGATTTTGGTGGGGAGATATTAGGTATTCCTTTGAAGGCAGAGATTAAGGCTGATTTGAATAGGCCAGGGTGTTCTGCGGCATCTGTATTGGCTAAAGTGGCAAGAGATAAATGGATGGAGATGGTGGGAGTCAATTATAAAGAATATAATATTATTAGTAATAAGGGTTATAGTTCAAGGGGACATATAGCTGCAATAGTTAAATATGGGCCAAGTGATTTACATAGGACTATGTATGTCAACACGTTAATGAAAAATTTAATGAAAAAAGGAATTATGGCCAAATGGGTAATGGATAAATAAAATGGAAAGTAATAAAGAAAAAATTATTGTTAGCTGGACAGATAATGGTAGAATTGTAGAAAAAGAGATATCTGTAGATGTGAGTACGAATTATTTCAATGAAAAAGTTGTTAAATATAGAGGCGGTTATCGGTCATTAGACTATAGAAAAGGATTCTATATTCTTTATGTAGGAGATGTAGTCAATTTTAGTTTAGAAGCATTCGATTTAATTGGAGAAAAAGAAAAATATATAAATTATTCTATTTTTGGGGCATTAGAAATATAAAAAGGAAAAAGTAGATGGTAAAAAATAATAAATTAAAAGTAACAATTAGATATATAATGGATGGCGAGATAAAAGAAAGTAAGGATTTATTTTTTAAGGTAATAATGAATGGCCAAGGAAAAGAATTTATTGAGTATAAAGGAATTAAGTGGTTATTAAAGAAAGAAAAAGGTGTAGATGTAATTGATATCTATGATGCTATTCCAATTTAGAAGGAATATATTTATTTTATTTTGAATATAATATAAAGAATAAAGGAGAAAAAAAATGCGAATATATCCAAATGAAGCTGATGCGCTGACTCAATATAATACAAGAACATTGAGATATATTGAGTTTAAGTGTCCTTTTACTTATCAGGATAAAATGTGTGGGAATTGGTGTCCACTTTTTCAGTATGATTCCCATCCAGTAGATTCCACTACAACTTCGCAGCAGAGAGTTGCGTTGCAGTGTGGGTCTGGTAAGGTTGGATTCCAGGTATTCCAGATATAATCCAATTGATCCGCCTACCATAGAGAACATAGCCATTATCTGACAGTGCAAGAAGGTAATAGCCATTAGGGCTTTACCTTTTTGTATTTTATTCTCTAAATAAAAGTGTTGTATTAGAAGGAATTTGCCTATATTTTCTGTAATATAATAGTAATGAATGAGTAAGAAAAAAGTATAAAAAAGGAAAAGGGAAATGGAAAGTAAAGAATTCTCTTCTGTTGTAAATGGTATCCAATCCAACGTTAAAAAAGAAAATATATCAGATCTTATTTTTCTTGGAAATAATATTGATATTATTAAGGAAAAGATTGAATCGGAAGTTGAGTCTGGTAAACATTATTCTCGTAATTCTTCTGATTGGAAGAGAGAGTGTAGTAGAAGGATTGGTATTCTTGGAGAATATATTGCTTCTTTGGGTTTTCTTTTGAAAGTTCCATTCTTTACTGATAAGTATGGACCAAATTTTTCTCTTTATGGGTGGGATAAGACTAATAAAATTCCCAATAAAATAAATAGTATTTTAGACTTATCTTCTGGTAGTAGTGCAGGTGGTGAAATTGATATTCTTATTATTGATGAAGTAATTAAAAAGATTTATTGTTTTTCTTCTAAATTTAAGAATATATACGATGGGACTATTCATTGGAGTGATATGGAAATTGATAGAATGCCTATTATTGAAAGTAAGAATATAAAAAGTCTTGAGGAATATAAGGACTTCGGGTATGGAACTTTTATTTTTGATAGGTCTCATATTGTAAATAACTGCAAAAAGTATTCTGATACTATTATTTACGATTGGAAGGATGTTGATGTAATATGGAAGCAGGTATACAGTATTCTACAGTATAATAAATTTGATTGTAATAAATTAAATAATATTATTTCTGGTGGAAGTAAACAGCATTTAGTTCCAAGGTTTCATCAGAAAAAAGCTGCTGAAGCGGCTATGACTTATTGGAATAAAGAAGAAGGTAAATTTTATCTTTATGATCATATTTGCCGTTCTGGTAAAACTATTACGGCTCTTTATACTTGTCAGCAGATGAAATTTAATAATGTTTTACTTATTACAAGTTTTCCTTGTATAAACGAAATGGAATGGAGTGATACTGTTGATAGATTTTATGATTTTTCTTACTGGAATGTTGTAAATTACTCTGGTCACAAAGGAGAGTTTGATTCTGATAAGTCTAACTTTGTTATGATCTCATTTCAGGATTTGAAATCGAATGATGTAGATAACAATTGTTATGGTTTAGATAAAAGTAAGTTTGATTCAATAAGAGGTAAGAAATGGGATTGTATTATTATTGATGAAGTTCATTATGGATATGAGACAGAAAAGAGTAAGAATATAATGGAAGGATTTGATTTTTCTCATTGTTTGTGTTTGTCTGCAACTCCATTTGTAAATTATTTTAGAAATACATTTGATTCTTCCAATACTCACAGGTGGACACTTTTTGATGAAAAGGAAATGTCGAAGGATTATCCTTATTATGCTGAATATCCTAAAATGAATTTTCTTCTTTTCTCTCCTCCAAAAAAGGTGTATGAAGATTATTTGCAAGAGTATATTAAAGAAGATGGATTGACATTTAGGAAATTGTTGAAGATTAAAGGTAGTGATACGTTCTTTTATGAAAAAGATATAAAGACAATTGTTAAATTTATATTTGGAGAGAAAGATAGCGAGAATAGATATAATTCAATGAATACTCCATTCAATTATTCGAGAGAAGAAATTGGTGGTAGTAGTGGTAATGGTATTCTTATTTTTGTTCCTGAATGTATTCACTGTAAACCTCTACAGCAAATTCTTTTAAATAATGAAATGGTAAAACATATTTTTGGAAGTAATGTACATTATACTTATAGTGATTTGAATAAGTCTGGAGAATTGAAGGGTTGGTTGAAGAAGAATGCTAATCCACCTTTTATTATTATAGCTGTTGGACAATTGACGACAGGAGTAACGGTTGCTGGTGTTGATACGGTTATACTTATGGACGACACGGAGAGTCCACAACAGATTATGCAGAGAATGTTTAGGTGTAGGACAGCTACGAAAGGCAAGAAAGAAGCTTTTGTAATTGATTTAAATCCAACGCGAACTTTTAAAATGATTTATGAATACACTGCAACTTTGGCAGAAATAGATAAAGAAGATCAAATATCTTATTTTAAGAAATTTTTCAAATTGATGCCTATTGTTTATTGTAAGGATAATAAATTTATTGATGTAGAAAAGGATATTGTTAAGATATTTCAAGAAGCCTCCAGTAAATATTATGATTGCTTTGGTAAAGCATCATTGATAAACGATATTCCTGACTCTGTAGCTGTTTTTCTAAATAATATTAAATTTAATAGAAAAGGCAGTAAATCAAAATATACAGAAGGAATAGATAAAGGGAAAACTGTTAAGAAAAATGATAAAATTGACGGAGAAAGTAAAAAAGAAGATGTAGATAACGATGAAGATAATACGGTAACAGTAAAAGAAAAGATAATTTCTATTCTTCAGTCTCTTTGCTGGGCCTCTGTTCTTTCAGGATGTAAGTTCAATAGGTATGATGAAATTTTTGAATATTTAGACAAAAACCCTAATTTGAAGTGTGAATATGATAAATTATTATTTTAATGAAAGTAGAAAGAAATACAATGAATACATTAAGTGGGAAAGAGATAATTTCTATTCTAAATGATTGTGTTGATGTTAAAAAATTAAATTCTATAATAGGAAATTTCAACATGAATGTAAAGACAAAGCCTAAAGAAATAAATAAAATGTTGCTCTTGAATGAAAAGTTCAAGAATCTATTTGGAGAGGTGTTTACGCCATTCCCGTTAGTAGAAGAGATGTTAGATAAATTACCTAAAGAAGTTTGGAATAATAAAGATTTAAAATGGCTTGATCCCGCTTGTGGAACTTGTAATTTTCATTTGGCTATTAAAGAAAGACTGATGGAAGGTTTGAAAGATATTATTATTGATAGAGATGAAAGAGAAAAACATATTCTTGAAAATATGATTTATGGTGTTGATACAAGAGAGAAATGTTATTTTAAGTAAGTTTAGGATAGATCCATTTAATAAGTATAAATTAAATATAGAATCTCATGATTCATTAAAATTCAATTTCTGGAATATGAAATTTGATATTATTGTTGGAAATCCTCCATATCAGGATTCCGAGAAGAATAAAAAAGGTAATCTATGGTCTAAATTTATTATGCGATTTTTTGAAGAAATATTAAAAGATGAAGGTTTTATTTGTTTTGTGACGCCTCCTAGTTGGATGTCTGGAACGAATGAAAATGGTAATGAGAAAAAGAAAATAATTCATAAAATATTTTCAAAAAATGATATTTTATATCTAAATTTAGATGTTAAGAAATATTTCAATGTAGGTAGTCAATTTTCTTCATACGTTATAAGAAAGAGTAATACAAATATTTTTACAAATGTTATTAGTAATGGAGTTGTATCTGATATAAATCTAAAGGATTTTCTGTTTTTGCCAAAAATACTTACGAATATATCTTTAAATATAATAAATAAAATTTTCAATAAAGATTTTCCTAAAAAACCTTTCACTTCTCAATGGTGTCTTGGTTATCCGCAGAAAGAAGGAAAAGAAAAATTTAAAATACATAACTCCAGCGGGAAGTTTGCTTCAAGTGCTACAGAGCCTAAAAATTCAAATATAAAGAAAGTTATATTTTCTATTCCTGGTAATGTTAATGCTTTTTATGATGATGGAGTATACGGGACATCTATAAATGCCTATTGGATGGAAGTGGAGGGGGAAGATGAGGCCAATAAATATATAAATGCTATAAATTCTAAATTATTTTTATTTTTATTTAATCAATGTAAATATAGTGGATTTAATAATATTCTTCTGTTAAAAAACTTTCCTAAAATAAGTGATGAAAAAGACATATATTCTTATTTTAAGTTAGATAATGATGAAATAAAATTTGTAGAGGGTTTTAATGATAAGGGAACTTCTAATGAATAAATATTTATCAGAATTATTCTTGGAATTAGAAGAGCATATTCAACAAGGAAGATATAATATTAAAATTATAGATAGGAAAAAGTTCAAGAAAAAGTTTATTGTAAAAGGTGATGGTTTATTGTCATCGGAATTGGGTGACAATAGTTTAGAAAATATGTTTATATTTGATGAGTATAAGATTGATGAATATGTATGCGATTTAATTATCTATGAATGGTTGTTAGACCATAAGGATGAAAGATATAAAGATTTTACTTTTATATTAATCCCAAAGGGAATAGATGTTGATATGGGAAATGTTACAATAGAAGAATTGATTAATTTTATTTCGCCGCAAACAAATAAAACAAAGGATGTATGATTAAATGAATGAAAAAGAAAAAGCAATTAAATGTTTTAAAAAATTAGTAAAATATGCCGAAATAGATATACCTAAATTGTTAGAAATAGAAGGTATTGCTGGACAAATAGCTCATTGTGTAAATAATGGAATAGATTGGTTGGGATGTATTGTATATGGAGGAATTTCGAAAGAACGATACAAGAAAATTATTGTAGAGTATTTTCTTGATGACTATCCATATAAAAATGATAAAATTGAACTTTCTAAATTTATATATGAATATATACGGTGTGGTTTTACTCATGAAGGTTTTAGTAAAGGTAATATAGAACCAGTTAGAAGTAATGATAATAAATTATTGATAAAAGGTGATAAAATTAAATTCAATGTAGACGAATTTGCACGACGGTATTTAAAAGTATTATATTTGATAAAAGAGGAAGTTAAATATCTACCGCCTAAACCGGATCCCAATAACGAGGTTAAGTTGTCATCAGTTAAAGAAATAATTTCCAGGAAGAAAGATTTCTTTTCTAGTAATTATTCTTATCAAAATTCCACTACACCTTACAGTATTTAATTTACAATCTCAATAAACCAATCTGGCTGTTCGTCTAAACTTCTAATAAAGTTTTTACATATTTTTTTCCCAATAAATTCTAATTCTTCTACTGTTAGTTCAGTAGAGACGGTCATTCTGCTAATATCAGCGCCAGCATCATCAGCAAATTCTAATAATTCTTTAAATAACTCTTCATCATTTATGAATTCTAAAAATTTAGAATAAAAATATTCATTACCTTCTAATACTTTTTCTATTTGTTCTTCTGAATCAAAGTCCTCTAAATCATTAATCATATCTAACTCTTCATCTGGTTCATCAGGCAATATACTTGATAAACTTTTCCTTGGATTATATTTTTTACTCATATTTTCTCCTTATATGGACCAATATAATTTATTTTTATTATTATATCTCATTTTTCCTTCATTGTTTTCAGAATTTTCCCGTACAATAAAAATATAATTTACACAGGAGTATAATATTGAAAATCATAAATGAAAAAGAAGGATCGTTAGTTTTGAAATCTGGTCTTACATTTCAAGGCAAACAAATAAAAGATTTAGAGGTAGATAAGGAGATCCAGGAAGCATTAGATAATCAATTACTTCATGTTTATATAGAGAAACAAATAATAGATACAGACCCAAATATAAGGAATCAAAAGGAAGCTATATTTGAGGATGATTTCGACGAAGTAACCCCAAAACAACCAGATTATGAATTTGCAGAAGACTTTCATAAACCTCATGGAGTAGCTTTAGCAAAAGATCCCTACGAACACTATAAAAAAACAGGCACAATGCAAGTAGAATGGACAGGACCAACTCTTGACCTTGGCGGTTACGCCAATATGAATAGATCTTATATATTTCGCCTACAGGATAAAAAAGATATAAGAATAAAGTATGATCTTTTACCTTCGTTAAATGATTTAGATGAAAATACATTTAGAAGATTGACTCATTTAAGGAATACAGAAGTAAGTGAGACTTGTCCTAAAGTTTATGGAATGACAGTTCCTCAAATGTCTCCTTCAAATAGATATAATATATATTATACTATGATGGAGACTGTTGGTATACATAAGATTTATGCTGAAAGGTGTGATTTATGTAATGAACTTTGGCTTCCTACACAATTTTGTATAGATCAATTTAAAGGAGCAGGTGTAAGAACAAAAATAACAAAAATGCCATTAGGTGTTGATGATAAATTATTTAATAGAAACAATATAAAGCCATTAAAACTTACTATTCCACTAAAGAAATTTGTTTTCTTTTCTGTTTTTGGATGGTCGTATAGAAAAGGCTATGATATATTATTAAAAGCTTTCTGTGAAGAATTTACATCTAAAGATGATGTAAGTCTTTTAATTTCTTCAAGGTTTTATGGTTCTATATCAGAAGATAAAAAAGAAAGGATTAGACAGGACACCAGGAACGTATTGGCAATGGTAAACAATAAAGACTTACCCCATATTTCTTTATTTGGGGATTTAATGCCAGTAGACCTGATGCCTTCTTTTTTTGCTTTAGCTGATGCTTTTGTTTTGATATCCAGGGGTGAGGGATTTGGTTTACCTTATTGTGAGGCATCGTTGATGGGACTGCCGGTGATAGGCAGTTATTGCACAGGGCAGACGGAGTTTTTGACTGAAGATAATTCTTTTATTGTTGAACCAGATTGTTATGAAATTGCTGATAAAAGAATGAATTGGATTTCTCATTTTTATGAAGGGCAGAAGTTCCCTGAATTTAAGCAACCTGCTATTGAGAAGACAAGGGCGCATATGAGATATGTTTATGAAAATTATGAATTGGCTAAACAAAAAAATGAAAAATTAAAAGAATTAGTATTGGAGAAATATACATGGGATATTTCTGCTAATAGAGCCAGAGATAGATTAATTGAAATATATAACCGATAAAGGAGAAATTTATGGACAAAAAATATATTGATTTATGTAATGGGAAAATAATTACAACTGGGAAAATGGTGAATAGACCATATGATGGATATGCTATATGGTCTATTTTATTATTTGCTTTTATTCTTTTTAATTTAGGGGTATTTATACATCCAAATATTTTATCATTACTTGCAGTATTTTATAGTGCTATGATTGCTACTTTGGGTGTTATATGTTTGAAAATACATGTAAGTGAAAAATTCCAGCAGCAAATTAAAGCTGTATTAGATATAAAAAGTCTTCAAGGAGACGAGTTGCCTAAAATTAATATAATAGATATTACATTTGATAAAGGAGAAATAAAATGAAATGTATTTTTGTATTTGATGATTTTTCCAAGAATTTATGGATTGTTTTAGGAGAGAAGATAGAAAAGATTAAATATAGTGATATTGAGCAGAATGAGGAGGCATTAGTTGGTTTAATAAATCAGGGTGTTGTAATGGCGGTTCCTACTGAAGTAGAAAAGCAGGATTTAGTTAAAATATTATTAGACAGGAAGCATTCAGATGGTTCTCCATTAGAGAAAATGTTATCTTTAGATAAAGTGAGAAAAATAAAAGCAAATCCAGTAAATAAAAATACAACTAATTCAGATAATAAAGTAGATAATAGTAATGCCAGGTATTATATAACAAAGGATTTATCTCCTGTTGTTATTGGAGGTGGATTAGAAATATTATTAAAGCCAGAAGATTATATTGATGTAGAGAGTATAGGAAGGGATAAATGGAATGATTGTAGGGATGCGATGTCTGCTGTGAAGAAAAGGATAATTATACCTGCTACTGCGAAGGAAATCAAAGAAAGGAAGCAGAAGTTAAAAGAAAGTAATGTATTGCACAATAAAGCGTCAGAAGCGAATATATTAAATACATCGGCTAAAGAAGTTGCAGAGAAAGCTGGATCAGTAGTAGGGTTTAAAGGTGATATAAGTAATGCTGATTCAGGTATAGTTGATTCTGGTCCTGAAGGTGTTGAAATAAAAGAATATGAGTATTAGGAGATATTTTAATCTCCTAATTTAATAGGAGATTTTTGATATGGATATTAAGGAATTTACTTCGAGAGATGTTCCTGCTGATAAGATGGCTCCTTTTATGTTTGCTGTTATGTTAGATTCTATGAGAGAATTGCTAAATTTAGGTGAGTTTAAAATTAAAAGTATATCAGAGAGTGAATTTAGATATTTCCGTAAGGTTGCAATGGATAGATTCTACGAACCGTTGACAGCAATTTGCGAATATATGGTTGAGAAAGGATTATTAGAAAAGTGTGATTGTGGACTTACTATGAGAAGTGGATGGAAAGAATGTGAAAATTGTAAGGGACTTGGATATAAAGATAAAAAATAAATGAAAAATAAACAGAGTTCAGTTGAACAGGCAAATATATTTAATAAGTTATTTATTAAGCAAAAATATTATTTGCCAAAAACAAAAGATAATAATTATTTTATTTTTAGTTATAGGAAAATATTCATGAATATGGTTAGAAATTCTAAATACATTACTGGAGTAAATTAAATGAATGATGATTTTATGAATGATGATTTTATGAATGATGATTTTATGAATGATCCTAAAGGAGTAATGGAAGCAGAAGCTGTTGCGGAATTTTGGAGAAAATGGAAAGAAGAAAATCCTAATCGTTTATCTTTAGATGATGATTATATTATAGGATGCTACAGAAGAATTTGATTATGGTGATGTAGCTATATTATCTACTGAAATGTTATGTGAAGCCAGAAAGGATGGTCCTGTTTGGTGTAAGGATAAAAAATAAATGAATAAAAATAAATATCAGAATTCTGAAGATGTAATGAGAGAAATTGGTTTTGTTTTTTCTGATCCAACTGATATTTATTTAGAAAAATCGGATAAAAATGAATCATCTCCAATTATAGAAGGAGAAGATTATGATATGTCAAAAATGCATGAAAGATTAGAAGCATTGCATAAATTATCTCCAGAAGAAAGGAAAGATGCTTTTGTTTCTATTGGTAAAAATAAATGAATAATAAAAAATTTAATAATGTAGTTGATAAATTTTTTAGAAAGGCTTTTGCTATAGATATAGGAAAACCAGTAATTGACGATATGTTATATGAGCATCAAGTTCCAAATAGTAAAAAAGTGAATAAGAATCGTATAAAAAATAAAAAGAAAGTTCTATTAGAAAAAATAGAATACGATCCTTTTTCTAATATAAAATCATTAGAATTTTGAAGGACAAGTAAAATGGACCAAAAAGATTTTCTTCATTTGCAATTAAATGCTACCAATAAAATAATAGAATCTGCTACAAAACTAAAAGATGATTTTTTTGGAGTAATAAGAAAATTGAAATTGAAAATGAATTAAGAAAATTGGAGAGTAATAATGAAAAAATACAGTAAAGAAGAAAGTAAGAGAATGGTTGATGAATATATTAAAAGACTTAATGATAGCAAACCAACAGGAAAATTAAATGATGGATATAGTGATAAAATATTAGCATATCATACAGATAATAATCCTGATTATATAGGTCCAAATGACGGTGATGGACCTTCTTGGATTGGGCCTAAACCTGAAAAAGTAGAACTATATTTTGCAGACCCAATTAGAAAAAAAAGATTTTATGATTTTATCAAATCTATTGATGATATATCTAATAAATATGTCGATGATATAAAAAATAAGGACCAATGATGCAATTGATTGTAATTGTTATATTAATTGGTTTTTTACTTGGTCTTTTTCTTATCAGGCACGAAGAAAAATTGTGGAATGACGGATATTGCAAATGTGGCGGTGAATGGATTGTTGTAAGGAATATGCAAACTAATATGTATAGGTGCTCCAAATGTAATTTAATTCTTATCACCATTACAGAAAAATAAAATGTCCAATAGGAAATGAAATGAAAATTTTAGTTGCTTGCGAAGATCCAAGAATACCTACTGGATTTGGTAATGTCAGCAGATTCCTTTGCGACATGTTCTCAAATCAAAATGAAGTATATTCTATTGCTTTTAACAACTCCGATTGTCCAAATCATGGAATTATATTTAATAACTATAAAGTAATACCAAACCTTGAATTAAAAAGAAATTCAAATGCCAGTTATGGTTCAGATGAACTAATAAATTTCTATGATAAAATATATAACTTTGATCTTATTCTTTTTTGTAATGATAGCCATAGATTTAGATATATAAATTATCTAAATGAAGGTATTTTAAGTAGATCTATATACCTACATATCAGTGAAGCAGAAGAAATAGATATATTAGCTATGGATTATATGAAGAAATGCTCTGATTTTATTTTTTCTTGTTCTTATTCTAAAAATATACATAAAGAAATAAAAGAATCAAATAATAGGTCTACTATACCAATTCCTATTGATGTTGACAATTTCTCCCCTGCGTCAGAACAAACATACAAATCCTCAAGAAGTAAATTAAAATTAGATAATAAGTTTATTGTATTAAGGGTAGATAGAAATCAACCAAGAAAACAATGGGTATCAACATTAAGGGCTTTTTCTATATTTGCTCAAGATAAAGATGATGTTATTTTATATTGTAAGTGCGATATAAACGACCCTGCTGCCAATTATGATTTACCTTCTATTGCTTCAAGGTTAAATATAGGAGATAAAATAAGGTTTGATGGTGAGTTTATAGAAAGAAAATCAATTTGTGAGAAAATATATAAAGCAGCAGATACCTTTTTAAGTACAACATCAGGTGAAGGATTAGGACTATCCCTTTGTGAAGCAGGGCTTTGCGAGTTACCTATTATTTCTACTGATGCTGGTCCAATTAGAGAATTCCTTGGTGATAAAGCTATTCTTGTTCCTCCATTAGAAAAAGATAAATCAAGAACACAGAATTATAATATACCAAATGAAAAAGCGGTTGCAGATGAATTAAATAAATTGTATGAAGATTATAAATTTAATAATAAAAATAAAAATAAGGAAATAGGCCAGGAGACAAGAAAACATATTCTTTCTTATTTTTCTAAATACAATATAGTTAGCGCATGGAAGAATGTTATATCTTCTTTATTATCACTAAATAAGAGTGTTTTTGTATATGGACAAGAATTTCAAAGTAAAAGAACAATTTCTCATAAAAGAGAAAGAAATAAATATTTAGTTATTAGTAAAAATATAAAATTTCCTAAAGAAGTTGATGTTGTAGATAAACTAATTTCAGCATTAGAAGATAATCCTTCAAGTGGTATAGCAGGTTGCCCTATTAGAAGGGATACAGACCTTTCTGGGCCTATCTCTTGGCTAGATGGCACCTGTATAGCTATGAGGGAAGAAGATGCCAAAGTATATAATATAAATGATAAAACAACCGCTAAAGAATTTTTTTATATTTGCACTGATATGTTATCTAAAGGAAAATATATAGTAGAAGTCCCTATCTCTAATATAAGTAACTATCAATTAAATGAAAAAGAAAAACAGGATATAAAAAACAATTGGGGAACAAATCTATATAATAAAATAAAAATAGCAATTCATTGTGATTTATCAACTCCAAATGGATTAGCTACATGGGCAATAGCAACAGCATTAAATCTAAATACTTATTCTTTCGATATTTATATAAATGATATATCTAATTCAGATAATAAATGGACACCTATTCCTTTTCAACAACTAATAGAAAAAACAAAGAAAGTATCATTCGATAAATCTACTTGGAATTTTGATATGATTAATTTTTGCTTTCTACCGCTTCAGTTTAGTAATGACTTATCCTGTGGATTAGTTAAAATTTGTTTTATGAGGTGCGAGAATCAAAGAATATCAAAAGAAGAAGTAGTTGCTTGCTGCTCCATAGATAGAATCGTAGTTATGACAGATATAGAAAAACAATTACTTGTTTCTTCTGGAGTAACTATTCCTATTCATGTAGTTCCCCCAGTTTTCTTACCAATTAATAAATCATTAAATAAAAAAGATATATTTACTTTTTTTACTACATGCAATGATGTTGAATCAATTGGGATTAAAAGGGTAGTAGAAGCATTTAGAGATGAATTTCGTGGACAACATGATGTAAGATTATTAATTAGAGTCAATAAAGATTTGAAAGATACTTGGTTATCTTCTTTACCTCCTGTTCCAAGAGTATCTTTATATAGTAATTATGGTAAGAAATCCTATGAAGATATTTATGAGGAATTAGTATCTTATTCTGCTTATATTCAACCAAGTGGATTCGGAATGTCAACAGTAGCATTAGAATCTTCTTATTACAATCTTCCTGTCATTTTCCCTAAAGGTTGTGGTAGTGAATCAATATTTGGTAAAAGTATATTAGAAGTAATATCAAATATAAATAATGATAATTTAATATATGATAAGGATTTATTGAGAAATAGTATGAGAGAAGTATTTGAGAAGAAACATACAGGCCAAGTAAAAAGAAATTATGATTTAATTAGAGATATAGATAATAAGAAATGTTTTGTTGGAGACCTGATCCCTCTTTTATTTTCAATGAAGGGAAATGTAGATAAGTCTTTATCCTATAAGGAGTTCAATCCTTTAATAATAAGAAATATAGGACTAAAACCGGTTCAGGATAATGATTATATAGATATAGTAATTCCCACTAAAGATAGAAGACAATATTTATGTTCTTTATTATCTTCTTTATTATGCCAAACGTATAAACTATGGAATTTAATTATTGTTTGTGATGATAAAGATGAATCAATAATAACAGATACTACTATTCAATCTTTGTTATCAGCTATAAGAGTTGGTAATCATTCTGTTTTAATGATAAGAGGTAATAGAAAAGGTCCGCATTTTTCTCATCAGAAGGCACTGGAATCAGCTAACTCTGATCTTATATTTAGAATAGATGATGATTGTATATTACATCCTGAATGTTTAGATATATTAAAGAGTTATTTTATTTCTGATGTAGGATGTAGAATAGGTGCGGTTGGTCCATTAGTATTAAGTGGTGGAAAGAATGAAAATGAACAGAAATGTCCTGTAGGATATGAGGAGATGTCTGGGTTTTCTGGTAAAGCCTTTGACCCTAAACCAAATTTACAAACATATATAGGTTGTGGTAATGGATATGATATGGAAGTTGAACATTTATATTCTTCTTTTATGTATAGGAAAGAGTGCGCTAAAGGAGTTGGAGGATATTGTTTAGATTATTCTAAAGCAGGATTTAGAGAAGAAACAGATCTAACTTATAGAATGAAATTGTCAGGATGGAAATTATTAGTTGTTCCTTCAGCTAAAATATATCATTTATCTGCTCCTTATGGCGGGGTAAGAGATATTGATAATGAATATTTTAAATCAGATGACCAGCTATATAAGAAAAGATATATTTCTTTTATTAAATAGGAGAAATTAAATGAGTAGGTTTTTTAGAGAAAAGCTAACAAGAGAAGAATTCGCTAAAAAGATTATGGAATATTTAAAATATTTAGTTAAAAAGAGTAAAGAAGAATATGGAGATGATGATTTTGCTGAACAACCAGACATATGGAATTTGCCGCCTTTAGAAGCTATAGAACGTAAATATAGATATAGTGATAATTATTATTATATTTTAAACTCATTTATTAATGACAAAAATATTAATAAAGATTTATCAAAAGTAGTATTTGATACAGAAAATATTGAAGGTAATCCTAATGAAGCATATGCTGGAGCTAATAGTATTTGTGGTATTAAAACTTTTTCTAATGGTCTGACTTATTTGGGTGCTACTGCAGGTGGTGATTGGGAGCAACCATTATTTTTTATTATTTACCATGATGGCAATAATTTCCGTGCTTATATCCCAAAAGATGGGAATACATGGAATACTGATACAAATATGGCTTATGGAAATTCAGAAGAGGATGAAGACGATCCCGACAATGCTGATATTAAAAATATAAATAAAAGATTTGGTAAAAACTATAAAGGATGGGAGGATGTTGGCGATATAAATGTAGATTGTGATAAAATAATAAAAGATATAGAAAATAGAATAATATTCAAACCATAGAAGGACATTCTTGTATTTCCGCCGAATAATATATAATAACTGATAATAGGAGATATATTAGTGGTTTCTCAATCTTTCGGTGGAACTGCAAGTCTGCAAAACTGTAAATTAAGAAGATTGTCATTAGCGGACAATGCTGAACCAAGACCTACAAGGCTAATAGGTTATTGGCCTTTTGATGGTTCCATTCTAAATAAAATAACAACAATTCCAACTTCTATTACCTATGGAATTGATTCTTCTAATTTCTCTATTGGACAAATAAATGGTTCATTATCACTAAATGGCATAGACGAATATTTTACAACTAATTATGAATTCTATGATGGAGACCCAGAACTAACTATTTCTTGTTTTATTAAAGTAAACGCAACAGATTCAAGAAGATGTTTAGCATCCTGTGGTGATAAATGGACAATATATATATTAGATGATGGAAGAATAGCAGTAGAAGGTCAATCTACAGTAATATCTGATTTCTCAATCAAATCATTAAAATATTTTCATTTAACAGTATCCTTTTCATCTCTGAATAAAGTATCTATTTATTATGATGGAATTCTAATAACTCAAGACGATTTCTATTATGGAACTAATACAGGGCTATTATCAATAGGAAGAAAAGATAATTCTTTTTTCTTTGGTAATATAGATGACCTTAAAATATGGGATGTTGCTTTATCAGATACAGAAATAGCCTACCTTGCTCTTGCTGGTTTAGGAGATAATATAAGAGGAACAGGTGCTGGATTTGATGTTAATCAGAATGTTTTTTTCTCCCCACTTGATTCAATAAATAAAAATATACCAACTTATGTCGGAAATCTTGATGGGTTTTGGATTTTTTCAGAGAATTTATTATTAGTAAGTGCTTCATCTGCAGGAAGTTCAAGTCTAACTTATTCAAATTGTTCTGCAAGGATAACTTCATTCGCAGGTGGAGTTTATTTTGATGGAACAGGACAGTTTATATGTAACGATTCATTACTAACCGATATACAAGAGACTTCAACTATAACTATTTCTTTTTGGGCTTTATTAAAAGAAAATGCCAATCAAAATATATTATATAAAGGTAGTGTAAGTAATCCAAATTGGTTGATATATCTAAATTACAATAAATGTCCTGCTATTAAGATTGGAAGTAATGTAATAGAATCAACTACTCCTTTCAATTTCGCCTCTGTAAATGAAATTTCTTTTGTATATAACAATAAGAGTGTAAAACTTTATGTAAATGGAGTTCTTGGAGCATCTGGAACTGTAGATACTCCTCCTGCAACCGCCCTGTCGTTTTCCAGTTCATTAGGATTAGTAGGTTGTTTATCAAGTTTAAGAATATGGGATTTTTCTTTTACTGCAAGTAATATATTAGATGAATATAAAAATGGATTACTTTCTGATCCTTCTACTTCTGGATTAAGATTTTCTAATTTACATTCATTGACTGTAGAGAATCCTCAACAGAATAATTTAAAACTTTTAGCTCCGATGCAGGAAGATTTAACTTCTTGGTCATCTAATATAAATATGACTGCTGAAGGCTTCCAGATTGATGTAAATGATAGTATGCTTGGGACAGGTGTAGATGGAGCATTAGATGTTACATCTACATTGAAAATCTGCACAACTTCTACTAATTTAATTTCTACTGCTACTCAAGGTGATTTGGTATTAAATGTAAATGATTCTACAGGGTTCAAAGGTGATGATGAAATTCTTCTTTATACAAGCACAAGCACTAATGGTTCCGTATCTGGTATTTGGGAAATAATAAAAATATCATCAGTTGAAAAAGGTAAATTGCTACTTAAAACACCTGTAGTAAATACCAGATATATTCTTTTATTGGATGAAAATGGTAATTATATAGGGGCAGGTGTAAACGGATCTCACCAAGTCATTCGCATTCCTCAATATACATCTATAAATATAAATAGTGGAGGTATTTTAACTGCTCCAGAATGGAACGGTGAAAAGGGTGGAATATTAGTAGTTAAATGTAAAGAATCTTTTTATATTGAGAATGGTGGTTATGTATCAATGGATTCCAGAGGCTTTAGGGGTGGAGTATTATATAGTAATTCTCCTATGGCTGGTGAAAGTATAAATGGACAAACTATTGTTTATTCTGATGGAACAGTGAATTTCGGTGGTGGTGGATCAGGTTATGGTTCTGGTTACTCTTCTGGTTCTGGAGGTTACGGAACTGGTGGTGGAAATGGGATGGACCCTGTAGGCGGTGTAAGACCAAATACGGGTGGAGATATATACGGTAGAAGAGATTTAAGAGATATGGCTACACTTGGTTCTGGTGGTGGAGCTATATTAAGAAGTAATAGTCCAGTAATAGAAGGATTCAAAGCAGGTGGTAATGGTGGTGGATTTATTTTTATTTATTGTGGCCAATTAGTTGGCGATGGGGTTATTACAGCCAATGGAGCTAATAGGCAGGTTCTGGCTGGGGACATGTCTGCGGGCGCGGGATCAGGTGGTTCTGTTCTTATATTGGCAAAGAATAGCACTTATACAGGTGATGTTACTGCTATAGGTGGAACAGCCCATGTTACAGGTGGTGCAGGTGGGGATGGACGTATAGCAGTAGCAATTTCTAATAGTGGAGTACAATTTGAACCAAATGCATACTCTCTGTCATCGGACACTCCAACTTATGGAGATGGACCGTCAGATGGAAAATCAGTTTTTGTACCTGCTAATGCTTGTGTTCTTACGGATTCTATAGTAGGTGGTCAATTATCAATTACTGATACCTTTACTATAGATGCTTGGGTCAACGCAAGAGAAGTAGGAAATACAGGATTAGATAGAACCGTAGTTGCTAAATGGGATAACCTAAATAGAAGACAAACGTTCTGGTTAGGTATAGATAAAAATAATAAATATGTATTCAGGGTAGGTCATAATGCTGGAACGTATGGATATTATCCGTATTATGAATATTATCCATATTACAGTTATTATGATTATAGTTATCCTCTTTATGAATACGTATATGAGACTCAATTATTCTATGCTGGTCAAACATACTCTTATGATTATACCTACGACTATGATAAATATTATTGTTTTTATGATTTACCTGCAGAAATGTATAATTACTACGGATATAATGAATATTATATTTACGGAGAATATAGCTCGTATAACAATATAAGAAAATATGGAACTGTAATAACTCAATGTACTTCAAGGGAGACAGCGGATACAGATGAGTGGGTAAGACTGACTGCTGTATTTGATGGTAGTTACGCTTATCTTTATGTTGATGGAAGACTTGTATCTAAAGTAAAAGCAAAACAATTATCTCCTATTTATTCTGATGCTTCTTTAACTATTGGTTCGAGGAAAGAAGGATATGAAGTAGCTGATAATTTAGTAGGTTCAGTTGGAACAGTAAGGTTATGGGATAAGGCTTTAACTATTTCTGAAGTAAAAGAAATGGTTGATTCTGAAATATATGATCCTACACAGGCTACTGATGGATATTCTTTAACTCCAAGTATTCCAGTTGGTAATGCAAGTAAACCTGTAGGAACTTGGGGTAAGTTATTTATTAATAGGGATTTACAGTATCCTTCCAATACTTATTTCGCATCTGAAAGCAGTTCTGTCATAGCTACAGAAGATTATACTAAATGGGATTATTTAAATTATCTTTCTATTACTGATTTGTCTTGGACTCCAATACCAAGATATTGTGAGCCAACAGGGAAAATAATAATAAATAATAAAAATGCTTTACAAATGAAAGTAAAATCAAGTTTAAGTGGTTGGGGAACATTGTCATTAGACAATTCTATTGATTTAAGAAATTATACTTATCTTGGATTTAGAATTCAATCAACAAAGATAGGTAGAGTATTAAAAGTAGTATTATCAGATGTATGGGATGTTGATTCTTCATTAAAATATGAAATGTATATAACACAATCATCAGAGTATGAAGAAGTATTTTGGTATTTGAAAGATATAGCACCTTATTTAATACAGGATATAAAATATATTTCTTTCTTTCCACAGAATAATTCAAGAGATTGGGAATTTACTATTAGTGAGATATTTGCCATGAATGCCAGGCAGAGTGGTGATAATATCGGCGCAGATATAAATAATTTTCTTATGCTGAAAACTATTAATTCTCATTAAGGAATAACTAATGGCAGATACATATGTTTTTGAAGTAGGTTCAGTAGGAACCTTCTATGTTAATTTTACTGATCTAAATGGTATCAGCGTAAATGCTGATGGCGATGTTACTCTTACAATAAAAGATAGTGTGGGAAATACATTAGTAGCAAGTAGAAGTATGGTTCCAATAAGAACAGGATACTATATGTTAGACTGGGAAATTCCTTTTGATTTCCCAGTATCAATGAATGATTCTGCTGTAGTTAATGCCACTATTGATGGTGTTGCTAAATCAATGACTTTTAGAGTTGTAGTTGTGGTTTCAGAAGGAGAAGTAACAACATCAGGTGGTCAGATTGCTTTTTCTACTTCAAGTATGTTAAATGATTTAATAGGTGCTACTATATACAGAATAAAAGAGGCTCAACAAATCCCTATTTATGGAGAACAAGCAACTTTATTTACTGATACTTCTACTGCTAAAGTTACATTTGGTAAATGGAATCAAAGTGCAAGTCCAATAGTAAGAAGAAATAGAAATATAGTTTCTTCTAATCTTTATACTGTAGATTATAATGGAAAGGTTATATTTACTGACGGACTAACAAATGCAGATGTAGTCCATGTTGACTATAATTTTGCTTGGTTTGAAAGAGCAGAGTTAGCAGAGTTTTTGGCAGAATCTTTACAAGAAGTAAATTTAATAGCTCCAGGAACTTCTTACGATATATCAACAATGCCTACGGCGTTTACATTCGTAGTAGTTACTGGTGCTTGTATGTATGCTTTAAGAAGATTGATTTTTGGTTTAGCTTTCCAAGAACCTCGTTTAGTTTACGATACTCCAAGAGATAGTGGAGCAAAGTTCTCTAATGATATATTTAAATCTTTATTAGAAGACTATAAGCAGAATTTCGATGATATGAAAGTAAAAGTAAAGAGATCGAGATGGCCAACCCCAAGCATGATTGTTACTCCTGAATACACTTTACCTGGAGGTAGGTCTCGTTGGTTTAGGTATCTATTTAAATAATAATTTTTGCAGGAAAACAACTAATAAAGAAAGAAGAGATAATAGGTCTCTTCTTTTTTTTGTTTGGAGAAAATTTATGGCTTGGTATAAAGAATTTTATAGTAAATCAGATGGAAATGATGAACCAACGCAAAATAAGCAACAGCCGCCAAGTATTAATGAACAGCTTCCATTAGCACAGAATCTTCAACCAGCCCAACAGAAAGAAGTAGAAAGAATTATAGAAGTTGATAGTAAGAAACCAGCAACTCCGAATGTTCAACCTGTTAATCAACCAATGGCATCTGTTTCTATACAGACTGCTAAAATGCCAATAGGTGGAAAAGCAAAAGAAATAATATTAAATAAATATAAAGAAATAGGTAAAAATAAGAAAGTATTAAATACTGAAGAGACAGTTGATTTTTTGAAAACTATTTTTAGTAATAAAGAGGTAATAAAATCTATACCTGATATTTTTAATTCTTTTAAAGTTGTAAAAGATGAAAAAGAAAGTGGTGGATTAAAGTTACATGCTTATAAAAAAATATTTATGGAATTACTGGACAGATTGAAATAATTAAGGAGAACAATTATGCCTAAAGGTGTTGTAAAAACAAAAGCAGATGAAAAGAAATGGAACAAGGCTAAAAGTATTGTGAGGGAGCAATATAAAGATAAAAGTGAAGATAGCGATAGTTTTTGGGCATTAACTAATTCTATTTTTCAGAACATGAAAGGTAAAAAGAAAGCATCAGGTTGGTATAATATGTATATAGAATCAAGTATTGATGTTGAATCTAAGATTAAGCCATCAGGTCATTTAGACACTCAAATATTTCCTAAAAAAGTAGATCCTCAACATGACCCAAGAAATGTTACTGGAAAAGGGAAATTTCAACCAATGTTTAAAAACAAGAAAAATAAAAAGAAGTAGGTTTTATTGTAATGGCTAAAAATAAAAACAAAGTGGATTTAGAAAATTTAATGGAAGTTCTCCGTGCGGGGAAAATTGAAATCGAGCGTAAGTTCGGAAATCATATTCGCACTGTAGTTGATATTATGACATTCTGTTACGATAAAGAATATCTTAATTTCACGGGCCAAGGAATAAAATTAAGAACAGCACAAGAAGTTGCGCTTAAATTATTTTATTTCGGGTCTCCAGGAAATGAAGATATAGATTTAACTGAAGAAGAGGAAAAATGGTTAAGGGAGCAATCTGATTACGTAGATGATAAATTTATTGGCCATGAATACATGGTTGAGAAATTAGTAAGATTAAGACAATTAAGAAGAGCAGGTAATATAAAACATACAGATATGTTCCAAGAGCTTGTTCTTGTTTTCGGACGAAGAGCAGGTAAAACCTTCCTGTGCAGTGTTATAGCCGCATACGAGACCTATAAACTGCTTGCAGCCCCTAATGGATGTCCTCAAAAGATGTATGGGCTTCCAGAGACAGCAGAGATATTTATAGTCAACTGTGCAAGATCAAAAGAACAGGCAACTATTCTTTTTAATGAGATAGCATCAAGAGTAAGGAGTGGTCCTTATTTTAAGGGAAGAATAAATAAAGATAGTAGTGTAAATGAAATTAGAATGTTTACAGAAAATGATAAGAAAATAAATAAGGAGTATGGCGATATTCCTGTTAAGGGAACAGTTATATTAAGGTGTGGGCATTCATCATCTGAATCCCTTCGTGGTACTGCTGCCATTCTTGTTATATTTGACGAATTAGCGCATATGTTAGATACTCAAGGTGGTTCTTCAGGTGCTGAAATTTATAGAGCACTTGTTCCTACAACAAAGACGTTTCAATTAGGTGGAGATCCAACTAAACCAGAAGGTAGAGTAGTATCTATTTCAAGTCCTGGACCTAAAAGTGGTAAATTCTGGGATTTATTTAGACAGAGTTTAGATCCTAAAATGGGCAGAAAAATGCTCATGTCCCAACTTCCTACTTGGGCAGTAAACCCAACCATAACAAGGGAAGCATTAGAAGAAGAATTCCTTAGAGATCCAGAAGGCGCAGAAATGGAATTTGCCGCCAGGTTTGCAGGAACAGCGTATTCTACATTCCTAAATCCAGATTTAGTTGATGCTTGTATGTCTCAATCTATAAAAACCATGTCTCATCAAGGTGAGCCAGGTAAAGCCTATTTTATGCATATAGACCCCGCATTAAATAATAATATATATGCTTTAGCTATTGGGTATTGTGAAGAATATGTAAATGCTATGAATGAACGTAGAAGAAGAGTATATATTACTCATACTCATAGATTTGTTCCAGAGAGTGGAAGAGATGTTCAGATGGAAGATGTGGAAAAAGAAATAATAAGATTGTGTTTAAACTATAAAATAATTAGTATTACATTTGATGTATGGAATTCTGCCCAAACAATTCAGAATTTAAGGAAAAAATTAGCAATTCCTATTAAATCAACTACATTCTCAAATATGTATAAACAACAGATATATGGTAGTTTGAAAGAATTAGTAGTTAGAGGTGATCTTGAATTTTTCCCTGATAAACATATTGCAGGTGAATTAAAAGGATTAAGAGTTAAGTATTTATCTCATGGATTTAAGATAAGACCAGATTTTAAGAGTGATGTTCCTACAGATGATTTGGCTGACTGTATAGCTGCTATTTGTTTTCTAAGTACAGAAAAAGTTATACATAGAAAATTACCTAAACCTACTGTTGCTTTTGGTGGTGGAAATATAAAAAATCATATGGCTCAACTTCATAGTAAATATGACAGACAATTTAGTATATAAAAGGAAAATTATTATATTTTTTTGAATATAAGTGATATAATATATAAATGGAGGCGCTAATGGTAAGCGAAAATATAATTACATCTTTAGCCAATAAATCTGTTGAATTGAAAAATAAAGAAGCTGAACAGTATTTATTAGAAAAGAATAAGAGTAATGGTAAGGTTATTCCTTTACCTAATAACATGAAAAGTGACGCTTCATCTATTATTAAATTGCTTTCTTCTGAAAAGCCAGAGATTAGGTTTACAAGGAAGGATTTAGAAGAAGTAGAGAGTGCAGAACAAGTAAAAGATATAATTATTGATATTGTTCATACTTATTGGAGTAAATCTCCTGATTGGTCAGCGTTTGTATCTGATTCTAAAGAAAATGACAAATCATATATAGATATTTTAGCAGAGGCTATATTTATGAATAAAGATCAGCTATTGAAAGAATCAGTAATTCCTGAAGCTTTACCTCAAGCTGGTGCTGCTGGGGGCGCTCCTGGTGGAGCACCTCCTATGCCTATGGCATTTAATATAAGCAAAATGAAAAAATCCGCCATAACTCCTGATATAAAGAATTCTTTTTTTAATTTTAATAGATTTAAGAGCGCACAAACTGATAAAGCTATCATACTTGATCCTAAACAGGTATTAGGTAGATTCCAAGGTAAATTTGCTTATGATTGGATAGGTATAAGAAAAAATATAAGAGAGATTTTGAGAAATTTGGCTACTATAGACAAATCTCTTATTGAGAATAAGAATTTATTACAAAGCGCAGGGACTACTGGTGGAAATCCTCAAGAATTACAGGCAAAGATAACTAAACTTGAACAAGAATCAAATATTCTGAAAACAACAATAAATAAATTATATCAGGATGAAGAAAATTTAATAAAGAATTTTTTTGAAACTTCAGTATTTGAGGGAGTAACGATAAAAAATGAAGATAAATCAATAATTGCAAACCTCGTTCTTTCTGAATTAATTGAAAAAACTTACAAAACAGATATAGAAAATTGCAATAAGTTATTAGGAACTGACTGGAAGTCTTCAATAACTAATATTATATCTAAATATAAAAATATACAATCTGCTGTTAAACAACCTACAGTTAAAAAAGAAAAAACAAAGGAAGTAAAGGAAAAATCTCCTTTACATTATAGGTTTTTAGATAAAGTCTACGATATATTAAAAGAACTTGCTCCATGTAGTGAAGAAGAAGATAATCTTACATTTGATACTAAAAAAGGAAAGCCCTATGTTAAATTAGGTGCTGCTAAATTAGGAAAATTAGATGCGGAAAGTAAATATTTATATAGCAGAGCAAGCTATGTAAAAAATGCTTTTTCTTTATTTTATAGATTAGATGAAACTCCCGATCTTGTTGAGAAAGAAATAGATAAAAACAATAAATTTACTCAATATGATGATAATGAATTAAATATTTTAATAAACAGATTGATGGTAGTAAACAATTCAATGAAGGATGCTGTTCTGGCAAAGAGTTCTTTATTTTCTGGTGTTAGTGAATTGAAAAAGAATACTGTAAAGAATATTACTGAAGTAAGAAAATTTTCTGATGATTTAGATAAACAAATACCTGCTATAAAAACAAAAGAACAGGCTATTGCTTTATGGGAAAAAGTAAAGAATTTTTTTAAAGGGAAAGGTAAGAATAGAGAAGAAGGTGGACCTGTATACTTTGAAGGTATAGAAAAATTAGTTGATTCTTATATTACAAATATGGGATCTCTTATTAAAACAGGGGCTATTGAATTTCATGCTGAAGACGAAGTGAAAGAAGATAAATCAATTAATTTCACTCCTATGCTTGTTGCTATAAATAGTTATAGAATACAACAAGGTTCTTTTGCTCCTGGTAAAACTTTCTATAGCCGTTTTCCTCTTGATGAAAAAGATTGTGATTTATTGATAAATGAAGAAAGTAGAAAAGGAATTTCTATTTTTTATATTTCAAATAATCCAGACAATACAATGAAAACATTCAATGAAGAAATAAATAAATTAGCCCAATACAATATAAATAAATTATCTTCTTTAGATAAAATTGATGCTTCATTAGCTTCGATAAAAATGAAATTAGAAAATCTATTAACTAGGGTTTATTCGTCTGAAGAAGAAACCCCTGCTTCTAGTCAGGGGTTAGATTACATGGCCTACAGAGATGATGTTTTTAATTCTTCAGCCTTTAAGAAATATATGGCAGGTTATGGAGGAACTACACCTGATAAACAAATAGCAATGCCTCATTTTTTTGAAGCAAATGTATTACTTGCTGCTATAATTTTCAATGCCAATAAAACAAAAGATTCAAGTCTCGTTGCAGATGTTTATGCTCGTTGTGGAACTGGAAATAATATAAAAGTTACAAGTAATGAATTAGAATCTTTAAAGCAATTGTTTTACGATAAAGAAAAAGTAGAAATAGTTATAGATAATGAGAAATTTAATAATTTCATTGCGGAAGGATTTGCCGCATTTAATGATTCTATTTTTGCTGATAAGAGAGAATTGTATTCAAGAAAGAGAGAACAGGCTGATAGAGATGATAGTATGAAGAATATAATGATTGATGGAAAATTTATTTATGATTTTGAAAAAGATAGGAATAAGGCATTTTTAACTACATTAACTCCTTATTTAGGCACTATGCAGGCTATCATAAAGAATTGTTTGACGCAAGGTGAAAAGACTTCCAAAGAATGGGGAGATACAGTTGATTCAGGTGAAGAGAAATATGGCGTAATAAAGAAATCCACCGTATCTATAAATCTAAATAATTATCCAGTTAATGACAGACCTACTGTCGGTAAAGACGTAAAAGAATTAGAAAAATTATTTGAAGCATTTAGTGATTCTTCTATTTATTCTGATGCCGATAAACTAAATAATACAGTTCGTTTATTGAAGATTAAAATAAATAATATAGCTGATAAGACTTTTAAAGAAGAAATAGAAAAGGCAATTGCAAAACCTGATATGAAAAAAGAAGATTATTTGTCAATAGTAAGTAAGATGATAGAGGATGCAAATACAACTGTAGCTAATCATGATAACTTTGAGAGGGCAGCATTCTTTGCTCTTACTGGTTACTTGTCTTCTTCTCGTGGAGAATTAAGAGAAGCAAGTAATAATCTATTCTCTACATCAAACAATTCAATAGCTGCATTGATGGATGTAGGCAAGAAATTGCTTGACCCTGGACTACAGACTTTCTACGATAAGACAAGAGAGTTAATTCTTCGTAATGGGAAACTTGTATTAAAAGATATTTGTGAAGATAAAGATATAAATGAAAAAGTTATTAAAGCTTACTGTGAAAAATTATCTAAATATGAAGAATTGAGCAAAGGATATAAAAATGCGGAACTTGATGTTCTAGCTAGAAAATCATTAGAAGGTAAGAAAGTCCCTGCGGATAAGATAGGAGAACTATTAGAAAGTGAAAAAGCTAAAATAAATAAAACATTATCTGATGATATGAGTTTATATGAAGCTAATGTATTATCTACCTCTCATCGTAAACTGTCTATATCTTCAGCATTATTTTCAGTAAATAAAGGTAATTTTTATGATTTTCTTCCTGCTGAATTAAAGAAAAATTATGAGGAACATGTTCCTAGTTTCATTAATTTCTTCAATGGATTTTTAAAATCCCAAGGCGAAGGAAAATCTTTTGATTCCGTAGTTGATAAAACTATAACTGATTATTTTATTAAAATCTATGCGAAGAATAAACAAGAACCTGAAGTAGAAAAATTATTACAATCAAATCAATTTAATATTTTTAAGAAGTTAATGAAAAATTATATAGTCAGTTATATGATAAATGTAAGAGATTACAATAATCCAGATGCTGATAAAAAATCAGTAGTAAACACTGTAAATGTAGAACCTATTAAAGAATTGAAATTGCCTACTAATATTGATAGTAGGATAAGAGAAATAGAAAGAAAAATAAGTAAAGAAACTCCTGTAAACTATAAAGCAATTTCAACAAAGATAAAATCTACAATTAGAAATATACTTGGTAATGAAGTAAATAATCAAGCGCAGACTGTTATAGAAGATACTTCTAAAATTGGTAAGATATTATCAATTATAGATTTCTATAAAGATACAGGTAATAAGTTAAGCGAAAAAACTAATGGATTAAAAGATTTAGAATTGATCTTTTATTTAAATGATGAAGATGTAAAAAATATAAAGTCTGTATACGATGAGTATAAAAAAGTATATGGAAGTATTAAGAATAATGCCAATGCAGAAATATTTAACTGTCTACAGGATGCTTCTATATCTTTATCTAATGTTACAACTATGGCTTCTGAAAAATTAAATAAAGATACATTTAATAATTTTATTGAAAGCTATTTTGATAGAGATAAGAGAGAAACAAGCAAATTATTGGAAAATTTGAAGTCATTAAAACAGTTAGGTAGTCCTTCACAAAGAAAATTAATTAGTAATAGGGAAAAGTATGAATTGGCAATCACTACTTATGATTTATTATTTGAGCCTACTGTAGAGAAGCTAGAAGAGATAAGAAATAAGATTCTGGGGTTAGAAGGTGTTACTGATAAGAAATTGAGTAGAGAAGAAAGAAAGCAATTAAGGGAATATAAGGAACAGAAATCTGCTATTGAAGATGTATTAGAGGCAAAAGAAAAGATAAAAGAAATAGATGAGAAATTACGTTCAGGTAAAGAAGATATAGCATTAGATAATTCTTTTGATTTATCTGTTAAGAAGACAATAGCTTCAGGGGAAGAATCTGGATTATCTTTTGACGAAATAGACGAATTAGTAAAATTACGTTCATCGAGAGATAGAAGTGAAAAATATATATCTTCTAATTTATCTCATTCTAAATCTCAATTCTATAAAAAGAATGTAAATAGTATTGTCCATAATAGTATATTGGCAATAATTAATGAGCATAAATTTGGAGTAGATGTAAATGATTTATCATTAATTACTAATTTATTGCAGAAGAAATTAGATACAGTAGCTGATTCGTTAGAAAAAGATATTAGACAAGCACTCAATACTAATAAGGTTCCTTCTGGTAAGGATATATTAAATTGGGCAATATCAACAATAAAAGATGAAAAAGTATTGAAATTAAAATCAGAGCATTTGTCAGATAAGAGTAATGATTTTCAATATATGATTTCTGAACTTGTAGCTCTAAAAGAAAGAATAAAAGAGGAAGATAATACTGAAGTTTTTGATAAGTATAAAAAAGAATTTCGTGATTTAGTTTATATATTTTCTACATGTTTAACAGGATGCGTTAGTAGCATGTATGGTTATTGTAAGAGTGATTCTTTATTGAGGGAAATGGAAAAGGAAGGAATTAAGCTATTTAATGAAGCTGAAAAGAATGTTCGTATTACTGATAGAAATTCCAGGATTTATGCTTATTATCTCTATAAAACAAAAGAGAATTTTGATTGGGCAATCAATGGTGGAGCTATTAGAACAGCGTATGAATTAAGTAAATCTGATGAATTATTTAATGCTAATGGATTAGAAAGGAAAGGTGAAGATGCAATCCTTGTAAACTCTATAAATGAATTAATAAAAATTGCTCCCGCTGGAACAGTTGATCCTGAAAAAACTAAATTAATTTCTTCTTATACAAATACCAGAATAGAAGGTCTTGATACTGAAATATTGCAACTTCTATCTGATGTTAACGATGATAAGAAATCTCATTTACATATATTTTTATCCGCTGAAGAAATTGAAAGTTATGAGAGTATAAATAATAAATTAAATTCTGATGAATTAGTCGAAAAAGAATCTATGACAGGTGAAGAAAGAACTAATATTAGGAAACAAAAGAATGAATATATGAAAGAGTTAATGGTGTTAGAAGTTAAAATTGACAATAATTATTGGAATGAAGTGGCTCTTGTTCTTGCAAAGAGATTCATAAATGAAAAGGATGCTAGTTTAAGTAGAAGTGCTTATGCAGTTGATTTTGCTAAATATATTAGTAAGGATCAGGCGGTTTTAGCTTATTGGGATGATAATTATGAAAATCTTAATCGTATAGTAAAAGAAATAGAAGTCTACAAGGCAACAAGATCTCATTCAGAAGAAGATACTGTTAAATATAATAAAAATATGTATGAAATTAGAAAATTGACTTCTAATACTGAAAAGTCAGTTCAATCCTATAATGCTATTATTTCCTCAAACAGAAAAAATGTTCTTTCTCCAGAACAATGGAAAGAATCTAATGAGTTAGAAGAAAGATTCATTAAATTAGCTAAAAATTATTTAAGAGATAAGGGATTAGGTGAACGTGTAGATACATATGAGGAAATTAAAGATACTCAAGACAGAAATTATATAGATATGAGGTATGGTCTTATTTCTCTTGGGTTGGGTCTTTCTACAAGTACGGATGATGTCGGTAAATATTATGAAATGAGAAAGCAAGTAATTGATGGAAGCGCCCATAAGATGAAAGATAAGGATGTTAAGAGATTAAGTGAATTAGAAGATTTAGCTGCGTTGTATGGTTCTAAATTATTACGTAGAAGTAAAACTCCTTATGAGAAAATGTCAAAGGAAGAACAATCTATTTATGATTATATTAATTTATTATATAGTTCCGTATGGAAGGGAATGAAAGAAGAAGGAAGTGAAAATTCCGCTAGAGTATTAAATGAATCTTTAGTAGAATATCTAACAAATCTCAAATTTATGGGTGTGGCACAAATTAAAAAGAATCCTAGAATTAAGCCATTAAAGGATATGGCTGCTCAACTATACAGAATTGGTTACATAAGCACAAATCCTGATGAAAAAGTCATTGCTGCTAACCATATGGCATCTATTAGTTCACTAGCACAGAGAAATGAAAAGAAAATTGCAAAAACAATGGGTGCTGATAAGTATAGAGAATATTTGGAATTAAATGAATTATTATTAGGATTTGGTGGATCTCAATATAAAGATAAATCTGGTCCTGATGATATTGATGATACTGATATAACAAAATTTAATGATTCAATGAAGGTATCTTGTGAAAGAGCAATATATGATGATATTAAGGATAATTTTGAAAATGTAAATGTTGAAGAAACAAATGATTTCATTAAATCTCTTTATATTTTATATAAACATACGAATAATATAAATATAGATGAAGATATTAATAGAGATATTATAAATTCCTATTTGAATAATAGTAAGAAATTAGCGTCGTCTAAAGGTAAGGATAAGAGATTTGATGCATTTGAAAAGATACAAGAAATAAATATTTCAGAAAATCCTATTTTAGAAGAAGTTAAGAATCTATCTCAAACAATTAAAAATATATTAAATAATGATTTTGGTTGTTTAATATTCGGTTATGGAGAAGATTGTGAAGTATTGTTAGGAAATATATTAAATGACAACGATAGTAAAGAAATTTGTGAGGCTATAGCCAATTCCATTGGCGATAATTATCTAACTAGTAGTGAACTATCTCTTATTAGATTAGCTATTTTTGAAACAAATATGTATGTAAGAAAAGAATTTTTTGATTTTATATCAAAAGGCGATGTTCCTATTAAGGACTTCGTGGCAAATTCAAATATTGCGATGAAAAATTATTTCTTTGCCAATTCGGGTGGTTCAGAAAAGATAATAAAGATAGGTAAAGCTATTCTAGCTAATAGAAATAGAAAATATAATAGTCAATTCTGTGTCCCTAAATGGATTCTTTATCAGATGCATTGTGCAGGTGCAATAAGAGGTTCAGAATTATTTGGAGAAAGTCAATCAACTCTAGGGAAACTGATTGGTAGAGGTTTTGGTGCTGAAGATATGGCTGGTGTAGTATTAGAGAAATGGATGACTGCTGCCGATAGGGTTGTTCCTACATCTATTACAATTGATGGTAGTGGCAATCCAAAGTTACGTGGTTGTGTCAACTTCTGTAATAATTCAGCAAGGCAGAGAGTAGCGGAAGAACTCAAAGATGTAAAGGGAATTAAAAAGATAAATAAAGAATCTCTTGTTACGGCTTTGAATTATGCTTTTAAAAATGCTACTTTAACTGATGAAGAGAATGAAATTAAAAATACCCTTCTCGGTGAAAGTGGATTATTTACTGAAAAAATTATTACTAAAGGTAAGAAAGGAAGTAATAATCCTGAAAAAGTTTCCAGAGAAGCAAAATATGAAGAATTTACTTCATTCATGTTACTTATTCTTCCAAAGCATCCAGAAATTGTTAATGATTTAATTGAAAAATATGAAGAATTGAGAACTAATAAAAATGAAGAATTAAGTAAAGAACAAGCTAATATTTCTATAAGAAAATGGTTGACAGATCATAAATATACAGTAGAAGATACTTCTAATGTAGGAAGTAGCACTTCCATAGGAGGTAGAAGAGTTGTATTTAATAAAGAACTTGTAAGTGATGAGAAGATAAGTGCTGTAGTTAGAGCTATGTTTGAATCAAGTACAGGTAAACGATGTGATTTTAATTCAATAAGTATTATGTCTGCGTTTTCGATGTTACTAATGCATAATAATTTATCTTTATCTTCTAGTGCAGATATAGAAAAATTAGAAAAATTTGTAGAAGTAAATAAGGAAGGCAAAACTCTACCTTGGAAGTCATCGGAAGAAAGAGCTATGTTTGGAAGCGATTTCCCAGTTATCGAACAGTTAATGTGGGCAACACTTCTTGAAGGTTACAAGAAAGATGAAAGAACAAAAGCTAAATTATTAGAATCTGATAAATCTTTATCAGGTATATCTTTAACAGATCCTGAAGTTCTATTTATCAAAGAAGTAAATGAAGTATTTAAATCCTTATATGGAAAGTATCCAATACATCCAGAAGATGATAAGAAAGTAAAAAATATAATTGCAAGGGCTGCTTCATTAATGCATTCTGTAGCTAAAAATAGCTATGAAGATAAGAATAGAAATAAGATTATATTAGATGCAGTAGCTAAATTTATAGTTTCTATTGACGATACTATGGATACTATTAATAAAGTAGAAGATATTAGACGTAAAGAATTAGCAGAAGGTAAAGATAAACTTCTGTTAACTAGAGAATATTCTATTAGCGATAAAGAAATTGTATTGAAAGAAAAATTAAAAGAATTGGAATCTATAGAAAAAGGAATTCCTGAATTATTAAAGGATAGATATAAAACATTAGTTGGTTCTTTAAAAAATACATATAATAAATTATTTAATAATCTATTAAAAGATGGGAAAGAAAAAGATATAACTGGAGAATTGAAGAAAATAAACGCATCTTTAGGATATGTTCCTCCTACTGATAAAGTTAATTTAAATAAAATTAATATACAGTTATCTAAATTACTTATTAATAAATATTTTTTGAATAGTAAAACAAGTAAGGATTTGAAGACTGTATGGGATGAAATATTGAATCCAGATATAAGTGATATTTCTGCAAAGAATAATATATTTGATAAACTAATGAAAGAATTAACTGGTGTATATAAGTCTTTATATGGTCAGTTTATAGAAAAGAATAAACAATATGCAGAGAAGGGAGAAAAGTATACTACTTTTGATGTTCAAAAAGTAATTTTAAGTGAAGAAAAGAATGAACCTATATTATTGAGATTAGAAGAACTAAAGAAACGTTCTGAAATGTTAGGATTTAATGTATTGCCAGTATTGATAGATGATATATTTTCTTATTCTAGCATAGGAGAACCAGAGAATAAAGATAGAGATTTTTATATGTATGCTGAATATCCTAAAGTAATCAAATCAGTTGAATTTGTTTTCAATAAATTATTCGGAAAAACTGAACTGTCTGCTAATATGGATGATCTGAAAACACCTGAAGAGAAAAATAAGAAATTAAATTATTTATTAAGAACATCATTATTATTACATGTTGATAGAGATAATGTTGACGAAGAGAATTTTTATGAAAGTTTCTCTAATAATGTTGATAGTAGAACTGTATTCGCTTTATATCTTGCAAATTCAAATATAGCAACTGATATTGGAGATAATTTCTCTAAAGTATTGAAAGAATTATTGAATGAGATTTGTGCTTACAATATGTATATTAGAGAATTTATTAGTAGAAATAAACATTATGATAGCACTTCAGATGAAGAGGCTGGGTATGTTCATGAGATTGTCACAAATACATATAAAATTGTAGGTAAATCTGTAATAGAACATGCCTCCAGTATAATAAATATGTTATTAAAAACTCAATCTTTTGATTCTTTGGATATGTATATACGAGAAGGCAAAGAATTATCTGAACAAATATTTAATGGTGTTTTCGCTAAAGAATTCAGTGAACTTGTTAGCGATATTATATTAAGAAGAGTTATTAATCCTAGAGAAGAAAAACCTAAAGTTACCGAAGAATATAAATTTAAAGAACCTGAAAAAGCTGAAGTTTATATGGAAAAAATGAAAGGTAAACAACCAGCAGGAACATTCCCTGAAATACCTAAACCTGTAGGGAATGTTCCATCTCCTGTGAAAGAAAAACTTAATATAAAGTCAACTACACAGACTGCATCCAGTTCAGATCAATTAAATAAAGTAGGAAATACGGTTGATAATGATGAAATAGAAGTAGAAGGAATATATAATATTTTTACAGGAGATAGTAAGTCAATCATCCTATCTGAAAGGAGTGGACTTGAAGAGTGATCTTTAAGGGTAACTGGTTGATTAGGAGGCATGTATTCATGCAGAAGTTACATGGAGAGTTAAAGAACACACCAGGGGATGTAAAATTACTCCTAGTCCCCTGCTCTGTAAATCCTGGATTAAACAAAGAGGAAACTCTTAGTGTTCAGGATAAAGTACTGCCATGTAACATCTCCGAAGGAGTCCAACCCCAATCACATACTGGGGGACTTACAGTCATGGCGTATGTTTTATCAAAGGAGGGGTTTCCTTTGATGCCTTGTTCAACAGTCAAAGCAAAACATTTATTAAAGGAGAAGAAAGCCCATGTTGTAAAAAGAATACCTTTTACTATCCAATTAAATTTTATTTGTGAAAATAAAACACAGGATGTAATTTTAGGGATAGATCCAGGATATAAGAATATAGGATTTTCATGTGTAAGTGATAAGAAAGAATTGATGTCAGGTGAATTAGTATTAGATGATAAAACATCGGATAGAATAAAAGAAAAGAAAATGTATAGGAAATTGAGGAGAAGTAGGTTATGGTATAGGGAACCAAGATTTAATAATAGGAAAAGGAAAGGAGTCTGGTTATCTCCTTCTCATCAAAGAAAATATGATACTCATATTAATTTAATAGAGAGAAAATTAAAAAGTATATTACCGATAACAAAAACAATAGTAGAGAATTGTAATTTTGATATACAGAAATTAGAAAATCCGGATATAGAAGGAATAGGTTATCAGCAAGGTGAATTGTATCAATATGAGAATATTAGAAGTTATTTAATGGAGAGGGAGGAGGGTAAATGTCAATTATGTAAAAAAGGATTTAGTAGGGGAAATCCTAGTCATATTCATCACAATAAACCAAGAAGTGAATCAGGAAGTAATAGGGTAAAGAATTTAGTTTTATTACATAAAAGAGGATGTCATAGAAAGGTTCACGATAAGAATATAAAATTATCTCCTGCTAGGGAATATAAAGGATCAACCTTTATGAATATAATAAAGAATAAATTTATTGAGGATATAAAAGATATAGAATTTACATATGGGTATATAACTAAGATAAAGAGAATGGAATTAGGATTAGAAAAGAGTCATGTAAATGATGCTTTTATTATTGCTGGTGGGGAAAGAAAGGAAAGAGTAAGAAGTTATATAATAGAACAGAGACATAGACATAATAGAGTATTCCAATTGAATAGAAAAGGACATAAACCATCAATAAAGACTCATATATATAAAATACAACCTAAAGATAAGATATGGGTTAGTGGAAAGATATATAAAGTGGTTGGAATGAAAAATAAAGGATTGTATGTAAAAGTTGAAGGTATGAAAAAAGATATTCCTATTAGGAATATAGATAAAATATATAAATATGGGAGTTTGGTGTGGAATTAATACAGAAAGGAGGCCGCGATTCTTCCCCTACCTAAAGGAAGGGGATTCCCTCGCGGAAGGTTATGAAATTTAATTTAAGAAAACAGAGTCAATTAACAGAAAAAATGTTAGAGAAATTAAGAGATGATAATCTTGACGCTCTTATTGAGCATGAATTCAATAAGGATAGGAGTGGAGAAGACAGAACTCTAACTGAACACATGCTAAATGAAAATAGAGATAAAGACCAGGACCAGATATTACCTGAAGGTAGATTTGAAAGAAAAGAAAAAGAATATGATAATGCTAATATTAGAGAATTAGATCAAATACTTATTGAAAGAAATAAGGATGCTAAAGAAGAGACTCCTAAAGTAGAGAAGGTAGAAAAAAGAGAATTGGATACAGTAAAGAATCCTACTGATATTGGATTTACAAAGATTGATAATAATGTTACGTATAATTATGCTTCTATTAAATATGCTAATTCTTTTAATAAGGTTAGCCAGATAGATGAAGAATTAGGGAAAATAATAAAAGTAGCATTTAAAGATGGATTATCAGCTAAAGATATTGCTAATATTACTCAATTAAAGAAACAGAAGTCACGTATGGTTTTAGCTCAAGTTGAACCTGGTGATTTTTTCCAGAAAGATGAAAAGAAATATCATAATGCTTTACTGCGTTTTGGAAAACCAATATCAGCTAAAGTATCAAAGAATTTAGAAGTTTTGGGTTGGAAAGAAAATGGTTCTGAAATTGTTGATAAGATTATAGAATATGCCAACAAATCGACTCAAGGGCAAGAAGTTAATATAGATGACCAAAGTAATAAATTATTTAATCAAGGTGCTATATCCAGTGCTATAAAGTTAGCGGAGAATTCGTTAAAATCAGGGAAAGTAGATTTTAATGAAAGTAGTCTGTATGTAAAGACTGCTAATGATGATTCTATAAGCAGTATTGCTACTTATGATTCTAAAAAACTATTAGCTTCTCTTGGAGAATCTATTATTGGTAAGAATGTGGAATCTGTAAAGAAAGCTATGGTTGATTTTATTAATAAATCAAGAAAAGCATTTGTAGAAGCTGCTACAAGAAATATTATTTTATCTGCTATGGAAAGTGAAGTTCAGGAAAAGACAGCGGAACAGATTGAATCTGCAAGATTCTGGAGTCAAGATCAGGGTAAAGAAAAAGGAAGCGAATAATGGCAAAAGAGTGGACTTGTGATACTTTAACTGAATCTTACGACCCTCATAATTATGTAGTCCATAATGGGAGTCGCGGGATACTTATTTCTTATATTCCAGCTAAAGTAGCAGCTAATTTTGTCCACTATAAAGTTCCAGAAAAAATGAAAAAGAAAGTAAATGGTCGTTGGGCAATATATATGTTACATGGAATACATCCTGATTTTAATTTTGATGATACTTGTCAGAAGTTAGGTTCAGTTTCTAATAATAAAGAGAATCCAGATAAATCTAAATCATTAATGGTTGCTATAGACTTCGCAAAAAGAAAATTTATGGCAGGGAGATTTGATCCTTCTATTGATGATATTGCTAGAGACCCTACTATTAGAACATCAGAGAATAGTGGTAAACTAATCAAGGAAGCTGTTCATGGTTCTGGTGCAGGGTTTGATCCAAGTAGCTGGGAATCATTATCTACTACTAATTTAGTAAGAGCTAATCCTTTATTTGGTGGGGGAACATTTGAGAATAAAAGAAAAAGTCTAAATGACTGGAGGAATAACGCTCAAATTGGAGATAGCCCAGAAGAACAGGAAAGGGGTGTAAATAACGAACAGAACGACTACAAGGCATTTAAAGATGTTCCTATGGACTTTGGATGGTCCAGTGATAAAAAGGATATATGGGGTTTAGTTGTTACTCGATATAATGGAGATATAAAGAAATTTTGCAGGGCCATGAAAGAGCAATATCCTGTTCTTGATATAAGTATAAAATTTGTTGGAGAAAAAGATAAACAGAAGATGATGATATGGTGTGGGAGTGAATCGACTTCCCTTAAAGTTGCAAGACTTTTTGATAAAGAAAAAGCTTTTTATATAAGGCATAAAATCACATGAAAATAGAAGCCAGATTATCATTTCCAGATAAACCAGAAGAATTAATAGAACTTCTAGTCAGGGCTGCGGAAGTAGGTCCATCATGGAAACAGTGTGAAATATATTTAACTCCTTTATACAATTCTCTTACAAGTAGAAGTGATTTTAGAAAAATAAGAGCAATAAAAGATTTATTAAAACTTATAGCTGTTGCAAAGGCTTATGATAGAGAAGAATCAAAAATAACTCATTCTGATTTTATGAATTATGCATTAATGATAGCGCATAAAATAGCTAATAAATCAGAGATAGATGTTAAAGATATTGAAAGTAAATTTACCAAAAAAGCCAGTACAATAAGAGCACATGATAAGGTAACGTGGAAGGATAATGGATCTGATAAAGAAGCAAAAGTTCAATTAGTAATTGGTGATAGAATATTAGTTGTAAGTAATGGGCTTAAATATTTATTACCTAAAGAAAAATTAACAAAAATTATAGGCATATAATGAAAAAAATTAAATTAAATCAATTACTTTATTTGATGCAACTAAATAATATAGGTGTTGGTCCATCATTGAATATAGTTCATATATTTAATAACAGATTAGGTTGTTGGATTAGTGGTGAATATAAAGATATAAAAAAATGGTTGGAAGATACTATATCTGCTGAACATGATATATTAGTTATTTCTTTTTCTAATTTAGAGGCTTTAGCTAAATCTATTAGTGGTCATGGAGGTGGGAATAAAGAAAAAGTTATACAATTATCAAAGAAAATATATAAAATATCTTCTTTTATGACAACGGACTATAAACAGAGATATGTAAAAGAGATAGCTGATTATTTCATGAAGAATATAGATAAATTTAATGATTATCAAATTTTTGCTGCGGAAAAGTTTTTAACAGATATAAGTATGGAACAAGATATTATATTTGACAGATTGGTTCAGAGACGTGCTTTGAACATGTATTGTAAGGCATTGAAAATGATTCCTGAAAATGAATGGGGGCCAGTAATGGAGAAGGCCGCTCAAGCAGCCTATCGTGGGGCTATAGATAGCTCTCCTAATGGTCCTTGGGCAAGAATGGACCTGTCGGCAGAAGAAAGAGTTTTCCCTATATATGGTCCTGATGGGGTCGGGGAGGAAATGCAGGATACAGAAAACTATAAAAGACAATTACCTATGTATTCTGTAGCTGCGGAAAGAGCTAGGGAAGGACCATCTAAATATTATGAAATAAATATGGGAACTGCTTTTGAGTTTGGGGATTATATGCGAGAGACAGTTGCTACGCATGGTAGATATGTTTTGTGGAACGATTCTGATGATAAAAATAAATTAGGGGCTATGGGTATTAATTCCTAAAAAGAAGAAAATATATGGATGAAAAAATATCTCCTTATGAGTTTATGGAATTCATAAGATTCATAGCAAGACATAATGCCATACATGGTGTTTTTGTTGTAGGCGGGTTTGTCCGTGATGAATTAATTTTTGGTGATTCATCTCATGCTCATGATATAGATATAACTTGTGTTGACGCAAACAGAGGAAGAGAATTGGCTTCTTTAGTTGCGTCAGAATTGAGAATAGATTATCCTCAAGCTCAACATAGAACAGGAACAGTTACATTGGAAATTGGCGATATAGATGTTGATTTCAAAGGTGATTTAATACTTGAAGATTATTTAATAGAAATGAGAAAATTAGGTGTCGATGTAAATAATTTAACTCAAGATATATATGGTAGAGATTTTACAGTAAATACATTACTGCGTTCTTTACAAACATGGAAATTATTAGATGTTACAGGTAAAGGGTTAAAAGATTTAGATGACGGGTTACTTAGAACTACTCTTGCTCCTCATATAGTATTGAAAAATAATCCTTTAATTGCAACAAGAGCAGTAAGATTTATTTGTAAATTAGGATTTGATGTAGAAGATGAATTGGTTGATTATATAAATAAAAATTGTCAGGAAGTAATTGATAAAATAGGTGAGAGTAGAATGGTATGGGAAATGTCTTTATTAACTAAATATGATTTACAGGATGTTATGGAAGCAATAGATAAAGTAGGATTAGATAAAAAATTAATAAGTAAGGATGCTATGGATGTTTTAAGAGGAATGCCAATTCCAGATATTTACTTATAAGGAATAAAATATGGATACTATAAAATCTAATACTTTTTTATCTTCTTTATTTGAAGCTGATTTAGAAGATTATTTTAATTCCAAGAGTAAGCATAAGATAGCTTCTATTTCCGTTGATGATTATGATGCTTTAAGAGAGATTTGGATTAAAGGTGGTGAAGTTACTTCTAATATACAGTTAAGACTAACTGATTTGAAAGCAAAAGGATTAGCAAGACAAGGATTTGATGGTAAATTAGAAATAACAGATAGCGGACTAAAAGCATTAAAACATATGGTTTTAGCCAGGGAACGTTCTACATTTGAAGGCGGTGGATTTGATTACTCTCCTAAATTTGTTAGATCTCATGGTAGAGGGCTAAATAAAGTTGCTTCAAAAGAAGGATATAAAATTAAAGTTGAAATAGCTGATGATGATTTTACTAGAACAGCAGGTTTGATGGGTAGAGATTCGATGAGTGAAAATGAAGGTATGTTATTTATTTTCCCAACTAGAAGAAAATTAGCTTTTTGGATGAGTAATACAAAATTACCACTTGATTTATCTTTTATTAATGATGAAGGTGAAATAAAAGAAATATATGCTATGGTTCCTCATAGCACAAGGTCTGTTGCAAGTCAGGATAATTATAGATTAGCATTAGAGACTTTGAGCGGAGTTATAGAGAAGAAGGGATATGGAGTAGGTGCTAAAATTGAAGTTAAAGATGGTCATATTGAATTCAAAAAATAGGGAATTTTTATGAGCGCAGATGAAAAATTAAATAATCAATTACCATTAGTTGATGAAGAAGCAATAGAACCAACTAATGCTGAAGAGATAGTTCAGGATTCTTCTCCTGTGGATACAGAAGAAGATTATGAATCATGGGATGAGGAAAGATTTAATCAAGGTGTTGAAAAGGGAGAAGTTGAAGAAATAACTACTGATGATTTGAGTATGGAGAATATATATAAGGATTTAGATACAACAGCGCCAAAAGAAGAAATAGAACAGGAAATAGTTGAACAATATCCTTATGTATCTCCTCCTGAACAAATTCCTCCATTTGAAGAAGTTAAACCAGAACCAACTCCAGAAATTAAACCAGAACCAATTGAAGATAAACGTCCTCCTGAAGAAGAAAAAGAAGTTGAGGATGAAGAAGAAAAAATTAAAGATATTTATTCTGATGCTAATATAAAAAGAATGGAATCAGTTGGTTCTATTGTTAGAAATTCTTTTAATGATAGAAATATAGGTGAATCTCCTATAGTAAGAATAGATTATATTAGTAAAAAAGGAGATAGATTTACGGCAGATTTACATTTATCTTCTGCGGATTCTCCTGGTGCTAAATTATTTATGTCAAAAGGAACAGGTAAAGATAGACAGAGAAGATTGATTCTTTTAGGAATAACTACATATCCAGAAAAAGGTAATTTACCAAAGGATTATCGGTCTTTCATTATGAATAATATAATAAGTGCCAAGAGAATAGACAAGGAGAATAATCAAATGACTATAGCTTCTGATTTACTTGAGTTGTCAAAGGTAGCTCATAGTAATAAACTATATGGTGCGTCAGAAGACTTTGCTGAAGCCGCTATGCGTCTTCATAGAGTAATTACCGCTCAATATGTAGGCGTAACAGGTTATTGGCTAGAACAAGAAAGATTCTTTGCTGATTGTTATGCTGACAACAGAAAGAATGGAAAGATGCCACAGGAAGCATGTTTTGATTGTTTGAGACAGTATCAAGAAAAACATGATGCTTTATCTTTAGATCAAGACAATATAAAGAAAGCAAGTGCAAGCGAAGGTAATTTAATTGATGTTATTAAAAAGATGGCTGAATCAAAAAATAAGAAAACAGTAACAATTAGTGATATTAAGACAGCTTTCAAATCTATGCCATATAAAGAGGAACCTAATTTTATTAATTATCTTATATCTGGAATAAATGAATGTATTCTAAATAAAAGAGAAGATTTAGCAAAAGTTGCTTCTTCTTTATTTGTAGAAGCATTAGTTAAAGTTTCCGATCAATTGCCAGAGGGAAAGGATGTTCCAGAAACTGAAAAAAAAGATGAACCTGTTGGAACAACTGACAAGCCAATTACAGTTCCAACAGGTATAAATAAATTTGACGTAGAAGATATTCAGAATGATATTAAATCTATTTTAGATACTATCAATGGATATGTAAGAGAGAAATTGCGTAGTTTATATGAACTTCCAAAATTCAAAGAAATTGAAGGTGATCGTTGGTTAAATCAAATAGATAATACATTAAGAAATATAGAGGGAATTCTAAATAAATATTATAGTTCTTTAACTACAGCTAAATCAGATAAGAATATTAAAATTGCTTTTAGACAACCTGAGTTAGACAAAACAAAATTATCAAATGTATTATTGGATTTAGGTGCTACTGTTGCTACCTATGTGCTTGCTCCTATGGCTGGAATTGCTATAGCAGGCGTATCTGCTCCTTTAGCTGGTATTGTTGCTACTGGTGTTGGTGGTTTATCTTTATTATTGGGTGGTAAGACTGCTGTAACTGTCCATGACTGGATAAGATATAGATTACCATTAAAACATAAAATTCAGGAATTCAAAGATTCATTATTATATTTATCTTCTATTTTAGTTGCTTTCAAAAAATCTTTACTTGATAAGAAGAGACAATTCCTAAATAATGAAGAACTTGCTCCTAGTTTACAAAAATTAGAAGTATTACTTAGAGATATAGGTAATATAGATAATCTAAATAAAAATCTTTTATCTCAATCCAGAAATGCCCCATCTATGGCAACGGAAGAAGATAATCAAATAGCTGATGCTGTAACTGGTGGTGGATTCTCAAGTGCTATTAATCAAGCCGATAAACTAACTCAAGAAGAATTTAATAAAAGAATGGGTAATTTCCAAGTAAGTTGTTGGAATGATATAAAGAGCATGATAGATGCAGTTATTTCTCAAAATAAACTAGGAATTACATTAAATGAAAGACCAGCTATAACAGAAGCAGCTTATTCTATGATTTTTGATATAGAAAAAGCATCAGAAAAAATAGAATCATTTATGAGAAGTAATAAAAATTCTCAAGCGTCAAAACAAGTAATATCTTTATTATTCCCTGAAATATTTACTAAATTAATAAATGAATTTAGTGATGTAGATGCTAAAACATCTAAATTATTTAGTAAATTAAGAGAGCAGCAAGGTAAAATACTTGGTAAATTAACTGGGTTTTTAGGTAGAAAAGAAAGTGTATCTCCAGTAGAACAACCTGTTGGACAACATGGGAAACAAGTACCTCCGGTAAATGTTCCCCCTACACCTGAAGAAAAAGAAGCTGATAAGGCTGAAAATGAACTTTCCCAACAAAAGATTGAAATTAAATCATCTGGTAATGAAAGAAGTGTATCAGGCACTCCTCTATTTAATGAAACTAAAAATAATTTAAGTTCTGATATATTATCGTGGATTACTTTAACTGGAACAGCAACTAAAAGAGGAAAGAAAAACTATAAAAATACAAAAATGCATTTAGTTAAATCATTAATTGAAAATGAGCCTATAAAAGAAAGTGCAAATTCTGTAAAGATACTTAGATCTTTATATTTTGCGCTAAAAGAATATCTTGTAAATGATACAAAGACATCAATGATTGAAAGAAAAGATGAAACATTACAAGGATTGGCCACAAGAATATATCAAAATTTGAATCAAGTTGTAAAAGAATCAGTTTTTGATATGGAAAAACGTGGTAAAACAAAACCTGAAATAGATGGAGTTATTGAATTATTTAAAAGAGATATAAAAGATAAAATTGCATCTGAAAATATAGTAAATAAAAATTATTTTTATGAAGGTGAAAGTAAAGGTGCAACACAACCTCAAAAAGAAGCAACTATACCTGAAGCAGCATTTGATATAAATAAATGGCAAGACATTGTTGATACTGGTTCATATAAGAGTTCTGATGGACAAACATATACTTTCAAAAAAGTAAATGAACAAAAATTATCTTTTTATTTGAAAAATGCGGTAGGTAAACCTTTTGAAGCAAATCATCCATTAGCACGGACTCTTAATAAACTTTTTGAAAGAAAAGATCGTAACAAAGATGAATTGAATAATTTTATTGATAGTGTTTCTAAATCTGTAAATAGAGCATTGGTATCAATTTGGGAAAAATCTTTAGGGAAAGTATATTCTGGTGCAAACATTGAAAATTTATATGATAGTATAGCTTCAAAAGAATATGTTACAGATCTTGATGACCTTGTTTCTTTTCAATTTGATATAGTAAAAACACTATTAGAAGATCTAATAGATATATTTACAACTAAAGAGATGTTAGATGGTATAAATTTAGGGAACAAGATGTCTGAAGTTATTAATGAAGTTTCAGGAATAAAAAATAACATAGGAGTTGATTTAGAAAAAATTAGAGAAGCACAACCTTCAAGCAGATTGTAGAGGATTTATTTATATTTTTAAGAATATAAAGGTGTTTGATTTTTAATTTTTGTTAAAAGGAGTAAAAGAATGTTTAATAACAGGATACCGCTAACCAAGCCTATCTCTTTTGATGAGTGGGCCAAGAAGAATGCAGGAGCAAAAGAACATATTCCTACGGATGAAGAGAGTGCAATGGTCAAAACTGCTGCTGTTGTTAAAGCAGAAGTCAAGACAGAGGGCGATGCCCCTTCTAGCACTGTAATCGCAACAGATAAGAAAGTTCGTTGCCCTGGTTGTAACAAGATTTGTGAGTGTGGAGTTGATGGTAAAGCTAATTGTGTCGATTGTAATAAGACAACATGTAAGAAAGTTCGTTGCCCTGGTTGCAAGAAGACTTGTGAGTGTGGAGTTGATGGAACAGCTAAATGCGCTGATTGTAACAAAACAATCAAAGCCAAAAGTCAGGAAATTGTAAAAGAGACTTGCGCTGCTGTTGATGGATTTGTCAAGATCTCCAAGTTAGATGCGAAGCAGAAACAATTTCTTTCTGCTTACTGGAAGAATCTGTATCCAGTAGCTTACGTTGAAGCTATGCTCCAGAACTCGTAGTCGATATAGTAGAAATAACAATAGGAGATATTTAAATGGCTGTCAGGAAAACCAATGCGATGCCGAGTTGGATAGATAAGTTGCAGGTCAAAACAGAAAAGAAAGAAAATATAGTAGGTTCATCTTCTGCTACTGGTGAATCATTTGAATGTACAAATGAAGAAATTGCTCTTGTAGCAGAAAAGAAAGATGAATCTAAAAAGGTTGGTATTAATTTCAAAACTGCAGAAATTCCTGTTATTGAGGAAAGAAAAGTAGAAGAGAAACCGAGAAAAGAATGGGAAAATATTACTAAAGAAACTCGCGCTTCCCACGGTTTTAATGATAAGGATATGTTTCTTGGTAATAAAATAATGTCCGCTCATGTTGCAAATATAACCACAGAAGGCGGAAGAGATAAGTTAACAGAAATCAGACCGAATATTTCTAATCCTAATATTCTAGGCCAAAAGGTTTCTGAAATGGCTGCCGCAGAAAAGAAAGCAGAAGATAAATTAGAAAAATTAAATAAAACAAGAGATGAAGAATATAATAAATGGGAGACCGATGCTGCTGCTAAAGTAGCAGGTATGAGTTCTATGTCAATAAGCACTAAAAGAATAGGCTCCGATATAGGTTCTGGAACTTCTTCTAGGCTATCTGCTAATCAAGAATCTATTATTCATAGTAAGAAAGAACTTCCAGAAGATAATAGAGAGAAAATTGAAAAGTTTAATGAAGAAAATAAAAAGAATATTAAGAGAG
>JBBTAN010000018.1:0-1225 GCA_038044205.1 Nanobdellota archaeon
GACAATTATGAATTTGGGTATATATAGGTTTTGGGGGAAAAGAGGGAGAGTTAAATTATCTTAGTAAAATCCTGCGGTTATCATAGTAAAATCATATTATTTAATAGTATACTCAACCCTATTAATATTGTAACTATAGGTTTGTCTTGAAGAGTTAAGTTATCTTGGTAAAATCATATTATTTGATAGTATACTAAACCTTGTTAATAATAACCCCATTAAAAAACTGTTACAGATAATTAGATTTATAAAATCCTTTTTCTAAGTATAGTTATGAATTTTAGGTTGACAAGGGGGAAGGTGATTTGGAACATAGTTATTGCAATTATACTTTTTTTTATACCTATACTTTTTTTTAATAGAACAAATACTGGAAGTATTCAAAATATATTAAGTTTAATTGATTTAAGTCGTCCATTATCTTCAGGAAATATTTTTCTTTTCTTAATAGTATTTATTATAATTTATATAATAATTAGTCTTTTCCAGAGGAAAAAGATATAAAAATATAATGGTATCAGAACAATTAACAAGTATTATTCTTCCTGCACTTTTGGGAGGAGTAGGAGGTTTAACTAGAGGATTTGTTGGATTGCTTAAAGCTCTTTCTCTAAGAAGAAAGATTCTCTGGGGATATTATGCAATAACTGTTCTTGTTGCTGTTGTTATAGGAATTTTCACAGGAGTTATATTTAATTTTGATTATAGATTGTCTTTACTTGCTGGTTATGCTGGAACAGATATTCTTGAGGGAATTTACAAGAGCTTTGCAGTGCAGAAAGTTTATGTTGGAAGTGCGAAGGCGAGTGCAAAGGTTACAAAGAAGTGAAAATAAATAATATTAAATATAAATAAAATGCCAAGAGTAAGTGTTGATTTGGATAAAGATTTAAAGAAGACTCTTGAAAAGAGAGCGAAGACTAATCTTTTTAGTTTAAAGGAGCAGATTGAGGATATACTTAGAAGGAGTGCAGTGAATCAGGCGAAGAAGAAATCGCCTTATGATGCAAAAGTAGACGATAAGTTAGTGAGTTTGTTCTCACGGCATAAGACTGGACCGAAGAGAAGGAAGAAATAAGTTATCTTGGTAAAATCCTGTGGGGTTATTATAATCTTTAGTCTGGTTAATATTACAGCTTAATTAAAAAACTGTTACAGATAATTATATTCCTAAGGGTGGGCGGGCAATGTCATTAAGTTAAGCTTTAACTTTTTTCTTTGTAAT
>JBBTAN010000019.1:0-1081 GCA_038044205.1 Nanobdellota archaeon
TTTCTAAGAATGATAAAAAATTATTGGAACTTGTAAAAGTTGCTAAAGAGATAGTATTCAAGGAAGATGAAATATTGTTTAGAGAATTAGCAAAACATTAAATTAGTTTATATATTCTAGATACTCTCTTCCAACAACTGAATTTAAAACAAATTGAGCTAACCGCCCATCTTTAAGAAAATTTAAATAACCCTTTTTTATTAATAAAATGATTAAAGTGATATTTTATCAATAAAATGATTAGAAACATAGAATCAAAAAAAGAAATAGAAAAAAAGCAAAGAAAAAACCGAATAATAATAGGGGGAATTCTCATATTTATAATGCTTGGCAGCACATTTGGGATAATAGTTGATTCTTTTGGGAGCAATTCAGAAGTTGAAAAAACAGAATATAATGGATATAAATTTGTGTATGAAAATGGTTTCTGGACAACTACAATAGGAAATTATAAATTTATATTTAAATACAATCCAACTCAAGTTGAAAAAATTGATTCTAAATTAAGGGATTTAAACAGCTATTCTGCTGTTCCTGTTTATATAAATTCAGAAGATTATGTGTCTGAAGTTGAAATATACAGAAATCTGGGAAATATAGTCGGAAGATTTCAGGGAGCATGCCTAGAAGAAAGAGGATGCGAGGAAAATTGGCCTATAAAAGATTGCTCAAATAATTTTATAATAATAAGAAAGGCTAATGAGAGCAATATATATCAGGATGAAAATTGCGTTTTTATAGAGGGAAAAGAAGGAAATTTAACTCAATTAACAGATGAATTTTTATTCAAAATAATTGGTGTGGAAAAATGAATAATTTTATGGTGATTTTAGTTATCTGTAACAGTTTTTTAATTAGGCTGTAATATTGACAGAGATTTAATTATCCACAAACTCAAGATTGTTCAACTATTAATTCCAACCTTATAATTAATCCCCAATAAACCTTATTAGCATACATAACGGAATTTAGAATAACTGATAACTTGGGTTTTTACAAATTATTATTCTACCCAGAGAATTATTATAAATTTTATTGAAGGGAGTTACCATGCTGGTCCTCGCTCGGAACCGCGACGGGA
>JBBTAN010000020.1:0-8883 GCA_038044205.1 Nanobdellota archaeon
CTCGGCTCAAATCTTTGTATTATTATATCCGGTTCGTGAGGAGGTTCTGGAGGAGGTTCTGGAGGCGAAGGGGTTTGTTCCGATTTACATTTAAAATCAGCCTCTGTAGCTAAATTATAAATAAGTGATTCTTTAAAACTTTTAAAAGACATACTAAATGCCGTTTTGACCGTATCGGGTTTACCACAAATAGAAATCCAAAATAGATTAGAAAGAATATTTAGAATAAACAATACAAAAATAATTATAAGTATGTTTTTTAACCATTTTGATTTCATTATTATAAATATATTTACTATATATTTAAACTTTTGTCTAATAGCATTATTAGGCACTTTTTAATTAGAAAATCTTTTTAAACTTATAATTTTTAGATAAATGGGGTTAAATTGTATGGTGATGCATAAAGCTTCAGAAAAATTGTATAGATTTTTAAAATGGTTAAATAGTCTGGGCGGAATATTACCTGTAATTGGGTTAGATAAATTATATGGTTCTACGATTGAGTTAGCTTTAAATTCTGGATTAATTATAAAGGTTAAGAATAGTTATCAAATAACAGAAAAAGGATTAAATTATTTAAGAGATTTGGGTTTGGAAGAAATTCAAAAAAATCAAATTAGAACAAATAAAATGTTGACATATGCAACTTTAATATTGGGTTTAATTGCATTTGTTAATTTTATTTTTGAACTTATTAGATTTATTATGGATTTCGGAAATAAAGTCAAAGGGGGAATAGTAGCGGCAATTTTTTTATTTACGCCGGTTATAATAATAGCTATATTAATAATTATAATTATTACGAGAGTAGGTAAAATAAAAGACTATGACTAACTACAAATCAAAAGGCGAGAAAGAGAGAATGAAGTATAATTCTATAAATTTAAGTGAATTAATACCTAATTTTGATAGCTTTAGAGTTTTTATCAATGACCACAAGGATATTGTAGATACTGGAAAACTTGCTCAATTTTATTGTGAAAAATTATTGGATTTAAAAGGGATAAAACCATTTAATACTAAAGGCATGGATTTAGAGTCTAGAGATGGTAAGATTAAATATGAGGTAAAATACAGAAAAGGTGATTTTTCGGATAAAACTCCTATCGGTATGGAGATAGATTTAAGCAGGATAAATTATGTTTTGTATGTTGAATTAAATCCAGAAACATTACTCCCAAATAAAATTTTTAAAATCAAATCAGAAGATATACAATATAAGAAGGGTAAAAGAGTTTCATTTAATAAAGCTTTTAAAGATAAAAAAATTGAAGCAATAATTATTAAACAAAATGAAAAAACTAAAAAATAAAGAAATTCAAAACAGAAAATTTAGAGAAAAATTAGATAAAATTATTAAAAAGAAAAAGAATAAAATCTAATCTCTCTTCTCTGGCTCAACATAATCCAAATCTAAATTATAAAAAATCTCTTTTTCTTTATTCGTTATTAATTTTCCTTCTGAATTTATTAAGCCATTTGCTCCTAACTTATATCCCATCTTTTTTGCTATCCTAGACATTTTAATATTATGTTCTCTCGAACCTGTTTTTAACAACATCAACACTTCAAAATTATCCCAATCAGAAATAAATAAATCCACCTGAATAGATTTATACAAAAATCTAATAACTTTATTTCCCATTAATAATATTTTCTCGGCTATTTTGCCCACTTTAATTTTTAAATTAAATATATCATTACAAATCAAAACTATGTCAATATCATTTACAACTTCTTTTTTTCTTCTTATTGAACCAGCAATTTCAATCTTATCACAAAATGGTTTTAATAAATTTAGAATTTCACCAGCTATTTTTTCTGCATCGTTTGAATTCATTTTCCCTCGATAAAAATAATATTTGGTTATTAATAAATTCGATTATGTTCGAAAATATATATTATTTCCCATCCTTGTCGTCGGAAATGAATTATTAATGAAACTCAGAATTTACCCTCAGTTAAGCCTATGTTTTGATGAAAAGAGATAGATAATAAGAAATTCGGTTATAAACCCCATTTATACACTTCCATTCATTAAAATCTTGAGGTTTTACGACGAGATATAGAAAATAATTAAAAATTATATCTATTTTATTAAAACACTTAACCATAATATTAAAGATAAAATTATTAATGTAATTGTTATTCCAAGTAACCATGCTAAGCTACTATTTATTTTCCTTAAAAATGCTAATAAAACAATTTCTCTTATCTCTTTATCTTCTAAAGCGTTTTTCTTTAATCTAAATTTATTAGTTATTTTTTTGATATCTGTATTCAAATCTTCATCATCTTTAGATTCTCTCTTTAATATTAATTCTTCTTTCATTTTTAATCCTCCTCATTCAATTTTTCTTTTATTAAATCATCTAAATACCATTTATCATGAAAGTCATTAAAATCACTCATCTGCTCATTTAAAACACCAAGCCAACCCCCAGTCCATTGTCCATATGCTTGTGAGCCATCTGGGTTTATTAGGTTTTCAGGAAATGTTCTAGCTGTATAAATTGGATTTTGCCAAGAATACTCCTTACCTAGTTGCTTAAAATAAACACCGCCAAGTTTAAACTTAGTATTCCCTCTAAATGCTAATTCAACTATCTCGAAATTATAATCTTTAACAGACTCTGCAAATTGCAATAAAACCCTAAACACATCCACCTTGCTTTTATCACCAGAAATTTCTTTTAGGTCATAAACTAAAATAGAAGAATCAATATAATTTTTATAATGAACATCAACTTCTATTCCAAAATTCCTTGTATCATTTTTCAATACAGAATTTATTTTAGATTGAAATGGATTTATCGGATTTTTTATCTCCTCATTACAACCAGAAACAAATAATATAGAAAATATTAATAAAAATAATAATGTTGATTTTTTAGTTAAATAACTCATTTATTTTTTGCCTTCCTAATTTTAAGGTATAAAAATAAGCCAACAATAATCGCAATTAAACTAACCACACCTCCTTTGAAAGTGTTTGTTTTAGTTAGTTCTCTTATTGCAGAACCTGTTATTCCTAAAAACCCAGTTCCTTCTTTATTTTCTTTTAAAGCTGTAACAGCAAATACACTAAATCCGAGAGATTTAGCATTATAACTTATAGAATTTTCATTAACTTTATCTTTAATAGTTTCTAGCTTTACCCATTCATCATTATTATATCTCTGTAAAACTATTAAATCTTCATTAAAATTATTATTATCTAACCATTTTTTATTTACTTCAAAATCTATTGTAACCTCTTTAATATCTTCATCTTTAATATTTTTCCTATCTATTGTTATATATTGATAAACATTATCTGTTAAATCTTTAGTTACTTCAGCCGGTTTATTATTTTCTTTTTTAACACTTATTTCCACGTTTTTAGAAGGATTATTAACTTCAATATTAATATTCCTAATTGAAATTTCACTTCCTTTAATCGCAATACTTACAGGAGAGTTTGGGATAATATCTTTTATTTCTATTACACTTTTATCATTTATCTCTTCTTTAAACAAAGGTTTACTTGATTCTGTTGGAGCAATCGGTTCTACAATTGGATTTATTGGTTGTGTTGGTTGAACAGGTAATAATTGATTATTATTTCCTCCTGAACTTCCGCCACCCCCTCCTCCTGACCCACTAGAGCCACTAGAATCTGATTGCGTAACATCTAAAACTTGTAAATTAAATGTTTTTGTATTATTTAAAGAACAATCTGAAACAGTTGCATTAATTGTATAATTTCCTGCACTATTATAATCACTTTGCCATTTTCCAAGTGAGTTAAATAATGAACTAAATGAATAACTTAAATCATCATTATCTGGATCTACCGCATTTAAATTTAAAGTAACCAAATTATTTTCATTAACTGTTAAATTATCTATTACATTCATAATTGGAGCACGGTTTATTATCTTATATAATTTAAAATTATCATAATCAATATGCCCCTTTCCATTGTGTCCTGTTCTTGTTTCTACACCAAATGTATGAGGAGATTGCATTGGGAAGTTAGTAAGAGAATAAAAACCAAAATCCCATATTCCTCCAGTAGTATTTGTTATTGTAAGACTGGCAGTTGTATTTTGAAATTCTATTTTTATATGATAAATTCCAAATTCATTTCCAACTTCACTATTTCCATTCCAATAACCAACATTACCCGATGTTGGACAATTACCACAATCATAACCTTGATTTAATAATCTAATATCTGAAGGATAACCACCAACATAAGGTCTGCTTAAAATATTCCCAGAACCGTTAACATAATTAATATCAAACTCTATTATCTCGCCAGCATAAATGCTACGATTTAACATCAAAACAGTTCCAGCATTCCCCGCCGTAGTTTGAGCAGTATGATAAGCTTGTTCTTCTATATTTAAAGAATATTCTGATGTTAAAGGCCAGTTTTCATAATCTTGTATAATATACCATTTACTTGTATCTAAAGTTGTATTTGAAAAATCATCGTAATCATCTTTAAGATAATCTTTTGGGCATGTAAATATATTATCATTTGAATTTTGTGTATTTAATTGATATGTGTCTGTTCCAAAATCTCCAGTTATACTATAATTGCTCGTTGTAATTTCAATTTTAATATTTCCACCAATCTTATCCCATTGTGAGTCTGGACTAACTCCCGAGCCAATATTAGTCCAATATGTTTTTATTTTATGATTATGAATTCTATTTAAAGCAGAACTTGTTGGATGTCCATAAGAATTACTTCCGACCGAGATTATTCCTGCTTCTGGTGTGATGGCATTCAACCAGTTATCGTTACTCGAGTATTTAGAGCCTTGATGATTTACTTTATAAACTTCAACATCACCAACTTCTGGTCCAACAACACTTTCTACATCTGGTTGTGGAGAAACTCCTGTTAAATCACCAGCAATAACTTCATCAAATTCACCATAACTAATTTTGAAGATAGCACTTAATGAATTTTCATTAGTCGTAGATATGCCAGCACCATTTAAATCAACAACTTTTATATTAACTGGATTTGCAGAATTTTCATCAAGCTTAATAACTTGATTTTTTATTAAAGTCTCTCTTTTAGAAGCACAAGTATTTATATAATCATTAAAAACATTAGAACCATAATTATTTCCCCTATCATAACATTTTAATGCAATTGAAATTCCTGCTGTAGCCATATCATCTATACAACCAATGTGGTCTGCATGATAGTGAGTTGCAAAATGATAATCAATATTTGTTATTCCTAAAGATTGTAAATAATCTATTGTATTACTGCATTTTTGCCAATTACCATTATCAATCATAGCTAATTGTCCGTTAGGAGATATAACTAAGGTTGCGTCCCCTTGCTCAACATCTATATGGTGTATTTGTAATTTACCATTGCCACTTAGAGCAGAAACATTAAGAGAACTAACTAATAATATTAAACCAAATAATAACCATTTGTATTTATACATTTTTAACCCCACATTAAATTATTTAATAATATATTTAAAACTTAGTATATATAAATATTTTGGTAACTCATTTGGTAATCCATACTTTAATAATTCTGTAACTCTTAATATTTTATGAAGAATAAGTATGAATTAATCTCATTTGTATTAAGAGCCAAAAATAGGCAAGAAATTTTAAAACAACTATCTTTAGGAAATAAAACCGCTACAGAATTAACCAAAGCTACTAAAATGTATAAATCTCATATCTCTCGAACCTTAAAAGAATTATTAGAAGAGAGATTAATAGAATGCTTAAATCCAAAAGACAGAGAATATAAGTTCTATAAATTAACAAGAAAGGGTAAAAATTTAATTAAGAATTTAAAGTAGGTTCATTCTCTTCAAGGGATTCTTCTTGATTTTTATCTTCGGAATACAAATCTTCCATTACTTCATCATATTCACTAGGTAGTTGTCTTCGTATCCTCTTAATCTCCATCTCTTTAATAAACTCATCAGCTACTTCTTCTGCATATCGTTCATCTGCATTGTTGCTTTTTAGGTTAACCCCCACTAATTTAATTAGCTCTTCCCTAGAAACGCGATTATTATTAAACCCTACCAATTCTATTAATAATTGGCTATTATTCTGTATAATCTTTAAATAACCAATCTTACATCTATGGTCATTAGTTTCGTTAACCCCAACCCAAGCTCTTTTATTAATCTCATTAAATTGCAACCTTAAATCCATTAATAAATCATTAACGGTCGTTTGTTTATAATCCTCTCTAATCTCCTCTTTAACCTCGTTTATTAACTCTTTAACAACCGGATGAGAGATATTTAATATATTTGATACCTCAATTAAACCGCGTTTTTCAACAAAATAAAGACGTTTAATTTTTTCTTTCAGCTCTAATCTTTCTTCTTGTGAATATGTCATTTTAAATTTTTAAAATTCCTCCTTAATACCCATATTTTTTTATAAAATAATCAATTTTTTTAATAAATAATATAATATCATATATGATTTTAGATAATATATTTACATCTATTTTTTTATAAATTTATTATCCACTCAGCTTTCTTATACATAATCAGCGGTCTACCAACAGAATCCTCTCCATGCGTTTCTTCTCTTATTAAATCTAATAATTCTAATATTGATAATAGTTTCCTTATAGAAGCTTCCGGTAATCTCACATTTTTGGTAATCTCATTAATAAATACCCCATTACCAATTGCTTTTAAAACCTCCAATCTATCTAATGGGATTGTGTCAAAAGCTACTCTTTTAACAATATCTATAATTTCATCGTCTATTTCATCTTTATTATGGATTAGAGCTAAACAAATCCCTAATTTTTTTAACTGCTTTACCAGTCTTGTTGGTATTTCTGGCATAGGTACATAATCAAAATAAAATTCACTATCGTTGGGATGGGTCTTAATCATTACTGGTGTTCTAGCATACGCAACAAATTTTGCTAGATTCTCAAATTTTACTTCATATCTTTCTGGAATTATTATATCCACGATTTCTATACTCTCTATAAATTCGTTAACAGCATTGTTTAACTCCTCCCTCATTTTTTCTTCATTTCCTTCATTTCTGTATGCTCTTTCCGTCGCTTTCTCAATATCCTGATTTAATCTAATTTTGAGAAATCTCTCTCCTAATTGTTGCATCGGTTTCCACTGCTTATCTATTATTGGTGTTACACCCGCCAATAAACCAAACCTGCTCTCATATTCTATCTTTCTATTTTCTGTACCAACAAATCTCGCATATTTTCCGTCATATATTTCTCTTAATTGGGCCAGTATCTCTCTTCTTTCATTATCATTTTTATCTAAGATAACTGTAAAATCTTTCACGATTAAAATTTTTTTATTTAATTGCGGAAGTAAATCTTTACTTTTAGTTTCTGTAATTCCCCTTTCGCCTTCTTTAAATTTTATTTTATATTTATAACCGCTAATAAAACTATTTGATGTTAAATCACTTAATTGATAAAAATAGTTGGGATCGCTAAAGCACCTTAATGTTTCACTTTTTGCACTTCCGGGTGGAGCAACAATAAAAATCCATAATGGGTCCCCTCCAACCCCTTCACTTATTGCAACTGCTAACTCGACATCAATAAAAATATCATCTTCTAAATATAACCATTCTTTGAATTTTTCTTTTAATTTTTGTAATTCACTTTCTTCTCTATTTTCCTGAATTAAAATTTGTTCTGACATCTTCATATTCCTCCTTATTTACATTTACTTGGTAAATCTCTTCTATAGAATTAACATCAATTATGGTTAATTGGCCTGTTCTATCATTACTTAAAAATATGAATTTATCATCAAAATTTTTAATAAAACCATACCAATATTTACCATTCTTTGAGTTAATCCTAATTAATGATTTACCAAGTTTATATTTTTCAAATAATTCTTTCATACTCATTTTCCTAGACTAACTAGAAATAATATATATTCTCTAATATATATAATGCTGTCATCATTTATAAAGCTTTAGGAAATTACTATATATTAACTTTCTTGTCGGTATATGATAATATATTTAATTAGGTTATATCATCCATACCCCTTGCAGCCCTTGCATAGCTTTCACTAATTTTTAATTTTCCTTTTTGTTAATTTTTATTATAATTTAGATTTAACAACCGTTGTTATTTGGATAGTTATTGATAGATTGTTTAATTTTATCTCATTATTATATAATCAAAACTTGCTTTTAAATACATATCAAATACAAATATATATTTTCTACCATCTATATTAAAATTTAGTTAAATTTATATAAAAGAAGGTATTAATAAGTTTTAAATAGCAATAAATCATGTACTAATTCTATGGAAAAAATTAAATCTACCGACGTAAAAAACTATGAGATTAATTCGGATAAAACTAATTTGATTCTAAAGTATGCATTAAAAAATGCAACTGAATATAATGGAAAAGCTAATTTTCAAGCTGTTTTAGGAAAAATAATACAAGAAAAACCAGAATTAAAAAATAATATTAAGGAACTAGCTAAAGAAATTAATGAAATTATCAAAAAAGTAAATTCTTTAAATTTGGATGAACAAAAATCTCAATTAGAAAAATATTCTTTTGAAGAAAAACAAAAAAAACAACATGTTTTACCAGAATTGCCAAATGTTAAAGGTAAAGTTGTAACAAGAATAGCACCTTATCCTTCTGGTCCCTTACATATAGGGAATGCCCGTACTTTTATTATAAATGATGAATACGCTAAAATGTATCATGGGAAATTATTGCTTGTCATTGATGACACGATTGGAAGCGAGGAAAAACAAATTTTCAAAGAAGCTTACAAATTAATTCCTGAAGGATTAAAATGGCTAAAATTTAAATTTGATAAAAAAATAATATACAGATCAAATAGGCTAAA
>JBBTAN010000021.1:0-1436 GCA_038044205.1 Nanobdellota archaeon
CTGCACGCATAGATTTTATGCTCAATCTTCCTAAAACAAAACACAATGCATCTGATATGTTAGATTTACCAGATCCATTTGGACCCAGTATGACATTAATTCCTGAGGTAAAAGGAATTTCTGTTTTTCTTGGAAAACTTTTGAAACCATGCATACTCAGACTTTTAATATAAGCCATATGGAAAAAAAGATAAAGATGTTTTTAAAGTTTAATGAGAAGAAGGATTATGGTTATTTTTTGGTAGAGGAAGAGCATACTTTTTTTGTTTGGTTGAGAAGATATAAAGGAATATACTAATAGTTAATAAAACAATGCCAGTTATTGAATTGGTTTTTATTGATGAATTTCCTATAACATTTCCTGTTAAAATTGGAGATAAAAAGAAGATTCCTCCAAAAAAAGCAATTATTGATGAGATTTTTAAAACTCTTTCTAATGTTTTAGGCTCTTTTTCTATTTCAAGATTATTTATAGCATCATTTTTCTTAATTTTTCTTTGGATAGAATCATAAAAAAATTCTTTTTCCTCTTTGTTGAATTTATCTGGATAACAGGGTTTTTTATATTTTTCAAAAAATTCATCTCCTACCTCTCTGTATTCTTTTTCTGTGGGGGTTCTTTCACTATTTTCCTCATCCACTTTTGCTACAATATATTTGTATCTTAAAGATCTGCTTCCTCTTAGTCTTTTTGGTATTTTTACCATTGTATCTTTTATTTTTTTTAATCTCAAATTTGTGCCTATCCAAACTCCTTCCTGCCCTAAATCAGTTGAATGCTTTCTATAATCCCTAAAAAAATTAGGATTAGAATAATGTATTTCCAATAATGTGTTAATCTCTTTTCCTGATTTATCTGGATTCTTCATCCCAAGATATGCTCCTCCAAATCTTGGTGCAACATATAGTACATCCTTTATCTTGAGAAAATCTTTGTCTAAATCCTCTTTTTTCCAAACTCCTCCGTGAAAGGCAACTTTCTCCATAAAGTAATCAAGAAATAAAGGTTTTTAAGATTTTCAGAGATGATTTATATCAATAGAATTTCAGAGAAAAAGTGTTATTAGTTTCTCCGTGATATCTAAATGTTGTATAAGATTTTGCATTTAATGGAGCATGGACTTTTATAATCACCATAACATCCTTGTCAGTAAATTGAGTATCACATATGAATGCGAATTCAGATAGAACTTTTAATTCCAGCAACCTTTCAGTTTTCATCCCATCAATACATTTTAATTTAGAAGGTTTAATAGGAATTAGTCTACCAGATCTATTAATTTTCTCGTAGGTTTCTCTTTTATAATAAAGAGGACTTTCTAAAAGACTCAATTTATTAATTAGATTATTCTTTTCCATTTTTTAAATTAATTTTTAAATCAATGTTCTCTGGCTAATCTTATTAACTGATATTCTCCAGGTTTCCCAAGTCTTTC
>JBBTAN010000022.1:0-3869 GCA_038044205.1 Nanobdellota archaeon
GATTAAACATTTTGTTTGCAGGCATCTTTGCATTAGTATTTTTGATGGGTGCAGTGAGTGCTGCAATTAGTGTTTTTCCTGCTACAGTTAATTTAAATCAATTTGGGGATAGTCAAACTTTTACAATAACTAATCTTGATACTCTTTCACCAATAACTGTTCCTTTGACTAGTCAGACAATTACTTCTTTGGGTAAAACAGTTACAATAAGTTTTAGTGAATCTTCTGTGAATCTTCTTGCAAGTGGAAGTGCTCAAGTTACTGCTAAGATTGTCACACCTATTGATACAAGCTTCCCCTTAGGGACTTATTCTGCAAATTATAATATAACTGCAAGCCCTTCAGTTTACACTACTTTAATTCTTAACTTTGAAAATCTTCCAACAAAATATAGAAATGACGGAAAAATGGATGTTTCTTTAGATAATATTAATGTTGAAAAGGGATATGGAGAGGATAATTCCTGGTTTCCTCTTGATGAGATAAGCGCAGAGATAACAGTTGAAAATAATAATGATAATTCAGGTGATAAAATAAGAAATATAGTAGTTGAATGGGGACTTTATAATACACAGGATGGAAAATGGATAATCAAAGAAAAAGAAAGCAAATTCAATTTAAATGAAGGAGATGAAAAAACATTGACTCTAAATTTTAAATTAGACAGTCCTGATGATTTTAAAGACAGTGGAGATTATGTATTCTATGCTTGGGCAACAGGGGAGAATGAGGCATTTTCAGATAATTCAACTTCAGTTAATGCAGACCCAGAAGAGATTGAGATAGTTTTAGAGAGTGATTTTGTTACTTTTGATAAAGGAGCTTCTATTTTTGATGCTAACACAGATGTTCAGTGTGATTCTGAAGTTCAGCTTTTAGCAGAGGCATGGAACATCGGAGAAGATGACCAGACAGATGTTTATGTAATAGTTTATAACAAGGAATTGGGGCTTAATGAGAAAGTTGAAATTGGAGATGTGGATGCTTTTGATAATTCAGATTTTACTTTTACTTTCCAGTTGCCTGAAGGTGTTAAGGAGAAATTGTATTATCTTGAATTGACTGTGTATGATGATAGTGATGATGTTTATCAAAATGAAAATGATGATAAAGCAGTTTTCAGTGTTCCTTTAAATGTTCAGGGAACTTGCTCTCTTGCTGAAGCTTTGGTAACAGCTGTTTTGGAATCTGGAGGACAAGCTGGAAAACAATTGGTTGTTAGGGCAACAATTGTAAATGATGGGGATAAAACAACTACTTATTTGTTAAATGCAGCAGGTTATGCAGAATGGGCATCATTAGCAACTCTTGACAAAAATTCATTAACTCTTGATGCAGGAAAATCAGAAGATGTTTTGATAAGCTTTGATGTTAATAAAGAAGCTTTGGGAAACAATTTATTCAATCTTGAGGTTCTTTCTAATAACGAATTAGTTGTAAGTCAGCCTGTTCAAGTTGAAATAACAAAAAAGAAATTTGGAATAACAGGAAATTTTTTCTCAGGAGATAATAAGTATATATGGGGAATTGGAGCTTTGAACTTAATACTTATAATTTTGATAATTGTAATTGCAGTAAGAATATCAAGAAAAAAATAAATCTATTTATAATTTTAATATGCCAAAAAAATTTGAAATAAGATATGGATGGGTCCCGATTTATCCATTGGAGATTGCTTCTGATTCCTTAGAAGATATTAAAAGAAGTGAATATTTTGAGAAAGAAAATGGAGCAATTTTTGGAAATTATTTAACAAAAAAATTAAAAGAATCATTTCCTGAAGAAAAAATAAAAATAGTTCATTTTGATCCTGGTGCTATTACAGATGATAATAATCAAGCAATTTATTCTATTATATACAGAGAAGGAATTAAGAAAATGCCCATTCTTCAGATAAAATATGGAGAGGAAAGACTAGCCTTGATAACTTGGGAAAATAGTCCAAATGATGGATTGCATATATTAACTAAAAATGCATTAATGGAACATGAGATAAAATCACATTCTAAGAGCATAGATATAAAGATATGCAATTAAAATTAATTTTTCTCAAACATTAAATTATTTAAATGCATTTTGGCTTTAGCCTTTATGAAGGGGAAAAGAGAATTTATCTATTCTATATTTGTACGATATTTTATTCTTGTAATAACTGCTTTGCCAAATTTCTGGATTTTCTATTTTGTATTCACTCCCCTTACAATTTATCCTGTTTATTTTCTTCTTAATCTATTATTCACTGCCAGCTTATCAGGAAATACAATATTTATAGGGAATTACCCCACTCCTATTCAGATAATAGATGCGTGTATTGCAGGCTCTGCATATTATCTTCTTCTTATTTTTAATCTTTCAGTTCCAAACATAAAATTTTATAAGAGGATAAGAATGATTGGTTTTGCTTTTGTTTCCTTCTTGATAGTTAATATTATGAGGATAGTGTTGCTATCTGCTATTTTTGTCTTAAAGCCAAATTTATTTGATATAACTCATAAGCTTTCCTGGTATATTGGAAGTATAGTTCTTGTTGTTGCAATATGGTTTATAGAAGTTAAGAAGTTTAATATAAGAGAAATCCCTTTTCATTCAGATATAAAATTAATATTAAAGCACATTAAATAATTTTATAAATCCAAGACTTCCAAATAAAACAATTATTCCTGCAATTATCACTCCAAGAGAAATCGCAACTATGCTTTTTTTCCTGTCTAAGTCTAATATCCAGGCTAAAAGGCATCCGCTCCATGCTCCTGTCCCGGGAAGAGGAACAGCAACAAAGAAAACCAATGCCCAAAACCAGGTTTTTCCATTTTTCTCTTCAAATTTATCAACTTTCTTTCTGAATCTCTTTAGAAATTTATTAAATATCTTCTTATAAAAGTTAATTCTCATTAAATAAGAATGTATCTTATCAAGAAAATAAAACACAAAGAATATAACGAGTATATTTAACGAAATAATCAGTATGAATATAAAAAAGACAGGAATATCCTTTTCAAGAGCATAAGAGATAGCCAAAGGAAGTCCTGCTCTTAATTCAGTTATTGGCATCAAAGTTAAAAGTATAGCATAAAACAATTTTGATATCATTGGGTTAAATCAAAATTAATTTTAACAAGCATGCCGACGATGAATCTCTCTGTTCCTTCAAGAATCTCGCAATTGTTTATGTTTATATTGTAGCAATTAGGTCCGAATTTATCTATTCTTGTTTCATTTCCAGGCTGTATATTTATATACATATATCTTCCTAAATCGTCACAGCTTGCATTTTCGTCTTTCATTATATCCTTGCCTATTGCTCCATAAAGATTGATTAAGTTTGCAATCGCTGTGCCTCTGCCTTCTTTTCCATCACATCCGGTTTCCTGAGTTATGTTTAGGACAGTGTCTTCAATAGAGAGAAGAGTTCCTTTAGCCGGAACTTTTCTATTAAGTTTTCTTGGATCATTTCTCAAATAAATATTATACATCATATTTGTCCCATTATATACAACAGGAAAAGAAGTGTGATAAAGAGTTAATTCCCCCTCTTTTACAATATTAAATTTTACATCTTTGTATTTGAAATGAGTTGAAGCTTTTCCTATAAAAACAGAAAGAACAAGAATCAATAAAATAATTCCTATACTTATTAATACATTTCTCAATATTTTATTTTCTTTTGCAATCTCTCCTTTTTTTGCAACTTCTTTATCAAGAATTATCCCTTTTTTCTCAACTGTCTTTTCTTTTCCGCCTTTTTCAACTTCATATATTTCATGAACTTCTTCTTTCTTTTTGCTCTCTTTTTTTGCCTTTTTCTTTTCCGCCATTATTATTATTTTCTTTTTAGGTTTATAAATTTTTATATTATCAATAATAAATTT
>JBBTAN010000023.1:0-2609 GCA_038044205.1 Nanobdellota archaeon
TTTCTGAAGGTTTTATTTTTCTCCCTTCAATCATACTTCCTTTATTTTCTCTTTTTTCAACATTTCCTAAGATCCCTATTCTTAAAAATAACCATTTTAATTCTTGTATAAATCTTTCACTCACACTTGAAATAGAAACTCCGTATTTTGAAGCATTTCCATCAGTGTCAAATATTCCTTTAATAAATCCCCTTATTGAATTTTTATCTGTGAAAAACATAAATTGAGGAACACGAATTATTTTTGCCTTATTTCCTTTTGGAATTCCCAATAGTGATAAAAAAGAAGAAAGTGCCGAATTATATGCAATAATTCCTTTTGGGCTTTTTTTCATTTCAACACCAAAAATATCTCTTACAGCATTTTTCATTTCATCACAAATAGAATCTCTATCTAATTCAGAAAAAACAACTTCTCCTCCATGTTTTTCTCTATTTCCAATATGTCCATCACCGAGCATTGCTCCCAATATATAAGCCAATTTGAAATCAAGACATCTTGGAAGTTTCACCGAACCGCTTTTTCCATAATTATCTGTCAAAGTTAAAGAATCATAATTTAACCCTGTTTTCTTTGATAATTCTAAGAATAGTTTTATTGGAATAAAATTATACAAATATCTTGAATATGCAGTTCGTTTTACTTTATTTTCTTTTAACTTTTGAATTAACTCTTTTATTAAAGATTTGTCTGCTATTTTTAATGATTCACTATTAGAGATTAGATTTATAATTTCTAATTGTTTTTCTTCAATATCTATTTCTTTTATAGAAGCTATATATTCCCCTTTATTTAATTGAGAGGCTTCTTTCCAGATTATTTTTCCATCTGGATTTATTGTCAAGAGAGGATGATTCTTTGTACAGAGAAGAGTATTTCCAATTTCTGTTTTTATCTTTATTAGTTCTTTTCCAGGCAATTTCCATGCTTTTGATGCATTCAAAAACCTTATTTTTTGTCCATCATAACCCAGCACTTTTTCTTTAATTTCTGCAACATTTCCCTTTCCTTCGATGTAATTTTCTTCTTCAAATTTGAATTTTTTAAAAAACTCGGATATTTTTATTGGTCCTTCTTCTGTGAAGATTAATGTTTCCCCATCCACGCATTGAGGAGTTGAAAAGATTATATCTGCTGTCTGCCAGATTTTTTTTCTATTTTCTGAATTAACTGTTCCTGTAAAAAGCTGCATATCTCCAAAAAGATCTGGAAGATTCTTTTTGAAATATTTTAAATGTTGCTCTGCTAATGGCCTTGTAGGTGCAAGAAAAACAACTTTTTCACCAGGAAAAGATTTCATTCTTTCTATTGTTAGCATAAGAGCAATGAGAGTTTTTCCAAGTCCGGTTGGAAGAACAACTAAGCAGTTTTTTTCAATACATGTTTTAAGAATTTCTTTTTGATATTCTCGTGGTTCTATAGCATTTAGAAAATCCATTCTTGTAAAAAATAAAGGGGGTTTATATTGATTTTTGTTGAAATTTTTAAGAAGAGTAATTATCTCTTTAATGCCTATTGACAATTATCGCGGTAAAATCATATCATTTATTATAATGCCCCCTTTGACTTACTTAAAATATAAAAATTAACTGTTACAGATAACTGAATTATAAGATATTAATAATTAATGTTAAATTTGAGATAACTATTTAGTCTCTTCTTTTATTTGAAATACCAACAATATTTTTAAAGTTGTTTTCTTTAATTTAATTATGAAAAGATGGTTGGGTGTTCTTGTTTGTTTAAGTTTGATATTGATTTTATCTCTGACTTTTGTTTCTGCTGGATTTTTTAGTGATATTTGGAATAAGATAACTGGAAAAGTTGTAGGTGCAACCTGTATTGGAACTCTTAGTTGTTCAAGCCTTACTTCGCAGTATTCGGGTACTACCCTATATACTATATATAATGGTAACGCTGCTCTTAGAGCTGGTTGCAGTTGCACTTGCGCTAGTGGCTCTTGTAGTAGTTGTTCAAACATTTATAGTGCTTGCTCAAGCTTTACTACGTCACAAGGATGTATGCTTGGTACTGGGTGTACATGGTCGAGCTGTACAGTTGGTGATTCTTGTGGTTCTACTATTGTTTTTAGATGCACTAACCAACAGATATTACAAACAGTTACTCCTTACACTTATGATAGCTCATGTTCTTGCGTCGCAGGATCAGCAAATAATCCTGTGGTTTATAATAATTGTAATGTTCTTTATGATAATTGGTATTGTACTGAAGGACAGTCCAATACAGTTCCTATTAGTTGCACGGCATGCAGTCCTGCATGTACTTTTGCTTATGCAACAGCTACGTGTGGTGCTGGAAACACGTGCACTATAAATAGTTGTAGTGCTAATTATCTTAATTGCGATGGTATTATTACAAATGGTTGTGAACAGTCAACAGCAGTTAGTTCTGGAACTCTTACTTCTTGTAGTGCTGTAAGTTGTTCTTCTGGTTATCTTAATTGCGATGGTATTATTACAAATGGTTGTGAACAGTCAACAGCAGTTAGTTCTGGAACTCTTACTTCTTGTAGTGCTGTAAGTTGTTCTTCTGGTTATCTTAATTGCGATGGTATTATTACAAATGGTTGTGAACAGTCAACAGCAGTT
>JBBTAN010000024.1:0-3443 GCA_038044205.1 Nanobdellota archaeon
AATTAAGCTATGCCATAGATGTTTATCGGCGCAAGATTCCTGCCGCCAGTAATTTCACAGAGTTTTTAGCATTTGTTTCGTTCTTTCCACAGCTTATAGCCGGACCTATAGATAGAGCTCAAAGTTTTTTAGTGCAGTTCGCACAAGAAAGAGTGTTTAAAGCAGAAGAAGTGATTGACGGTTGTCGGCAAATGCTATGGGGTTTTTTAAAAAAAATAGTCATAGCGGATACTTTAGCGGTTGCGGTGAACAATACGTATAATAATTTATACAGCGTTTCCGGAGATCAGCTACTAATTGCGACCATTTTGTTTGCTTTTCAACTTTATTGCGATTTCTCCGGATATTCTGATATAGCGATTGGAACAGCAAAATTGTTCGGATTTAGATTAATGAGCAATTTCAATTATCCATATTTTTCAAGAAATATTTTAGAATTTTGGCGCCGATGGCATATTTCTCTATCCGAATGGTTAAGAGACTATCTTTATTACCCATTAATTTTTACCCGAAAAAAGAAAACAAAAGCATGGATATATATAAGTATGCTTATTACATTTACTCTTATTGGGCTGTGGCACGGAGCTGGATGGAATTATATAGCCATGGGTACGGTTTTTGGGTTGTATTTGGTATTTGGTTCAATGATAAAAGATATAGCAAAAAGCCTTAGAGTCTACAGGCAGCGAAACTTCATTGACAGAAATTGATTATTAATGTTATTCTAAATCAGCTTGTTTATAGATTAATTTATACTAATGATCGGCATAGATATAATATTTATTAACAAATTCAAAAAAATTAAAGCAATAGATTATAATTTTTGGAGCAAATTTTATACCCAAAAAGAATGGCAGTATTGTTTTTCAAATGCCGGATCTTATAATCATTTAGCAGGAATTTTTGCTGCTAAGGAAGCGATAATTAAATCATTTGGCAAAGTAAAAATAAATAATCATAGCCAGATTGAGATTCTGCATAAAACAATAACAGGTGAACCGTATTCTAAAATAAATGGTTTAGTAAGAAAAAATATACAAATAAGCATTAGCCATGGTTGTGAGTATGCCATAGCAGTAGCGTTTAGAAATTAATTTATGGATAGATTAAAAGAAAAAATAATTTCAGAATCGGATACAGTCGCGTCCTGTATTCTTTTGTCTAAAGAAATAGACAAGATCTCGAAAAAAGTGGATAAGAGAGTAGCTATTTTATCAAATTTCACTATTAAGGGATTATCCGAGAGTTTAAAAGTAAAATCGTTTGTGAACGATATATTCTTGCAAGTGTATGAGGGTGAATACGGCCAATGGAAACAAGAGATATTGGGAAATAAGCTTTATGAGTTTAAACCTGATATAATTTTCTTGCTTATAGATGCTCACGGTTTAGATAATAATATTTTTTATTCAAACAATGATATTAAACATGAAGAAATAAAAAATGAATTATCGCAATTTGTAGATTACATAAAGAGTAAAACTGACGCGAAAATTGTTGTCAGTAATTCTGTTAAAATTTGGCCTCCTATAGCTGGGATATTTGATAGCAAGCTTAAGAACGGATATTACGGTATAGTTGATGATTATAATAATAATTTATTGAATATTTATAAAAATGACGGGCAAGTTTTTATTTTTAATTTTAATGAATGGCTAGGATATGTCGGTAAGAAAAATTTTTGGTATGACAAATATTATTTCATGGCCGATATGAAACTATCTCCGGAAGCAGTCCCGTCGCTAGCGGATGAGCTAACATCTTATCTAATACCATTGGCCGGCAAAAAGAAAAAGTGCATTGTTCTTGATTTGGATAATACTTTGTGGGGAGGAGTTATCGGTGAGGATGGTTTGTCGGGCATTAAACTGTCTCCAGCAGGAGAGGGACAGCAGTTTTATTATTTTCAAAAACTCCTGCTAAGCCTTAACGAAAGAGGCATATTGCTGGCTATTAACAGCAGAAATAACGAGGCCGATGTGAAAGAAGTTTTTTTGAAACATCCGCATATAGTTTTAAAGGAAAATAATATAGTATCTAGCAAAATAAATTGGAACAACAAGGCGGAAAATATACAAGCCATAGCCAAAGAGCTGAACATTGGCTTGGACAGCATGTTGTTTATTGACGATGATTTATCAAACAGAGAGTTGATAAAACAAATGCTTCCGGAAGTAGATGTTTTAGATTTGCCTACTGACTCTACAAAATATGTGCAAACCCTATTGAACTATAAAGGATTTAGTACGTTTGAATTTACTGAAGAGGATAAAAATAGAAATGAGATGTATTTGCAGGATAAACATAGGAATGAATATAAAAGCAAATTTATAGATATGGAAAGCTTCTTGAAAAGTCTATGTTTGCGCATATTGATAAAAGAAGTGGATGATTTTTTAATACCGCGCGTCGCGCAATTAACCCAAAAAACAAATCAATTCAATCTAACCGCAAGACGTTATCACGAAGATGACATAAAGAATTTCATCAAATCGGGGAATAAGCTTTGGGCACTCGATGTTTCTGATAAGTTTGGAGATTATGGGATTACCGGATTTTGTCTGGCCAAGGATATGCCCGATAGGTGGGATATTGATTCGATGTTACTTAGCTGCAGGGTTTTGGGTAAAAAAGTTGAAGAACAATTTTTTGGATTTGTCTTAAACGAGCTTAAGAGGATTAAGTCTAAAAAAATCCATGCCTACTACAAGCCAACTCCCAAAAATGACCAAGTCAAGGATTTCTATAAAATTTTTGATTTTTATAAAACAGGATTATCTGGAAATGAAGATATCTGGGAGCGTGATCTGAATGATTATGTATTTAATCAGCACGGTTTTATAGAAATCAACAAAAGTTAAATATGAAAGGAAAATTATACGATTTGCTGTCTAAGATATTGGAAATTCCCAGAGATGAGATGAACGATGAAATCTCTCCAGCTAACACGTCGACTTGGGATTCTTTTAATGCCGTGATGATGATAGTTGAATTGGAGAAAGCTAGCGGTGCCAGGTTTGATATGTCCGATCTTATGGCAGTCAAGAATGTCGGAGACATTAAAAAGGTCCTGGATAAATATAAGGTAAAATATGACTGCTAAAGAAAAAAAGGTGAAAAAAGACATTTGGAAGGATATAAAAATAGGAGATGCGGTATCTTTTAAAATAGTTATTGATGAAAAAAAAGTGTCTGATTTCATCTCCTTATCAGGAGATAAAAATCCTCTTCATTCTGATAAAAAAGTTGCAAAAATAAGGGGTTTTGAAGAGCCAATTTCTCATGGAATGCTTTTGGCATCATATTTTTCAACTCTGGTTGGAATGCATTTTCTCAAAGACCATAACTTGTATCTATCGCAGATTATTAATTTTATAAAGCCTGTTTCTGTCGGTGAAATTATTATTGTAAAAGGGAAAGTAATAAACAAAATAGAATCTTTG
>JBBTAN010000025.1:0-1090 GCA_038044205.1 Nanobdellota archaeon
CCATCAATCTTCCCCTTCATCTCCCCCATAACCAACCCCATATAAGCATTAGCATTTAATCCTGGCTTGCTCCTAATTATCTTCAATATTTTTTCTTCAATTTCAGAAATATCTGCTTTCTCAGAAATTAATGCTTTATTAAAATCCTCTCCATTAACTAATCTTATCATTAAATCTTTAACTTCTGCCTCTGTTATTTTCTTCTTCTTTATATTTTTTAATATATCTCCATAATAATCTGAAAGCATTTCTTCAATTTCTTTTAACTTCTTTCCTGTTTTAGAGGAAATTTCCTTGGGAAAAAGAAAAATCATCTTTGCAATAAAATTAATATTAGAATAAATATCAGAAAGAATTTTAAATTCATCAATTTTTCCTTCAGCTAAAACCAGTTTTATCATCTCATCATTCAATCCTTTTTCTTTTAATTCTCCTGCAATATCTGTTCTTAATTTAGGCAATTCTTTTTTAATTTCATTTATGAAATCTCTTGATATTTTAAGCAAAGGCAAATCTGTTTCTGGATACATTCTGTCTGCACCTGGCATTGGCCTCAAGAACTCTGAGGTTCCATCAGGAAGTGCGTTTCTTACTTCAGCTGAAGTTGGTTTTTTATTATCATACAAATATTTCTGTCTTAGAACTTCATTTTCAATTGTCTTAACAAATGTTTTCATATCCTGAACACCCTTCATTTCAATTCTGTTTCCATTCATTATAGAAATATTAACATCCTGCCTTATTGTTCCAATTCCTCTCTTAACTTTACAGCTTCTCAAAACATCTCCTATATGCAAAGCAACTTCTTTAGCCTGTTCTGCAGATTTTATATCCGGAGCAGTTGCAATCTCAACTAATGGAATTCCAAGCCTATCCAAATTCCAATAAATTTTATTTTCTTCTGTTTTAATTTTCCTTGCAGAATCTTCTTCAAGGCATATTGTATCTATTCCAACTCTTCCAAAAGCAGTTTCAACATACCCTCCTCTTGCAATTAAAACAGTTCTTTGAAATCCAGATGTATTGCTTCCGTCAATAACTGTTTTCCTCATTATTTGTGTGACAGGAATTACTGTACAATTTAAAAGAA
>JBBTAN010000026.1:0-4418 GCA_038044205.1 Nanobdellota archaeon
GATTTTTATTTAAGAAGTTCCCATATAAATATTTCCAAAGCACATTATCCTGACTGGGTTTCTGATGCAAGATTTTTTACCCAGCATTTGGTTATAGTGAATATTAGTGACCAATTTAACTTAACAGGAGCCTGTTCTGTTCAGGTACTGGATAATGGGGTTCTTCCAAGATTAGAAGGAATAGATGCTAAATTAAAGACGCTTGCAAATCCTACTGCTAAGGTTTATATCCCTACAGGTGAAACAGGAAGAGGACAAGAATGGATAACAGAAAAATTAATTTATGCAAAAAGTTCTTCACCACCTATAATAACAGAATATGATTTTTCTAATTACACTCTTACTACAAAAGGGTGGGGAAGTGAAAATTATTCTCAAATTACTCTTAATTTAACAAACATTAATTCTGTGGTTTATGTAGATTTTAAAATAAATACTTCTTTGGGGAAGACACAATTACCTGGGTGCACTGCCTCGCAAATGCTTGATTTAAATAATGATGAAAATGTGAATATATTAGATGCTACAATTGTGCTGAGGTATATTGCTGGATTGCCTGTTTCATCTGCTGGAACTAAAGAATGCGCTGGAATTAGTTTAAATGCATTTTAATTTTGAGGTGGATTATGTTAAATAAGAAAAAATATTTTTTGTTTTTATTGGGGGTTTTGTTATTGGGAATTATAATTGCTACAGGGGTTGTAATGATGACTGGGGAGAGTATAGATGCTGTAAAGGGAGCGCAGAATGTTATTTATCCCCTTTATTTGAATAATAGCGAAGATGTTGTTGGCTTTCAAATAGAAGTAAATTATTCCACAAATTATTTAAATTTAACGGGGGTTGAACCAACTTCAAGAATTAATAATGCTGAAATTGTGTATAATAATCAAAACAACATATTAAGAATAGCTGTTCTTGTTAATAATGAATCAGATAAAATTGTCGCTGGCAACGGAGCTGTTTTAAATTTAATTTTTGATGTTGATGAAAATGCAATTGCTGGAAATTATACTATTGATTTATACAATCTTATTAGTTCAAATATAAGCGCCATAGCATTAAATTCTTCTGAATCAGATGGATTATTTGAGATTATTGAAAAATACGGATTTGTATTTCTCCCCCCTATTTCAAACTTTGATAATTTCACTTTACAAAATGGAGCAACACTGCCTTTAAAATTTAATGTGACAGACGAAAATGGTTTTGCAATTGATGATTCTGTTCTTGTTAGAGTTTATAATTTAAGTTTAGGAATTGATAAAACTTATAATGCTTCAGGAGAAGGAGATGAATATATAACAATTGATGGAGTAAACAAATTGTATATCACAAACATTCATACTGAACAATTAAATATGGGTAAAGGAATTTATAATATTGATGTTATCTTTAGTAATTATCAGGATGAACTTATAGGTTTTGAACTTGTTGATAAGAGCCAAGGCATAGGAAAAGGAAAGCAAAGATAATTTTTAATTAGATTTTAAACCCCAAAAATTCTTATCTTTGATAGACTTCTCATTTTTAGTGGAGAAAATTAACCTCAAACACACAAATCATAAATATGTTTCAAGAAGGTTTTAGCATTTCCTAGACTTTCTTTGGCTGGTTCAAGATTCGCTTGTGATATTCTTTGATAAGTAAACTCGCCCCGCTTTTTCTTCTCAACTTTAAAAATTCCAAGGAGTTCTTCTGCTTTTACAAGAACTTCCTCATATAATCTTAGTAATTCCTTATCAACAATTCCTTGTGAAACTAATCTTCTGAATTCATCATAAGTCTTTTTGTGTTCTTCAGGAGCTTTTGTTATTATCCCTTTCATTATCAAATATGCCTTTGCTGTATAGAAGATAGAATAATAAGCATGAGAAATAACAGAACTAAAATAAGTATCCGCCTTATTTATTTCAGGTATCTTCATTTGAATATCTTTATTGATGCTTAATTGCATAATTATCTCTGCAAGTTTTAATTCATTGCCTGCTCTTTCCAAATAAAGTTTAGTATCTGAATCCATTTTTTATCCCTTTTTTCAACAATGAATAAAATATATGTGAATTGTAGATTGATAAATGTTTCCTTGCTATTTGTTTACCTAAGTTTTCATTATCTGCTTTTAGCATTTCTAAGAACTCTTTTTTTGAGATAACGTGACCATGAATTTCCAAAGGGGTTTTAAGTTCCGATGATTTTATTGCTGCTTCTATTGTTTTTCTTTTACTTTCTTCTTCAATAAAAACAGCAATATCTAAATCAGAATCTTTTGTTTGTTTTTCTATTACATAAGAACCAAAAACAACAACACAGAAAAACGAAGTATGTTTTTCAACATCTTCTTTAATCCTTTCTATAGCTCTTAAAGCCTCTTTAGGAAGTTTTTTTGTATTTATCCATTGAATATAATTAAAGACTAAATCATTTTCTATGTTAATAGTATAAAGTAAAGATCTTCCAACTCTTCTTTCTTTGACAAGATTTTCCTCTTTAAATTTCTTTAAAGCAAGAGCTAAAGCATTATTTGATTTTTCACCACAATATTCCTTTATTTCTTTAATAGAATATTCTTTAAGCATATTTTTTGTCAAAGGTTCAAATATTCTAAGTTGATTTTCAGTTAACATTTTATCTACCTGTTTTAAGATATTCATAAACCAACTATTTGGTTTATATTAACCAATATATTGGTATTTATAAATCTTTCTTTTATTTAGTTAATAAGAGGGCTCCCAGGGGCACTTAACCGCCCAATTTTACAGGGTTTAACTTGCTTTAATTTTAATATACTTTTGATTAATGTTAAAAGTTTAGGATAGATTATACTTATAATAATTTTGGGATTGGCGATGATTCTATCGGAATAAATGAATGTGAAGCGTAATACATTACAAACTAATCATTATACTTCACTTCAAAAAGGTTTTTAAAATAAGAAGTTCTATATGTGTTATGAAAAAAGTGGTGAGCAAGTATGTTGCTGTTTTTATTCTCGCTGTGTTTTTAATTTTAGGAGTTTATTATGTTGGAGATAAATTTACAGGATTTGCTGTTTTGGGACAATATACTAATGAATCCTCCTGTGTTTCTTCTGGATATGCTTGGACAAATTTTACTAATCAAAGTTGCACCGATATCATTAGTTGTGTAAACATTACTGTTAATTGCGAGCCTTGTTTAGCATATGAAGATATAAATGGAACTCAGGGAAATTGCACTAGTTGGTCTATATGCACCAGTACTAACCAAACCTGTACAACCACACAAAATTGTACAACAATTATTACAGGAGGTCAATGCACTGGTGATATTTGTGATTCTTCTCATTTGAGTTTATGTTTGGATGAAACAAGCTGTACTTCTCCCGGGGGAGGGCATTGGTATAGTAGTGTTTGCAATAGTGCAGAGTGTGCATCTGACAGCAATTGCAATTCAGGGTATGAATGTGTTGGAGGGGTTTGTACTGAAGTAGAAGCAGTAGTAGAAGAGGTAGTTAATGAAACTATAGAAGAGGAAATTATAGTTCCTGTTGAACCCCCTGTAGAAATTATAGAGCCCACAAAATTGAGTTCAAGTGATATTCCTTCGTCTTCATTATATGATGGGAATTTTCAGACAGTTAAATGGACTATTACAAATACAGGAACTCTTCCATTATATTCATGCAACTTAAAATTTGGAGGAGATTATGCATCCTGGATTTCCTTTAATGGGGATAATGTTGATATAAATCTCGGCGGACAAAAAGAATTTATATTTGATGTTTCTGTTCCTGATGGAACAAATGAAGGCTCTTATTCATCAAGCGTTTCTGTGGAGTGTGCTCAAATTAGTGAATCAAAGACATTTGCAATAAATGTTTTAAATGAAAAATTAGGACTTGATATTCTTAGTATAGAAAGAATAAGCAAGGGAAGAGTAAGAATAGATTATTCCTTGAGAGAATTATCAGGAAAAAATCAGACTGTTGAAATTAATTTCTCTATTCTAAATTCTGCAGGGCAGGAAGTTTCAAATGCTTCAGCAAATAAAACTATAGATGCAAATTTAATAAAAGAATTTAAAATATATATTCCTATAAATAAATCTTTGGAAGGAAATTTAACTCTGTCTGCACTTTTTAATTCAGAAATTTATTCAAATTCTGTCCAGGAACCAATTACACTTGGAGCTCCCATAGGTGGTTTTGCAATATTTGAAGGCATTAGAACAGGAAGCATAATTATTCTTGTAGTTGTTGTTTTATCCCTTATAGCACTTTTAATTGTTATAAGAAGAATAATGAAAAAATCCAAGGATAAGAAATAAATTTGTCTTGTGAAAATTGTAGTTGTTAATAAGATTTATATATATTCTGTAGTTAGTAAAAGAATGGCTTATATTGTAAAGCAAAAAATTAATGGAAAAGATTATTTTTA
>JBBTAN010000027.1:0-1738 GCA_038044205.1 Nanobdellota archaeon
TTAGGTAAAGCAAAAGATATTTTTGTAGAAAACATGAGACCAGCACTTTCGGCAGGAAATAATAGTATAATAAAAACAGGATCAGTTGCAACTGACATTCTTTTGGCAACTTTAATAGTAGGTTACAATGGAACTAACCAACAGGATAGCACAGGTTAGGGATTTCTACTCCTGTCTCAAGGAAGGTTTGGTCCCGTATAAAAAATTTAAAGATTTCGATGAAGCACAAGAATATATATTAAATAATAAAAATTTACAACTCTGCACTGATGTTAAATGTAATTTCTTTGCTTTCGGACCTAATGATAAAAAAGAATCAATTTCAGTTCCTTGTGACTTACCTGAAACGCCAGAAAAAGATTTAGAATCTGCTTATACTTTCATTAGTGCTATTCTTTTACTCCATAATGGAGTTCCACCCCTTATTACTTATTCTGATAACTCAAGAGAATTTATTGTTAGACCACCTCCAGTTGAAATAGTAGGTGGTGATAGAAATGGAGAAAAAGGTTGGGATAGCTTAATCCTTGATATGGCCCCAACTGTAAATAATATAAAATTAGTTTCTTCTATTATGTCGAAAGACTGTTCCTCAACTATTGTATTTTTAACTGGAGAAACAGAATTCTCTGCCCATATTCTTCCTTATCCACTTGATACTGATTTCAATGAACCTTCTAAATATTTCATGGACTGGAAAACAAAGAAAATAGTTCCAAGAATAGGAGAATAATAATGTCTTCTTTTATTGTTATCGAAGGACCAAATGGAACAGGTAAAACTACTCACTCTAAACGATTAGTAGATGAATTAAACTATAAAAATATACCAGCTAAATATTTATTTGATCCAGGTGTAGAAAAAGATAATCCTGCCATGACAATAAGAGAAATAGCAAGACAGGCTCAAGTATCTACTAAAACTGAATTATTATTATTTCTTTGCTCAAGGTCTTTACTTGAAGATAAAATAAAAGAATGTTTAGATAAAGGTGTAAATGTAATCTGCGATAGATATATTTTTTCTACTTTAGTTTTTCAGGGTATATTAAAAAATAGAGAAGAATTGATAAGTAAATTAGAATTTATTACTGAATTTATTAAACCTGATTTTCAGATTATGTTACAAGCACCTGCGGAGATATTAGATGATAGAATAAATTCAAGAAATAAAGAAAAAAGCAAGTTTGAGAGGCAGTTATCAACTCAAGATATTGTCAATGCTTACAATGTAGTGTTAGAAAAATATTATCCAAATACTAAAGTAATAGAATCAAATAGAAATATTGATATTGTTTTTTATGATATATATTACAATATTCTTAATTTTATTAAAAGTGGGGATAAAAATGAAAATAATAAATCAAGTAAAAGATGCTTTGTATAATGGTTTACTTTCTGCTGGAATTGAATCAAAAATAAAAAGTGAAAAAATTAAAAATTTGAATCTGTATAGAATAATTGTTATGGCCCCTAAATTTAAAAAATTAGATTATTCTGAAAGACAACATTTAGTTTGGAGGATTGCGGATAGAATTTTAACAGATGATAATTATTTATTAGTTTGTTCTATTTTTACTTTAACTGAAGAGGAAGAAAAAGAATAAATTATTTTAAAAAAATATTTATATTATTTTTGTTTAAAAGGCCACTATTTTCAGTGGCCTTTTTATTTTTTATTTTTATGAAGGATTTTTTAATTAGGAAAGGGTTTGATGTTATTTTAACCAAAGAGCCGA
>JBBTAN010000028.1:0-2928 GCA_038044205.1 Nanobdellota archaeon
GCATAAAATGTGCTATGCCCCATTGGAGCATAAACAAAAAACAATTCCAGTCCCGTGCGGGGCATTGAATTATGGGATGTGAAAATCCCCTACGCGGATTTGAAATTTTAGTAATTTATTGGGATTCTATAATTCATAATATAATCCCATCCTTTTATTACTGCAATGATCAAAATAACTGCAAATAAAGTTCCTCCAAAAATTGTTACAATTCCTATGATTATTTTCATGGGAGTTGGTATTGCTTCATCAACCATCTTTTCTGCTGTATCTTCTGTGACACTCTTTATAACTTCTGGATTTGTTGGATCTTGCATTACCTGACTCCAAACTGAAAGTGCCCACAAGAGAAAAAAGATTGAGGCTATTGCTGTCAAAATTCCACCAATAGTAATTGTTTTTCTTGGCATTTTATCGAAAAGTTAATTGGAAGTATTTTCTAACATACACGCTTTCTTAAAATTACACCATGAACAAAGAGGACCTTCTTCTTTTGGAAAATCTTTTTCTTCAGCAATATTGTTTTCTCCATCTCTTAAATGAGATTTCATATTAAGAATGCTTTCTCTGATGTGTTTCTTTATATTATCGATTTTTTCAGTATCAATTCCAAACTCATCTTCCTTGTCTATTGAAAGATTATAAATTCTAGCAATTATATTTTCTGGAGCAATATCCCATTTATTTAAAACAAATAAGGCATAGCAGGCAAGTTGTATTTCTGTTTCAACATCTCTTTCTCTTCCTGTTTTCCAGTCATATAATATAACTTTATTTCCTTCTTTTATTGCAAAATCTATACTCAAAAAAACGTTTGTCCCTTCAAAATCAAAACTAAGAAAGTCTTCTAGAAAAAGCCAATTTTCCTTAGGAGTCTGCTTTATTTTTCTATAAGTATCTGAATTATAAAAATTTATGATACATCTCTCTGCCTTTTTAAATAATTCATCCCATTCATCTTTAGAAATTAAAGGGTCATATTCATGTTCAAATAAAGCAGCTGATTTTTTAGGAAATCTTTGGTAAAGTTTGCTTTTTGATTCATTAAAATCTTTCTCTAATCTCTTTTTTAAAATATTCAAAGCGTAATTAAGGGAAATTTCATTTCCTATTTTAAGTTGAGATAAGATATTCTTAATTATATCATGAACTACCTGCCCAATCCAAATTTCTTTGCTTATTAATTGTTTTAAAATATAAATTTGCCTTGTTTTTTCTGGAGAACTTAAATCCCATCCATTCCAGAAACCATAATGATTGTAGTAATATTTTCTTTTACACTCATTGAATAAGGAATCTCTTGATTTTGACCAGGAAAAATTATTCTTAAAGTCCGCCATTTTATTATTTCTTATCGCTCCTTATTTTTCTTACATGAGCAACAGTTCTTCCATATTTATCTTTTGCAATAGGATATATCCAAACAGGACCTCTTTTGAATCTTTGCTTTAGATTATTTGTTGCATTTTTATATCCTCGTTCTCCTTTTTCAGGAGAATTTTTACCAGCGATTCTTATTCTGCTTGAATTCCACACTTTTTTATTTATTTTAAAACTATCGCCATCATCATAACTTTCAATCCTTACTTTAAATTTTCTTTTTACCATTCCACTTTCTAGATTTTAATCTTTTTAAATCTTTCTATGTCTATATATAATATATAGATTAACTTCTCTTTATGTATAGAAAGGTAACCTTTATAAACCTTATTTTCTTAACAATTTCATGAAAAAGACTCCTGAACAAATCAAGATAGCAATTCTTAATGTTCTTGAAGAGAAACCCTTTTCTATACAACAAATTAGTAAAAAAATTGATTCTAATTGGGCAACTGTAAGAGAAATAATCAAAAACCTAGAAGAAGACAATAAAGTAAAAGAACTGATGTCTACTGAAAATATTAAATTATACCAGAGGATTACAGGAGATACATATTATAATATTCCTATAACAGAAGAACAAAGACAAAAATTTATGTTTCTCTTTTCTTTGATTATAAATGAATACAAGAAAAAAAGAAAATTTCCTAATAAAACAAAATTAGCAAAAACCGCAGTAAGAGTCATTGAAGAAGCCAACTTAGATCTCCCAACGGTTTGGTATCTTTATGGAAAAATACCTTTAATGATATGCGACCTTTCTAGAGATTATTCAACAAATTATGTTCCAAAGAACGAAAAAGAGATAGAAGATCTCGTCATTAAGATTGTCCCTTTATATGAAAAAATGAATGTTGCTGATCTTAAACAGGATCAATATTCTAGGCATAAAAAAGTTTTATATGATATTAAGGAAAAAATATTAGATAAAAAACAAACGTGGGACAAAGAAATTTTAAAATTATTTAATCAATTTTTAGTCTATTGTCCTATTAATCCTGCTTTTCCAGATATTTTTCTTTTAACAGAGAGATTAGTTTTGATAATTAATAAGGTTGCGATAATTTCTAATCTTGAAGAGTACAGATTAGACATTTTAATGATCTTAGATTCATTATGGAAGTATATCTCTACTTATTCGTTATTTGATTCTTTAACCCAAAATAAACAGTATAGTAATGCAAAAGAGATAATGAAGTTCTATTTAGAAAAACCCTTAGAAATAAAAAAAGAAATTGTAGAAGAAGCAATTTCCAATTTGGAATCTATATATCTTAGCGAGTTGAATGATAAAAAAATCGAAATAGATGAGGACTCATTAGAAGTAAGGGAGGTACTTTCTGATTTATACGAATAAAATGGTAGAGAAGGATTCCTTTTTTGACGCTTGTGTTATTTTAGGGTTTGGACTTTATACAGAGAAGATTAATAATCTAATAAATAAAAAATGCTACCAATTTGTGATGACCAAAAATTCAAAATACCTCATATGCCATGCAGTTATTAGAGAGCTCAATAATTTTATAGAAGCAAGAAAAATAATTATTT
>JBBTAN010000029.1:0-9162 GCA_038044205.1 Nanobdellota archaeon
TCTTCCATATAAATTCCAGTAAATTTTGTTTTATAAATCTAACGAGATTTATTAGAAAATTTATAAACTTATCTCTTTCCCAAGAAACAATTTATAAACTTAACTAAATTAAAACAATTAAAATGGTGAAAGTTGACAAAGAAAAGTGCATTGGATGCGGAGCTTGTGCTTCAACCTGCCCCCAAGTTTTTGAAATGACTGATGACGGAAAAGCAGAAGTAAAGGCAGGAGCAGATTTAAAGAAAAATGCAAAATGCATAAAAGAGGCTATCCAATTATGTCCTGTTGAAGCTATTTCTAAATAATTTTTAAAATTAATTATCTGTAACAGTTTTTTAAATTAGTTTATATTATAATTATAGAATATTGTTAATGTCGAACAAGGTTATGATTTTACTATGATAATTATATCCCAGAGGTTTTACCACAATAACTATCTCTTCAATTCTATACCAATATTAATTATTGCCTAAGCCAACAACATTGTTCAACTATTAATCAACCTTATTAATATAATAAACTATATGATTTTACCTGATAATTACATTTCTTAAGAATTAATTCTCAACCATATGAAAACCTTTATTAATATAAAAAGCCTAACCCAATTATGATTCCAAAAGAGAGTGATAAAAGCAATTCTCCAGAAAAACCTGATTTTATAAAATGGTTTTCTGAAATAGGCAAAGATTCAGGAAATGTTGCAGGTGGAAAAGGCGCTAATTTAGGTGAAATGTTCAACATAAAAATTCCTGTGCCCCCTGGATTTGTTATAACAGCACAAGCTTATGATTATTTTATAGAAAATTCTGGATTAAAAGATAAAATAAAAAATCTTCTGGATAAAATTAATTATGAAGATACTCAATTATTAAATGATATTACAGAAGAGATAAGAAAATTAATAGTTGAATCAAAATTTCCCAAAGAGATGGAAGAAGAAATAATAGAAGCCTACGAAAGTTTAGGTGCAGAAGATTTAAGTTCTGTTAAAGGAGAGGCTCTTGATATACTTAATAATGCTCAGGAACCAATATTTGTGGCTGTGCGCTCTTCTGCAACAACAGAGGATTTGGCAGAAGCAAGTTTTGCGGGACAGCAGGATTCTTTCTTAAATATAAAAGGGGATTCTGAACTCCTTGACCATGTAAGAAAATGCTTTGCATCTTTATTTACTCCCCGTGCAACTTATTATAGAAATAAGCAAGGATTCAAAGATGTTCAGGCAAGTCTGGCAGTCGTTGTTCAAAAAATGGTTGATTCAACAAAATCAGGTGTAATTTTCTCAAAAGACCCCAGTTATAAAAAGGATAATATCATTATGGAAGCTGTATGGGGGCTTGGAGAAGGAATTGTTTCTGGAGCAATAACTCCTGATAAATATGTTGTATCAAAAGACTTGAATATAATTGATATAAAAGTTTCTGACAAGAAAATCGCCCTTACAAGAAATTCTTCAGGAGGAAAAAGCATTGTGAAATTAAGAGAGGAAAAATCAAAACAGCAGGTTCTCACAAATAGCGAAGTTATAAAATTATCAAATCTGGCACTTGAACTTGAAGAGCACTACAAAAAACCCCAGGATATAGAATTTGCAATTGAAGGAGATGAAATATATATTGTTCAGACAAGACCAATAACCACAATGAAAAAAAGAGTTAATGCAGAAGCTCCGGGAAAAATGACCGGGGAAATCATTCTTGAAGGACTGGCAGCCTCTCCAGGAATAGCCTCTGGAATTGTTAAGATAATTAAGGATTTGAAAGATTTATCAAAAATAAAAAAGGGAGACATTCTTGTAACAAAAATGACTAATCCAGATATGGTTGTTTCAATGCAAAAATCGTCAGCAATTGTTACAGATGAGGGAGGATTAACTGCGCATGCGGCAATAGTTTCAAGAGAAATGGGAATTCCAGCAGTTGTCGGAACAGAAGAAGCAACTAAAAAATTAAAGGAAGGTGAAATCATAACAGTTGATGGATTTACAGGCAAGATTTATAAAGGAAAAGTTGCAGAAAATCAAAAAAAAGCAGTAGAACATATAACTGCAAAAACAAAAACCAAGATAAAATTAATGGTTGATCTCCCAAGTTTTGCCAAAAGAGCCTCTGAAACAGGAATAAAATCTGTTGGTTTGACAAGAATGGAGGGAATAATATCTGAATCAGGAAAACATCCAAATTATTTTCTTGAAAAAAACAAAATAAAAGATTATGAAGAAATAATTTTCAAAGGAATAAATCAAATAGCAGAATATTTTGATGAAATATGGGTAAGGACTTCAGATATAAGAAGCGATGAGTTTTCAAATCTGGAAGGAGCGCCAAAAGAAAAAGAAGCAAATCCTATGCTTGGATTTCATGGAATAAGATTCAGCTTAAAAAATCCAGAAATATTCAAAGCAGAATTAAATGCATTAAAAAGAATTAGTGAATCTGGAAAAGAAATAGGAATAATTCTTCCACAGGTTATACTTGTTGAAGAAGTGAGAAAAACAAAAGAAATACTGAAAGAAATAAATTTTAATAATGCAAAATTAGGAATAATGATTGAAACTCCAGCAGCAGTTCAAATAATAAATCAATTATGTGAGGAGGGAATAAATTTCATTTCTTTTGGGACAAATGATTTAACTCAATTCATGCTTGCGGTTGACAGAGGAAATGAGAAAGTTCAGGATTTATATGATGAAATGCATCCTGCTATGCTCTATCAGCTTGAATATGTGATAAGAGTATGCAAGAGAAAAAATGTAAAAACAAGCATATGCGGACAGGCAGGAAGCAAAAAAGAAATGGTAAAATTTTTAGTTGAAAAGGGAATTGACAGCATAAGTGTAAATGCAGATGCAGCTTATGAAATAGCAAATTATGTCAAGGAAATAGAAGAGAGCATAGTAAAAGGAACAGACAAAGAACCAAGAAAGTACAATCCTGAAGATAATTTAAATGAAGAAGAGATTCTTCCAATAAAGGGAATTGAAAAATTGAAGAAGAAAATCAATTCCTGACAGTTCCTCTAAATATTTATAAATATTTAATTCCTGTTAAAAGGACAAAAAGAGCAAAAAAGAATGGTGAAAAATAAATATCCAAAAAAAGAGCCTGTTAAAGAAAAAAAAATAAATCATCCCGTAAATAAATCAGAAGTTGAAGATATTCTAATAGAAAATTTTGTATCTCTTCAGAAAGTGATGGTTAATTTATCTGTAAAATTTGACAGTCTCACACATCAAATTTCAAAACTTCTTGAATTGTTTGAAATATCTGCAAAAGCGCTTGCTGAAAAGGATTTTGAAATAGAGAAAAGCAACAGAGAAAATGCAAAGATTCTTGGAAAAATAGAAAATGTTTTAGAGCAGAATAAGACAATAGCAAGAGGGTTAAGCTTAATGCATGATAGAATAAATGAACCCCAAGGTAATTCTTCACAAATGTCTGGACAAAGACTTCCTCTGCCACAAAGATTGCCATTTAGACCTATTCAAAAAATTCCTGCTATGGGAGCAGCTTCTGAAGAATATCACAAACCCATATCAAATGGGCAGTAATTCTATGAATACAAAAAAAGAATTTGATTTCACACAATTTAAAAAATTTTTCCTATTGGAATTTACGAGGCAATTAATAAGACATTCTGCGCCTTCTGGAAATTTTGGATTGCAAACAGCTTTAGAAAAGGAAAAGATATACAGGCTCAAAGAAGAAAGGGAGAAAATAAGAGAAATAATAAAATGGAGAGAAAAAGAGTTATTAAAAAACGAAGAGAAAAATCTTTCAACAAGCGCTAAAGAGATTAAAGGAGGAAGAACAAAAGAAATACGCTCAATTATACATCCCTCTATTGGCATGTTTAAAACACAAGAAACACCCCACATTAATCCTTTTAGAGAATCTTTTAATGCTCCGCCCAATACGCGTTTTAATGCTCCTTCAAAAAGAATAAGGCTTTTAATACCTGAATCAAAATTTCCTGTGCATATTCAGTATATAAAACCAATTCCTATGAACAAAGAAATCGAGATTGGAAAAATAAACCCGTTAATAAAAGATTTTAATGTAAAGATAATTGAATGCTATGGACAGGGGGAAAATCTTATTGTTCAGGGAAACATGGGAATGAAAAAAACAGGAATAATTTTGAATAAGGAAGAGATAGATGATATAATACAAAGATTTTCGAAAGAGACAAAAATACCTGCTCAGGAGGGAATTTTTAAGGTAGTTGCAGGAAGATTAATCTTTTTAGCTATAATCTCTGAAATAGTGGGTTCAAAATTCATAATAAAAAAGATGTTTTATGAACAACAAAGGACAAATTATGGAATGTAATTAGAAGAGATAGCTATTAGTTATCTGTGTGAAATCTTGTGCAGTTATCATATTACTAAGGCTGATTAATAGCAGAACAAGATTAAGGCTTATGCGATAATTATATCCCCTGTATTAAGAATTAATTATATACAACAGTTATTTTTATTAGGTTATATATATTTACAAGATTGATTAATAGTTGAACAAGATTATGATTTTACAAGGATAACTACAGGTTATTTATTAAGCAATAATTATTAGGGGTTATAATAACACCCAATGATTTTACCTGATAACTATATCCCCCTAAAATTAAATGATTTTACTAAGATAATATTAAATCAAATTCAAAAAAATAATAAATTTCATTAATCATTCTTCTTTTTCAATTTTTTTCTTCTGATGCTGCCTTTGCTATAAATTTAAGGAATTTCACCCTGTCTTTTTCCATATTTATTTCCAAAAGCTCTCTTGTTAAAGCAGGATTATAATATGATTTAATAGAATACTTATCAAAAGAATATTCTCTGGTAATTGTTCCATTGTATAACTCAGATTTGGTGCTCTGAAGAGATATATTTCCAAATTTATCTAAAAGAATTTTTCTTTCTGAAGAAGTTAAAAAATCCCCAATTTCCCACACTGAAGAATTAGCCCACTCTTCAATTGTTTCATTTTCTTCACTAAAATTCTTATCTAAATTATTTAAATCTTCTTTTGGAATCACAACGGGAAGTTCAACAGTTTTATTAATTTCAGGAGTTTCATTTACCAAAATGGGTTTCTCTGGAACATCAATTAGTGTTGCGTTTGAAGTTTTCTCTCCTTCCACCAATAAAGTTTTTAATTGAACAAGTTCTTCTCCCCCATAAACTAATTTTATTGTTAAATCACCTTTTTCCAAAATTAAATTTAAATCTGATAAATCTAGAGAAATCGTCTTCTCCTTATTTCCAACATAACCCTCTCCATAACCTTTAACAATTTTAGAATAATCCGTAGTTACAATAACTTTACCATTTTCAATTTTTAAAGAAATAACATTATCTTCCATTTCTTCATTCTCTATCTTGACACTTTTTGGTTTTAATTCAGCTCTTTCTCCAGCTTTCAGTTCATAAACGAATGGTTTATCCTTGGAAACCACCCCATTAATTTCATTTTCAAGATTCATTGAAACAACTCTTCCAGTTAATCCAAAAAAAGAAGCGAATATTCCCCCCGAACTTCTTACAGAATTTCCTGTTATTGGCGCTGGGGAGTTTTTCTCTATTGGGTTTTCTGGTGTTGTTTTGGTTGGAATTTCAATTGGCGTTTCTATATTTGATTCTGTTGGAACAATTTCAACATTTTCAGCAGGAATAATTTCTGGGCTAACATCATTAGGCAAAACTTCAGATGTAGCATCATTAGGTACAATCTCTGGATTAACTTCACTGGATACATTTTCCTCAGGAATAACTTCAACAGGTATTACATTCTCTTCACTTAATTCCCTATAAATCTGAAGAATAAATTCAATTTCAGGATGCACCACCTTTTCACCTGCAATTCCATAGCCCCACCCGCTTCCACTTACTTCTTTTCCATAAAAATAATAATTTCCCTCAAAAGGAGTTTCATCTATAACATCTTTTAAAACAAATTCTTGAGTTTTTCCTGAATTCTCAAGGACAATTTTTGAAGTTTCTGGAATAAGTTCTCCTTCTTTAAGTGAAAACTTCAAAACTCCATTAAGAGGTTTTCCTGCTTCATAAAAAGTATCTAACCCCAAAACTGCATTCCCAGTAATTCCTCTATTTGAAAGAATAAAAAACAATATTAAACCAGTTAACAAAACAATTCCCGCAAAGAAGAACAAAAATACTTTATAATTAGAATCACTCCCACCCATTCCGCGATATTCAGAAACTACTTTTCCATCAACTCTTTTACTGTGATAAATATATGGGCCATAAAGTTTCCCATTCTTTTGAATATATTTTTTATATGCCATTTGAAATCAACCAATTAAAGTCATGATGTTATTTAAAGATTATGATATAAAGCAAATAATTATATCGGTAAAACCAGCTTTGTAATTACAATATCTCCTAATTAATATATACCTATCAACATTATTAATTATTTACACACAAATGATTTTATATGATAACTAAATTAACCTTTCTTAATAAAACATTTTAAAAATACAGGCTATTTTATAATAAAATGGATAATACCCTAACTGCAAAGAAAATAGAAAAATATTTTGATATAACAGAAAAAGCACTGAAAGAAGCCAAAAAAAATATAATAAAAGGAAAAGAAGCTCATGCCAAAGAAATAATAGATATGGTTGAAAACTATCTCTCAGATGCAAAACACTTCAAAAAGAAAGATGATTATGTAAATTGCTTTGCAGCACTGAATTATGCTCACGGCTGGCTTGATTCAGGTGTAAGATTAGATGTTTTTGAGGTTAAGGATGACAAGCTTTTTACTGTGAAATAAGATATTTAATATCAATTAAACCCCACAAATTCTTTTAAACACCTTTTTAATACTAAAACAATGCCTTGTGATAAATTCATAATAGATAAATCTGGAAAAGCAATTATAGATGGAAAAATAGAATTAGATATTGTAGAATTCCAAAGTGGGAGATATTTCTTAGACAAAAAAATTGTCACAACCAATAAAATTCTTGCAAAATTAAAAAATTATACTTCAGATGAGTTAAAGAAAGATTCAGCCTATCCAATATATGTAATGGTTGGGCATACTGCAGATAAAAAAAGTGGAATTACAACAAGAATAACTGATTCTAAAACACTAAATAATATTATCAAAGAAATTGAAGAAAGTTTAATAAAATAATTATCAGCTAAAATCACATTGGTGGAGTTATCATCTAAATAATATAATTAATTATATTGACTTAATTTGTTGAACATATTTACACTATAATAGAAGGACTGTGACAGATAACTTACAATCATAATTAAAATAAACTTAGTGTTACAGATAACTTTTATAAACAAATTTATCTTATATAAATAATGCAAAAGAAGGTCGTTGTTCTAAGTTTGGGTGGAAGTCTCATAATTCCAGATAATATTAATGTAAAATATCTTAAAGATTTCAAAAAAATTGTTTTAAAAAATACAAATAAATACAAATTCATTGTAGTCTGTGGAGGAGGAAGCATTGCGAGAAAATATATTTCTGCTCTTCGTGAGATAGGAATGAATGAAAACTTCCAGAGTTATGCTGGAATTTCAGCAACAAGAACCAATGCAAGATTTATGAGCTATTTTTTTAACAAAGAACAGAGTTTTGGCATCCCCCATAAAATGTCAGAATTAAAAAATTATCTTAAGAAATCAGACATAGTTTTCTGTGGGGCTTTGGAATATCATCCCCACCAAACTTCTGACTCAACTTCAGCAGAAATAGCTAAAGTCTTCAAATGCGAATTTATAAATCTGACAGATGTTAAAGGCTTGCATGATAAAAATCCAAGAAAATTTAAGGATGCTAAATTCATTTCAAATATTTCATGGAAAGATTTTGACAAAATGGCTAATAAAATTAAATTCAAACCAGGACAGCATTTTGTTTTGGATCAAACTGCTTCAAAAATAATTCTAAAAAATAAAATTCCAACTTATATTCTTGGAGAGGATATGAATCAGCTGGATAATTTGCTTAATGGAAAGAAATTTATAGGAACAAAGATTGAAGGATGAATATTTAATGCTTATATCCAAAAACCCGATCATAATCTCTATGATTAAACAGATCTACAACAAAATTAATAATCTCAATTTGATTTCCTGTAATTGTATAAATTAATCTCCATCTATCTGCAAGTTCAATTCTCCATAAATTACTAACATCATATTTTAAAATATATTTTTTAGGAATTTGCCTTTTTAGAATCTGGTCGCCTGCAAAAGGATTTTGCTTTAATATATCTTTTACTCTATTTATGCTTCTTAACAAAGTTTGATGAAAAGATTTCTCTACACCTTTCATTTTTTCTTCTCCAACTGCTTTATTAAGTTCTTGATAAACCTTATCAGCTTCATTACTCAGCTTAATTACGACTTCTCTCCCTCTGAACATTTTAAATCTCTCTTGCGTTTTCAATTGCTTTTCTTAATTTAGAACTGGAATTGTAAATCCATAATATCCCTTTGTGACTATCCAAAATCATCCCCTTTTCTTCTAAGTATATCAAAATTAAATTCAAAGTCTGATGCATAATTTTAGCAGGCAATCTTCTCTTTAACTCTTCCCTGTCTATTAATGTATCTGCTTTTTTCAAAACATTCTCCACCATTAAAATTGTTCTCAAACTTGGATAGTGTATTATGTCCCTACTCTTATATAATTCCATATCAATGTTTATATAAACTTATATATAAATCTTTCTATTCTGTTTTTCACAATTAAATTTAAGAGTTTATTTTGACTAATTTTATAAACTTCTTATCCATAAAAATTGTATGAATCAAAATCAAATTCTCCTCACAGAACCTAATTTCAGCAAGCTTAAAGATAAAATTAAAAAAGCAAAAGAAGAAGGAAAAACAATAATATATTCTTCAGAAGATGATGAACTAAACAGAAAAGTGATTGAAAAACTACCAATATCAATTCTGCTGATTAATCAGACAGGAAGAAAGGATTTTCAAAAGCAGAGAAATTCTGGATTTAATCAGGTTATTGCAAAAGAGGCTAAAAAAAGAAACATAACACTCGGAATAAATTTTGATGAAATTATTGAATCAAATTCACTAAAAGAAAAATCAGAAATTATAGCAAGAATTAAACAAAATATTAAATTATGCAACAAGAA
>JBBTAN010000030.1:0-2122 GCA_038044205.1 Nanobdellota archaeon
TAAAATAGATTAATAATAAGCTAACTGCGACAGAGAATTAAATCTGCCTTGCCTTGAGAACCGCAATAAGATTAAGACTTTTACAACTAAATTATCTATTAAAAATCCATTCTAAGATAGATTTTTAAAAGTGTTTTTTGTGATATTTTCATAAGATAAATGCATTTTATCAGGAAAATAAAATGAAGGAAATTAAACCAATTAGGATTAAGAAAGACATGAAAGTTTCTGAATTGGTTCAAGAAATGAATGAAGCTGGTTTTGGTGCAGGAAAGATAGCTATTGCTTCAGAAATTATGAAAGAAATGTTTGATGATAAGGAATGCAAAGTTTTTTTAGGTGTTGCAGGCGCAATGGTTCCAGCTGGAATGAAAGAAATTATTCTTGATATTCTTGATAAAGTTGATGTTTTTGTTACAACAGGGGCAAATCTTACTCATGATTTAATTGAGTCGTTGGGTGAAAAACATTACATAGGTGATGAAAATATGGATGATTCAGAGCTTAATAAAGAAGGTTTTGACAGAATTTACAATGTTTTAATGTCCAATAAAGTTTATGAAAAGCTTGAGGATTTTTTTGAGAAGTATTTTGATGAACTAAAAGAATGCGAGAACATTAAAGAATTTATATTAAAGATTGGAGAAATTATTTCAAAGAGCGGGGGAAAGGGAATTTTAGCAAAATGTTATGAAAAGAAAATAGCTATTTTCTGTCCCGGAATTGCAGATTCTGGAATTGGTTTAATGATGTGGGGGCGAGTTGTTTTGGGAAAGGGGAAAACTAAGATTGATGTTTTTGCTGATATGAATGAGATTATAGATATTGCCTGGACATCAAAAAAGAACGGAGTTATTTATATTGGTGGAGGACTTCCAAAAAATTTTATACAGCAATCCCTGCAGTTCTCAAAAGGAGCTGATTATGGAATTCAGATTACAACAGACAGAGCAGAATCAGGCGGAAGTTCAGGTGCTCCCCTAAAAGAAGGAATTTCATGGGGCAAAATGAAAGCCAAAGGGAAATTTATTGATGTCTTTTGCGATGCAACAATTGCTTTGCCTTTAATTTATGCTTCTATCATTTAAGTAAGGTTTAATTATCCCCTCTTTTTGATAGGGATTATTATAAAATGCAGGGGAAATAGTTATCTTAGTAAAATCAGAATATTGTTCTGCTATTAAATTATATTAGTAATCATTAAATGGACTGTTAGATTAATTAAAATATCTCAATCATCTCATAAAAGTTTATATATTTCTCTCTTATAACTTTTTTATGGATGATAGTGAAAAAATGTATAGTGAAGATAGCGAGAATATTATTGATGAAGAAAACGAAAATGTAAATGAGGAAAATAAAGAAGAGATAAAAGAATTATTTATACCCCGGAGTGAGCAAGATAAGGCAGTTGTAGAAAAAGATTTTATGGATGTTCTTAAAATGGTTGCTCCTGGAACATCAATAAGAATTGCAATGGATGATTTGCTCAATGCAGGAATGGGAGCGCTTATAGTTATAGATAATGGAAATATTTCTTCTATTTATCAAAGGGGATTTGGAATTCATGCTAAATTTACAACCCAAAAACTTGTTGAACTTGCAAAAATGGATGGTGCAATTATTCTTTCAAGAAATGTAAAGAAAATATTATACGCAAATTCTTTTCTTGCTCCAAATCCTGAAATTACAACAAGAGAAACAGGAACAAGGCATAAATCAGCTGAAAGAACTGCGAAGCAAACAGGGGCAATAGTAATTGCTATTTCTGAGAGGAAGAAAAAAATTACAATTTATCAGGGAGACAAGAAACATGAACTTAAAGAAAGTTCTGAAATCCTGAGAAGAGCAACAGAGAATCTTCAGATTTTAGAAAAACAAAGAGAAAGTTTTAATGAAGAAATAAACAACCTTAATCTTATGGAATTGCAGAGAATTGCTACGGTAAAGGATGTTTGCGGGGTAATACAGAGATTTGAAATTATAAAAAGAATTTCAGAAATTGTAAAGAGATATTTAATTGAATTGGGTAAAGAAGGAGTAATTGTAAGCATGAGTCTGAAAGATTTAACAAACGGGCTTGATAGAGAGGAGGAGTTCCTCCTAAAGGATTATTTTGGAG
>JBBTAN010000030.1:2132-7678 GCA_038044205.1 Nanobdellota archaeon
TTTGGAGCCAATTATTCTTATGCTGAAAAAGTCCTTGAAAAAATGGATTTTGATTTTCTTTTAGAGCCTTTTAATATTTCAAGAATGCTCTTTGAAGAATTGCATGACAAGCAGATTTCTCCGAAAGGTTTGAGAATTTTGAGCAAGACAAATATTCTTGAGAGATATGTAAATTCTTTAATTTCAAATTTTCAGTTTCTTGATAAAATTCTTCTCACAAATGATGAAGAATTATTGGAAATATTCCAAAATGAAGGAATGGTGGCTTTTTTTAAGGAAGAAATATATGGTCTTAGAGAGAAGCTTACAATGGGGAAGTCAATATAATTGTTGTAATTATAAAAAGGTTACATAATAGTAAAGTTTAAAAATATGGATTTTCTGAGAAGGGCATGGCAAAAGGACTAGTTCAAAAGGTTGCACCCTGGATTTTTGGAGGATTGGTTTTAGTTGGAACAGGATGTTCAAAAACTTATGAAATTGATGGAAGTAAAGTGAAGGGAAATCCAACCACAATTAATTCTCTCATAGAATATAGAGGAGATAGTTTGAAAATAAGATATTCTGAATTTGGTCTCAAAGCGGGTTTGTGTAGGATTTATGTAAACGGAAAAAAGTATACTAGAAAAGACACCCCTGTTTTTAATAAAGCAAATGAACATTATAACTATTTATGTAGTAAAATAGATTCAATTAAAGATTTGGAAAGAAAGACAGAAGAACAAAAGAGAATTGATTTTGGATTAAAAGCTTTTGAATAAGTTTTCTTTTTAGTCCAAAACCTTATATAACTAATTATTTTCTTTTAATTATGTTAACAACAAAACAGATAGAAGAAATTCGTGAGCATCTTAATAATGCCCAGAATCCTGTTTTCTTTTTTGATAATGACCAGGATGGATTATGCAGCTTCTTGCTTCTTCAGAAATATATAGGAAGAGGAAAAGGATTTCCAATAAAAACATCACCTGCTTTAACAAAAGATTATTTCAGGAAAGTTGAGGAATTTAATTCTGATTATATATTTATATTAGATAAACCAGAAGTTGCAGAGGACTTTGTTTCTGAGGTTGAAAAAAAGAATATCCCTATAATATGGATTGACCATCATAAGACTCTTAAAGAAAAAATATCAAAGTATACGAATTATTACAATCCTCTTCTGGGGAAGGATAAAACTGATGAACCTGTCACATATATATGCCAGCAAGTAGCTAATAGAAAAGAAGATTTATGGCTTGCAGTTGTTGGATGCATTTCAGATAATTTAGTTCCTGATTTTTACAAAGAATTTTATAAAGATTTTCCTGATTTATGCAAAGATTACAAAAATGCATTTGATGTATTATACGGAACTGAAATAGGAAGAATTGCAAGAATAATTGGTTTTGGATTAAAAGATAGTATAAGCAATGTTGTAAGTATGATTAAATTTCTTATTTCCTGTAAAGGTCCCCGTGATTTCCTTGAGGAAAATCCCAAAAACAAAACAATTCACAGAAGATTTGAAGAAATAGACAAGAAATACCAAAAACTTTTATCAAAAGCTAAAAAAGAAGGGCTTTCAGGAAATCTTTTATTTTTTAAATATGCAGGAGAGACAAGCATGAGTGCAGATATAGCAAACGGATTAAAATTTGCTTTTCCTGAAAAAGTTATTGTTGTATGCAGAACAAAGGGAGAGAGAGTTAGTCTTTCTATAAGAGGAAAAGGTATCCGTGAGAAAATCGTTAAACTTATTGATAAAATTCCCGGAGCAACTGGCGGGGGGCATGAAGACGCTGTCGGCGCTCAGATGAGTGAAAAAGATTTAGAGCAATTTGAAAAGGATATAAGACTACTTGTAAAATAAAATATAGGTGGAATTAATTCTAAATTAGATTGTGTTTAATTATTTCTTTAAAATCATGGGGTTATAATTGTAAACTTTTATATTATTATATTACTAATATTTATTAATAGGAACAATGTTCTAGTTTTATATGATAATTTAATTCCTAATAAGCAGGATAATCTGTCTGTATCTGTTAGTGAATATAAATATTTATAAGGGGCTTCTTCTTATGAAAAGTATGGAAGGAAGACTGAATAGGATGCACTGGAGAAATTGTACATCTGGCTTAGTTTATACTTTCAATATTAAACTATCCTCAATTTAATTCGGTTTTAGGTCTGGGTTGAATTGGGGAACGATTCTATCTAGATTTTGCAGGCTGAATAAAGTGGGTGTTTGTTTTGTTAAAAATGGAACAGAAAAGAGACAAAATGGAACAAAAGATGGTTGAGCAAGAGCTTGGCAAATTGATTGCTTTTACTTTAAAGCTTGAAGATGAGCTTAATGCTGTTGTAAAATATGAATGATAGAATTATTTCTTAAGTAGCCTTAGGTATTTGTTAATGTGTTATATGTAAAATATAATTATCTGCTAAAATTATAATGCTGTTTAGATAGAGAGAATATAATTATCTTAGTAAAATCCTGCTGGGTAAATATATTGCTAAAATAGATTAATAATAACAGACTGTTACAGTTAACTAAATTCTTCTCAGAAAATTAATAACTTTTTCCCACATAAACGACTTTTGTTGCTGGTCTTCCACAGAATAAACATTTGCCCTCTGGTTTTTCATTTTTATTAGCTAATGTTCCTCTTACACTCCCTGAGAATTCTTTTTCAATAATTTGAGCACAAGGAACACCTGCCTTGTCTGTTGAACAGAAGTTTATTCTTGCTACTTTTCCTGAAGAAAGCGCATCTTTTATTTCTTTTTTATTTGAGCAGGAAATTATTCTGTTATTCATAAATTTATCTGCTTTTTCCCTTAATCTTTTATCAAACTCTTTTCCAAATTCATTTATTTTTTTTAAATCTTTTAATTTAAGCTTCTTTTTTTCCTTTGTATCTCTTACGAAAAGTAATATTTCGTCCTTTTCTAATTCTTTTTCACCAAGTTCTATTCTGAATGGAACTCCTTTTAATTCCCAAATATTATATTTTTCACCTGGTCTTTTGTAGTCACGCTCATCTATTTCTGCTTTTATGTTTTCTTTTTCTAATTGATTTAATATTTCCTTTGATTTTTTTAGCACTTTATTTTTATTTTCTGCATTAAATATTGGAATAATTATAACCTGTATTGGAGAAATTGAATATGGCAAAATTAATCCAGAATCATCTCCATGAGTTGCAATTACAGAAGCTAATATTCTTGAGACTGCCGGACCGTAAGCTGTTGTCCAGAGATATTCTTCTTTTTCTTCTTTATTTTTAAAAGTTGCGCCAAATGCTTTTGAGAATTTTTGCCCCATTAAATGTGTTGAAGGTTGTTGTATTAGTTTTCCATCTGGCATAAAGCAGTCTGAACCAACAGTATATTCTGCTCCTGCAAATTTATCCCATTCTGGTCTTTTCATTGGCAAAAAAGGAACACAATAAATTTGATGCATTACTTTTTCTGTTGTATCTATATCTTCCTGAACCTGAGCTTCTGCCTGCTCTTTTGTTTCAAATGCGTCATGACATTCAATCCATATAAATTCCCTTCCTCTTATTAGAGGGCGAGTTGCCTTAGTATCTAATCTGAAAACAGAACCTCTTTGGTATAATTTTAATGGCAAATCTCTATAACTCCTTATCCATAATTTAAACATTGGCGTGTATAATGTTTCAGAAGTTGGTCTTAGCGCAAGTTCTTTATTATCTCCAGTATCTTTAAGCCAAAATACTTCTGGAGTAAAGCCCTTAATATGCTCTGATTCTTTTGTTAAGTTTTCTTTTGGAATTACAGAAGGCATAAATGTTGGTTTGTGCCCTTTTTTTTGCAATTCTTTTTCTAAATATTCAAACATATTTTCAATAGTCATTGCAGCCCACGGACGAATAACTGCAAAGCCTTTTATGTCCAATCTTATGTCAGTTAATTCTGCTTTCTCTAATACCTGAGTGAACCATTCTGAAAAATCTTCCTGTTTTTTTACAGTAATGCCTTCATTTGATTTCTTTTTCATATTGAATTAAACTATTAATAGTTTATATAATTTCTTCTCTTTGAAGATTTAATTATCATAGTAAAATATTAATGCTGTTTGATTTGAGAATATAATTAAGGTGTAGGACTTTTAAGAAATATAATTATCTGTAACAGTCGATTTTAATTAAATTATAATATCATAAGGTCAAGTATCATAATAACGAGATATGATTTTACTAAAATAACTCTAGAGCATATTTAAAATTATTTAAATCAAGTTCATTCCGTATTCTTCCTGAGATATTTGGTTTACAACTTCTTTTATATAATTTGATTCAAGCGCAAAGCCCAGGCTTTCACTGCTTCCTATTTTGAAATTATTTATTCCTATAACTTCCCCTTGCTTGTTAATCAAAGGGCCCCCAGAGTTTCCGGGATTTAATGCAGCATCTGTTTGTATGTATATTTTAAGTCCATTAGAACCTTCTCTGTTAATAGCAGAGACTATTCCTTCAGACACAGAAAATTGCAATCCCAATGGGTTTCCTATTGCTATTACTTTTTCTCCTATCTGGACATCATTAGAATCTCCAAGTTCCAGGGAATTATAATTTCCAGAAATTTTTAATAGAGCTATGTCAAGAGTTATATTATATCCAATTAATTCTGTTGGGTGTTCGTCTTGTTCATAATCCAAAACCTCTAATTGTCTTCCTCCTGAAAGGACATGGGCATTTGTAACTATATATCCTTCATCAGAAATTATAAATCCTGTTCCCTGCGCCACATCGGTTCTTATTGTGACCACTGATTTAAGAGAATCTTCTATAATTCCTGAAAAATCAGCGCTTGTAGATGCTTTTATTTGCTTTAATTTTGAATTTAAGGATTCATCAAGAAGATTAAGTGATTTTTGGGTTTCAATCAAGTTTTCTGTAAGTTCATTAAGTTTGCTCTGAGTTTCTGTCTGTGAAGATTTAACATCATTTATCTTTTTTAAAACATCATTATAATTTAATTCCTGCTTTATAATTGCCCCATTTAGAAGAATAGCTGTTACAAACATATAAACAATAACTATAGTTCCAAATCCCCCAATTATTATCTTATGGTGTCTTTTTAGCGGCATTTTGTTTCTCTATTATATAAATGTAAAATATTAAAGTATAAAAAGCTTTTTCGTTTTTGTTAAGATGCAACCTTTTCCAATAATTCTCTCACTTTTTTACTTCCCATTTTCTTTAATTTTTCTTTTAGTTTTTTATCTGTACGAATTAAATACATCTCTGGGTAGTTATTCTTTTTATTTTTTCCAGTCATAATTTTTTTAGCCTTACAAACTTTATAAATATTTTTGTAATACAAATATATACTGTTTTATGATAATGTTTATAAACTTATATGTATTACAAATATGATGGTAGAGATAACATCCGAATTAGCTGAAATTTGTGGGATTCATGCTGGAGATGGTTATATGAGGTTGAGAGAAAGAAGCAAAGGAGAAGTAGATATTAGCGGAGATATTGAAGAAAAAGGTTATTACGATAATCATGTTATCCCTCTATTTAACA
>JBBTAN010000031.1:0-6016 GCA_038044205.1 Nanobdellota archaeon
GTTTTTTACAAAGATGAATCTTGGTATATGATAATCGGAAATTACTCTGGTGAATTTTTTGGTTATGTATGGAATGGAACAGGATGGGATGTTAATTTGACAATAAATTCTTCATTACCAGATGTAGCAACAGATTCTTCTCCAGAAGTATTTTTTAAAGATGAATCTTGGTATTTGATTTCTGGAAATGCTGGTGGAAGTGTGCCTTTTTATGGTTTTGTCTGGAATGGAACAGACTGGAAAGTAAATACAACAATAAATGCCTCATTACCCAGTATGGGAACTTTTTCACAACCAACTGTGTTTTATAAAGATTCAAGTTGGTATTTAGTTTCTGGAAATACTGCTGGAACTTTTAGTGGTTTTACTTATAATCAGGCAACATTGTCTTGGGTAGTTAATATAACAATAAACAGTTCATTACCAGATATTGGTGCATATTCTTCTCCTTCTGTATTTTTTAAAGATGAATCTTGGTATTTAGTATCTGGAGCACAAACACAACAACTATTTGGGTATGTTTTTTTATATGATACATTTTCTCCAACATATACAAGAAATAGAATTACAGAATTAAGAGCAGGATATAATAATAAATTTTCAATAGATGTTAATGATGAACAATTAACACCAGACGGGCAATATATATTTTCAACTAATAATACTGGAAACTGGATAAATGATAGTGTTGTTAATTTTACAACAACTCCATCATTGGCAAATGTTACTAAAACATTAAATTCAACAATAGGAACACTTGTTGGTTATATGTGGTATTTTACAGACAATAATCAAAATACAAATTCAACACCCGTTTATACATTAACAACAAGAGAAATAACTCCCCCCACAATAACATTTGAATCACCAACACCAGATAATGGTTCTACAGTAAATTCTCCAAACCAGACAATAACAGCAAATATATCAGATGCTTCAAATACTTCTGCTTGGCTTGACTTTGACAGGAGTTTAGTTGGTTATTGGGCAATGGATTATTATAATGCCACACATATATTTGACAATTCAACATATAAAAAGAATGCAAGTTATTCTGGTGGAATTAATTATTCTCAAATAGAAAATGGTTCAAGAGGGATGGGAATAAGATTTGACACAAATGATAATTTAATAATTCCTTATAACACCTTGCATAATTTAACAAAAGATTTAACTTTGAGCATCTGGATTGACACTAATTATTCTACATCTGGATTTCCAGTTGTGTTTGGGAAAAATGGAGTTTATCAAATAGGTATGAAAGCAGCTTCAGACAATATAAGAGCAACTTTTTGGAATTATGCAAATGTTAAGACAGAAGTTGATGGTTGTGGGTTATATAATTATATGAACCACATAGTTTTAATTAAATCTTCTGCAGATGGAAGGTTTTACTTGTATTGTAATGGAGCTTTATCATTAAATTACTCTTATCCAAATGACTTGTTAGCAACAAGTACAGCTGGACTTCAGATATTTGGGGCAAGTGGAGTTATAGCAGGATTAGGAGATGAAGCAATGATATTCAATAGAAGTTTGTCTCAAATGGAAGTTTTAGCATTATATAATTCTCAATCAAATAAATTAAATGCTACTCTTTCAAATTTATCAGAAGGAAATCATAGTTATGTGGTTTCTTCTATTGATATGTGGGGAAACAGGAATAGTTCAAGTCAGGGGTTTAATGTGACAGCAGGAGGTGGGGGGCCAACTGCTGCAAATTATTCAAAGCATTTAACATTCAGAGGAACATCTCATTTAAATTTGACTGGTTCATCAAGATTAATAATGAGAGAAGATTAAGTGATATTAAAACTACTAATTATATACCTAGAGATGATAAAGCAGTATTTTTATTATTTTATTAATTTTAATATTTCTTCTCTTAATTTTTTTATTCTTTCCAAAACATTTTTTGCTTCATTAACAGAAATATCTTTGCCATAATAATTAATACTATTCCTTATTTTTCTTAATTCATCAAATTCATCCCCTTTGGCAATCTCATTTAAAATCTCTTTTAGAAAATAAGCATAACATTCATGATTATATATCTTATATCTGTTTTTTATAGCCAGCGCCTCCAAGATTTCTCTCAAGGAATCATACAAAAGAGATATCTTTGAACTTGAAGTAATTTCATTTAATTTAAGTTTCTGCCCAGAACTTAACTTATTTTTGCTTGATTTTATAAGTGAAGTAATTAATTCTTTATCTTCCTTCACTTCTTTAGCATTCTCTTTTTAATACATTCGTTAAAGTCCATTATAATTTAATCCTCCCCTTCATTATGTATCCGTTTATTATGCTATTTGCCAGTTCTTTGTTTTTTATATCCTTTATAGAATTAAAAAAGAACAACTGTATTTTTCTATTTAAATTATCCTGAAAACTTTTAATATTGATTTCTTTTTTATTTCCGATTATACAAATGTCTATATCTGAATTATCTTTTGTTTCTGCTTTGCAGAGGGAGCCAAACAAGATTATTGTAGGATTTATAAGATTTTTATCTAAAAAGTCAACTAATGCATTTAGTTTGATCTTCCAATAAACTTTAGATAAATCTATGAATATTTCATTATTTTTATTTGCATAATAAAAGATGTAATTCCTATCTTTCTCGATTGATAATAGCCCTTCTTTATTAAGTTTTGAAAGTGTCTTTGATGCAGTTGGAGGGGAAACTTTCATCAATCTGGAATATTCTCTAACATTAATTCTTCTGTAACAATCTTCAATAAAGGGTTTTATATTGTTAATAATATTTAACATATGTTAATAATATTTAACATATGTATATAAATCTTTCCATCATTTAATTAAAATAGGCTAAAATCCGGAGAATTAATTATCTGTAACAGTTTTTTATTATGTTGGGTGTGGAAGATTAGTTAATTTATAGTTTAAATTAGGTTAATTATATTACATAGGTTGGAGATTATAATAAACTATACGTTATCCATCCCAGCAGGGGGTATATTAATTGTGAATGATTAGTAAATGTAGAATTTTAATTGGGTTGTAACATTAGGCAGGTTGAGTTTATGATAACTAATATGGTTTTACTGAGATAATTAATATCTTTTTATTTTTTAACAATAAATCAAATCAACTTCTTAAAAATTTCTTCTAAGTTAATTTCAAACAATGCAACAGGCATTTTTATCTTCCAATTTCTTAATATTTTTGGATGAATCTCTCCAATAATTCCAATTGGTTTATTATCAAGAATTATATTTGCTGTTCTTCCCTCTATAAGATGAACAGGAGTTTCTTCTGGTTCTTTTAATGTTATATTGAGTCCTAATCCCAAGGAATTGAATAAATATGTTATAACCTGCTTTATATCTGTGAAATTTCCAGGAGTTATTGCAAGAGCCAATTTCTCGTGTTCTTCTATATCCTTTTTAGATTCAAACACTGTTCCAATTTCAAATATTCTTTGAGGATATTCTGAATCAACATTTTCTGAGAGATTTTTAAGAAGGAAATGTGATAAGTTTTTTCTTAACAAATTATATTCTGTTTTTGAATTTCCCAATTCAACAAAATTCTTTTCCTGTTTTTCTTGAATTCCCATTTTTCTGAATTGCCATTCTTTATTTGTTAAATGATAATTTGAAACTTCCAGAATGTTTAAACCTGTAAGAATTTCAGATATTTTTCTTTTTATTATTTCTTTTACATCCTCTTGTCCTATTGTTGAGATTTTTGGTATTTCCGGGATAAAATTTTCATATCCATAGGCAATTGCAACATCTTCAATCAAATCAATCTCGTGCAGTATATCTGTTCTCCACGAGCCTATTTCAACTTCACTTGTCTTCTGATTATAATTGTGTCCCATATTTTCAAGAAGCTGTTTAAGTCTTTTTTCATCTATTTTTATTCCAAGTAGTTTATTTGTATTTTCAAGGGATATTTTCATTTTTTCAGAGTCAAAATTTGGAGAAATTTTTTCAGGCGCCCCTTTAATCTCCATTTGATATATCTTTCCTCCCATATCAGCAAGAATAGTAACTAGTATATTTAGGCACTTTTTTAAAATTTTAAAATCAAAACCAGAACATTCAATAAATATCTCTTTTGTTTTTTCAGTTACTTTTCCTGTTAGTTGTGAATTTATTATGGGAGGCATGCTTAAAATTTTATTTTCTGCATCCACAAAAACAGGAAACTTTGATTTCCCTGCTAGAAGGGGGGAGTATTCTTTTCCTGTTGGATGTTTCTGCAAAATCTGCAATCCCGACATTTCCTTATCTGAATCCAATGGGATGAATCTTATATAGTCTGGTTCAAGAGCCTTAAAAGTTATAGGAAGCTTTATTTTTTCAAGAGGATAAATTCCTATTGCTATTTTTTTTCTTTTTCTTCCCAAAGTAAGATGCAGTTTTTCCTGTATTTCTATTAGTTCTTTTATCTTCTCATTATCTAATTTTAATTCTTTTACAATTGCACAGGCTGTATAAGGACGAACATCTTTTACAGAAGAATCAATTACTAGCTGATAATTTTTTTCAGGTTTATTTATCTTGTATTCTTTAAGCCCTGTTTTTTTTCCAAGAAAAGCCAGAAAACTTCTTTTAAATCCCTGATAAGAAAGCAAATCCGGGCGGTTTGGGAAAATTTCAATTTCAATTTCATTATCATCAAATTTTTCTAAAGGAGTTCCAAACATAGCTATTCTTTCCTGCATTTTTTCATCTAATTTGCCTATTTCTTTTTCAAAAGTTTTTCTGTTTAGTGTTATGAGTGCCATTTAAAAACAACCTCCAGGTTTTTTTTGATTTTCCTCTCATATTTGAAGGGCAATTTCCAAACACCTTGACGAAATTGCAGTCTTATCATTTTATATTCACATCAAAAAAATTTAATTGCCCTTTAAACGGAATTGGTTCTATTCTTATTGGATTTTCCAATATAAATCCTATATTTCCCCAATCGCTTGATGCTAAATGAAGATTATTATCTCTATTGTGTTCTTCTTTGTTTTCATATGTTTTAACATCAACAAGTTTTGCTTTTCCAACAATAAATCCTAAAGGAAGGGTTGTAAACCCAAATCTTTTCATAGATTCTTCATCTGGGTTCTTTGAGGCATGAATAAAAAATTCTCCTCTGAAATTAGTATTCCATTTTCTTAATTCTATTTTCTTCTTTCCTTCCAAAATAAGTTCTGCAAATGGTTGTTTTAATGATAAGACCTTCATTTTGTTTTTTTAATTCTATTTATCTCCATTTTATTGTTTTATCCAAAATTTCATTTTTCTTAATTGAGTTAGGTTATTTTTGTATAATTCTCTAAGGTCTTTTATTTTGTAATAATCCATTAAGATTCTGTCAAATCCAGGACCCCACGCTAATACTGGTATGTTTTCTCCGAATAATGGAATTGTTACTTCTGGTCTGAAAATTCCTGCTCCTCCAAGTTCAAGCCATATTTTTTTTTCTGAATGCCAGACATCAATTTCAACACTTGGTTCTGTATATGGAAAATAACTTGGCCTGAATCTTATATTTTCAAAACCCATTTTTTTAAAGAATTGTTTTAAATATCCTAAAAGATGCCTGAAGTTTGCATTTGGGTCAATTACAATCCCTTCTGTCTGGTTAAATTCAAATCCATGAGACCAGTCAACTGTTTCATTTCTGAAGCATTTTCCTATTGCAAAGAATTTTGCAGGAATATTTTCTTTTTTTAATTCTGCAAGAGTTCTTGAGGAAAGGCAGGTTGTATGGGTTCTCAAAACCATTTTTTTTGCTTCTTCTTCATCCCAGGAATATTGCCAGCCTTTGCTTCCGTTAATGCCTTTTTCATGAGCTTCTTTTATTTTTGCAACCAGCTTTTTATCAGGAAGTTCTTCTTTTTTATTTATGAAAAAAGTATCTTGCATATCTCTTACAGGATGGTCCTGTGCTGTGAATAATGAATCAAAAACCCAGAAAGAACTTTGCACCATGTTTCCTTTCATTTCCTGAAATCCCATTTCTGTCCATATTTTTTTTGCGTAAT
>JBBTAN010000032.1:0-2036 GCA_038044205.1 Nanobdellota archaeon
CATTTTCTCAAAAGAGAAAATCCTTAACTTAATGGAATTGGGTGGGCGGGTGGGACAAACTATCCTTTCCAGTTAATAATCGGCAAGATGTGTTTTATTATTTTCACACTTTTTTTCTGTGCATCCATAACTTCATTTATGTTCTTATAAGCCATTGGCGCTTCATCCAATGTTCTTATTGAAATTGTTCCTTTAATTCCTTTCATGCTTTTTTCAAAACTTTCCATTGATATTTTTTCTTTTGCTTCTTTTCTGCTTAAACTCCTGCCTGCACCATGACTAGAAGAATTTAAGAATTTTGAATTTCCCAAACCAACAACTAAAAAAGAACCGTCTCTCATATTTCCTGGAATAACTCCCCTTTCACCTTTTTTTGCAGGTGTAGCCCCCTTTCTGTGAATGTAAAATCCTTTTTCAAGAATTGCGTGATTATGGTTTTTATTTACCCATAATTCTGTTTTTAGTTTTTCTTTTAAAATCTCTTCTAAAATTTCAATTATCTTATAGCTCATTTCCAGTCTATTTAGTAAAGCATAATCAAGCCCAAAATTCAATACATTCAAATATTCTTTTCCAAGCTGTGATTTTATATCCAAAGGAAATGTCTTCTCATAATCTGTTTCACTTTTAGAAGCATTTATCATATATTTTTTTGCTAATTTGTGCCCAATTCCCCTGCTTCCAGAATGAATAACTAACCATATTTCTTTTTTATAAAAACCTAATTCTATAAAATGATTTCCTCCTCCTAAAGTTCCTAAATGCCTGAGAGCGGCATCTCTTAAAAGGTGGAATATATTCTTATCATGAGGGCCTTGCTTAAACTTTTCCAATAATTTTTTGAAATTTTCCTTTGTTTTCTCTGTTATATTTCCTTCCCTGTTTATATTTCCAACCCCTAATGGGATATTTTTTTCAACTTGATTGTATATTTTATCTATATTTGTTTTCATTTTCTCAAATATATTTTTTCCCTTAATTCTTACAGCAATCATTCCACACCCTATATCAAATCCAACCCAGGATGGAATAATATATTCTTTTGTTATAAGAACCGCACCTATAGGAGCAACATATCCTTTATGAGCATCAGGCATCAAAGCAGCAGAAACCACGAAATCCCGAGAATAACATTCTTTAAACTGCCTCAGAGTTTCCTCGTCTGCATCCAAAGAATAATCAAAAATCTTCTTTTTCATAGAATACTATCAAACATAAAACTTATAAAATGTTTGGTTGAAAAATATAATGAAAAGAGGAATATTATTTTTAAGAATTATATCTCTTTAACAAAAGATATTTAAATAGTATTTCTTTATTTTATTTATGGTTAGTAAAAAGAGGTTGAAGAAATTTAATATTTCTAATAAACTTGCATATACTTTAATTGTAATATTATCTATTGTGTTGTTGGGAATTGGAGTTTATGCTTATAATTATGCGCCAAGTAACCCTACAATAATGGGGCACACTACGAATGAAATTACCTGGCCTACGTGTAGTTCAGGACAATATTTAACAATTAGTGGGGGCAATGTAGTTTGTGCAACTCCTTCAGCAACAAATAATAGGTATATTCCTACTGATATAAAACTTACAACAGCGACTCACAATGGAGATTTTAGAACAACTGCTTATGGACATTATAATAGTGGTTATGAGAACATGAATGATTGGATACAGGATAATGGATGCAGTGGATATCATGCGTGTACTCTTGAAGAGGTTGTTACACATGCTCAGGTTAATCACGCATTTCCAGCTGGATCATATACTTCAGGATCAAATACAGGATGGGTATCTTCTGGTTTCAGTGTAGGTACTGTCCAAGGGACTATAGGTAGGAATGACTGCCAAGGGTGGACATGGCCATCTGGGAATGGAACTGCTGTCACTATATTTCCTAATTATATTGTGCCTGGATCTTTGGATTGTAGTTCATTATCTAGAGTTGCTTGTTGTAAATAACTCCACTTTCTTATCTGTTGGTTAACAAAAACTATTTAAATAATCTTTATTTATTTTATTTATGGTTA
>JBBTAN010000033.1:0-2968 GCA_038044205.1 Nanobdellota archaeon
TTTATTTAGAATTGTAGCTTCTACTAAAGCAACACCACAAGTTGATAACTTAGATAATCTTTCAGAAGAATATTCTAAAGCAATAAACCAATATATGCAACTTTGTTATAAAAGAGGTGGAAAATATTCTAGGGTTGAAGATGTAGGTAAGTCAAGAAGAAGCAGAACTTACGATGTATTTTCTAGTTTTAAGTTTAATAATATTATTGGTATAGATGAAACTACGTTAAGCAGATGTAATGAATTTCCTCTACTAAAAACAACTTCTGAAAAAGGGAAATTAAAAGTTAATCCTAAAGACACATTTTGGAGTGAAATTAGAAACCAGCTTTATATCTCTGGGTTAAAGGATTATAACTTAGTCAAAGAAAGCTATGAGAATTTAAAGGTTGATTTAAATAATAGGGACTTAGAAATATCAGCACCAATATTAGCAGTTGCCAAGCTAGTTGATAATGAAACTTACAACAGGGTTTTGAGTTATTTTAAAGATGTTTTAAGACAAAGAAAAATAAGGGATATAGCGGAAAAATGGGATTATTTATTGCTAAAATTATTAATTCAAAAAATTAATGATGAACCAAAATGGATTAAGGCAAAAGACTTGTCTAATGAGATTGCAGATGAGTTACTAAATAAAGAATCTAAAGATTATGAAAAAAAGAAACATTCCATCTCAATTTATCTTGGTAAGTTTATTAGAAGCATTCCATTATGGAAATCTAATGGAAGACTAGTAAATGGTATTACTGAATATTTGTTTAAAAAAGAAGATGTTGAAAAAGTTATTAGGCTAAAGGAATATGATGACTTATTACCTCAAACTACTCTACTTAACTCTACATACTCTACTAACTCTATAAACTCTACATACTCTACTAACCCTACTGAAAGTGGTAGAGAAGGTAGAGAGAGTAGAGTTAGTGGAGATGAAATACGTATAGAAGAGGTGTTGATATAAATGTCAAGACCTAAAGGTTGTAGAAATTGTGGTAAGCCATTTAGTAAGCCAATAAATAGAAATGGAACTAAGCCTATATTTTGCTCTAAGAGATGTAAATCTTACTATCATATTAGTTTGAAGAGGGGTTACAAACTTCAGGAGAAATAAATGGAGCAAATAGCAAAACCAATAACCAAGCCAATAAGCTGGTTCACCAAATTACTAACAACTCTAGGCAAGATAACATTTGCTATAATAGTATTACTAGCATTAATAGGGATATATTTTATAATTAAATATTTTAACAAACCATAGGAGGGAAAAAATGAATTATAGATGTTTAAATTGCGGAAAAGATATATCTAGAGGAACAAAATTTTGTTCTGAAAAATGTAAAGAAGATTATCATAGAGAAACAGAAGAAATGTTTGAATAAAATGTATAAACTAGAAACACTTTGGGTAGAGCTAGGTAAAAAACTTTATGCTAATGAGAATGATTTACAACCAAGAGTATTATTTCCAGCAAGAAAGTTTTTTGCTACAGGAATTATAGCAAAAACCAGAACAGGTAAGACTTCAATAGCAAAAACATTATTGGTTGATTTATATAGAAGAGGCAATAGAAAAATAATTATTTTTGACCCCTATTCTGACTATTGGAAACTTGGTGAATACAATAATCATCGACAAGCAGAGATACAAAAAATATCTTATTTAAAGCTATTTAAAAACTTTGCATTTAGAATTTCTCAATTTTCTTTAAATGATTGGTTAAGCTTAGGAATTGCTGAATTAGGAGCAAAAATTTGTAATGATATTGGTAAAAAAATAAAACTGCATTACGATGATCCAGATAAATTTTTAGAAATCTTAAGTAAATTACCTATAAATGAAGAGAGCATAGAAAATTTTAATAATGAATATGCAAGTCAAGGCTTATATTTTAATTCAAGATTACCAGAAAGCACGATAACCGCATTAAATTCTAGATTGCATTTTTTAAAATACATCTTTAAATATCCGAATGATAATAAAAAAGAAATTGATATTAAAGATTTAATTAAATTTATAGATAATTATGTAATTATTTTTGACTTACAATTACAGAAGGGGGAGGATGTATTTAAAGGTAGAGCTTATGTAGGAATTATTTTAAGAATGTTAAAACCTTATTTAGAAAAATATAATCCTGTTATTTGCATTGATGAAGCAGATTTATTTGCCCCAAATGTAAAAGAATTTTGGGAATATCCCAGCTCATTAAAAGAGTTAATTGAATATGGTATTAAATTACAAAGGGCTCATATTGGTTTAATATTAATAACCCAACATGAAAAATTATTACATCCAACATTAGTTAGAAGCTTTCATAATAAAATTATTGGTATAGTTGATAAAGATTCGCAATTTTATGACTATACTCATAATTTATTTTGGGATTATGATAAAGGTATAAGGCAATTTGTTTATATAGATGAAAATAATAGAGCATTCCCATTTAATGCAAGAATATGTCCATGTATGCCATAATATATAATTAAAATTCGACTCGGCGCATAATAAAGAAATTTGGTATTAATAATAAAATAAAACAACATATAATATAGAAATGGAAACAAAAATACAAAAGTATATTAAGTTTAAGTATAAAACCTTTGATTTAGTAAGGGCTAGAGAAATAATTTTAAATAAAATAAAAGAGATAGATATTAAAATTAAAGATTATGCAAAAAGTGAAAGTTATAAAAATTTTATTCAAAGTTTAGAATCTGATAAAAAGAAATTAATTAATGATTTGGACTTAATTAATAATTATAAAAATATTTTAGTTTCTAATGCTAATGTAAGAAGAAAAGCTAGTAAAGAAATTCTAAAAGCTGAATCAATTTTACCACCACCAATAAAAGAACCTAGAGGAGTTGTTGTAATGAGACTAAACCCATTAAAGATTACCGATAATAAAAATAATTATGCTGGTTTTGGTAATTTTGTTATGGTTGCTAGCAAATACCATTAGGGTTTT
>JBBTAN010000034.1:0-14524 GCA_038044205.1 Nanobdellota archaeon
AAACTAATTTTTCAATCCTTTATTATGGCAAAAATACCAGAAGCACAAAACAGATTATTCAAGAATATTTTTGTATGCAAAAGCTGCAAATCCAAAATAAAATCAGATATTCAAAAAATTCTTAAGGGAAAAGTGAAATGCAGAAAATGCGGTAAAAAAGCTTTCAGACCTCTTAAAAAGAAATAAATTTTAGGCAGATTAATCAATATTTGAAATAATTAATCTGGAAGAAAAAGTAAACTTTTCAAGCAGATTAATCAATATTTGAAATAATTAATCTGGAAGAAATAATCATAAATAACACCATTACACTTTTAAACCTAATTTGACTTTAAACTTCGAGGTTAAAAGATGAATTTTATTGCACTTGATATAAGTTTGCTTGTAATATTTGTTATTTTTATTTCTTCTTTTCTTTATATAAAAAGGAAAAATCTGAAAAAAGAGGGATTATTATTTTTATATAAAACAACCTGGGGAATAAAGTTAATAGACAGAATTGGAAAAAAATACAAAAAGATTCTGGGTTTTCTTAGTTATGTCTCTATAGGAATGGGATATATTCTTATGGCTTCTATGCTTTATTTATTTGGAAAAATAATTTATATATATTTTGCTTATCCATCTATAGTTCGTGATATAAAAATTCCTCCTATCGCCCCCCTGCTTCCATATGTTGATAGGTTAGTTCCCAATTTGGGATTACCCCCTCTTTATTTTACATACTGGATAATAATCCTTGCAATAATTGCAATAACTCATGAATTTATGCATGGAATTTTTATGAGAAGGCATAAGATAAAGATAAAATCAACTGGATTTGGATTTTTTCCATTTTTCTTTCCTATATTTTTGGCTGCTTTTGTCGAACAAGATGAGGACAGCATGAAAAAAAGCAGTCCTTTCAAGCAAATGGCTGTTCTTGCTGCAGGAACTTTTGCAAATGTATTAACTGCTATTTTGTTTTTTGTGATAATTTTGTTATTTTTTGCAGCTGCTTTTGTGCCAGCAGGTGTTCAATTTAATACTTATTCTTATTCTGCAGTGAGTTTGGCTGGGATAACTTCAATTAATAATATTTCGCTCAATAATGCAACTTATGATAAAATATTAAATTTATCAAAAGACGAAGGATTAAATGAGATAAAAACTTTTGATAAAAATTATCTTATAAAGAAAGCAGAATTAGAGAAGCAAAAAAGTGCAAAAAATTATTTAATATTATATGATGATTCGCCTGCGATAAGAATTGGAATTAATGGAGCAATAATAAAAATTAACGGGACAAAAATAACAGATTGGGATTCTTTCGGTGAGGAAATTTTAAAATATTCCCCTGGAGATAATATAATAATTACGACTAAAAAAGATGATTTGATTAAGAATTACGAGATTACACTTGGGAAAAATCCGGATAATTCTGAAAAAGCTTGGATTGGAGTGGGATATGCTGAAATAAGAAGCAGGGGATTTATTAGGGGGATAGTTGATGAATTATCTTCATTCAAAAAGAAATATATTTATTATGAACCAAAATCAGATTTAAGTTTATTCATATATAATCTTTTATGGTGGCTGGTGCTCATAAGCATAAGTGTAGCACTTATGAATATGCTTCCTATGGGAATATTTGATGGAGGAAGATTCTTTTATCTGACAATTTTCATCCTGACAAAAAGCAAAAAGAAAGCTGAGCTTTGGTTTAAGATATCAACAAACTTCCTGCTGTTCCTTTTCCTTTTGCTTATGGTTCTCTGGGGAATAAGCTTCATAAAATAAGTTAACAGGAAATTTTAATTATTATTATCACCTTTTTTTATTAATTAATATAGGTTGAACAAGGTTGTATTATAGATAACTAATTGGGTTTATTCTCAATTAGACTTTTAAAGAACACATTATTAGGAAAATTATGTTGCCCAAAAATGTAAAAGAAATTCTTAAAAAACAGCATTATGAAATCGTTGGTAAGAATGAACATTCTGCTGTACAGATTTGCAGATGGACAAAGAAATCTCTTCGTGATGAGGGAGTTTGCTACAAAGAAAAATTTTATGGAATAAAATCACATTTATGCTGCCAGATGAGTCCAAGTCTTTATTGTCCGAATTCTTGTGTGCATTGCTGGAGAGCAATTGAATATACAACAGGAAATAAAATCCCTGGGAAAATTGATAGTCCATCAGAAATTATAGATGGGTGCATAAAAGCTCAAAGAAAATTATTAAATGGATTTAATATAGACAAGAAATCAAAAAAGAAACAGCTTAGCAAAGCAAATCAAAAAAAACTTAAAGAAGCGCAGGAACCTATGCAATTTGCAATTTCACTTTCAGGAGAACCAACTGTTTATCAATATATTGGGGAACTTATATCTGAACTACGCAAAAGAGGGAAAACTTCTTTTTTAGTTACTAATGGTTTGTATCCTGAAAAGATTAAAGAATTATTAAAAAAGAATCAACTTCCTACACAGTTATATATTTCTATTAACACACCAAATGAAGAACTATATAATAAATTTCACAGAAGTTCTATAAAAAGGGCGTGGGGGAAGTTAAATGAAAGCTTAGAATTAATGAAAAGTATGAAAGGAAAGACAAGAACTGTTTTTAGAATGAATTTAGTAAAAGACCTTAACATGTTTCCTGAACAAGCAAAAGAATATGCTCAATTAATAAAGAAATCCCAACCTTTATTTATAGAAATTAAAGGATTTATGAGTGTGGGATTTGCAAGAGAGAGATTGGGTTATGATAGAATGCCAACAAACAAAGAAATGGAGGATTTTATTGACGTTTTATTAAAAGAATTAAAGAAGATTAGTTTAGGAGAGTATAAATTATTGGACAGTCATAAATTTTCAAGAGCATATGTTTTGGGAAAAGACAAGAAAGAGCTGAAGATTAAAGATAGTGAAATTTAACAACAAATTTTATAATCCCCCATAAATTCTTGATATCCTATGGCATGGAGTTTATATGAAAAAGGCAAATTTCTCGAACCTTTAAAATTTTCAAATGGAAAAACACAGGAAGATATTGTAAAAGAAGTTATTGATTCAATCAAAGAAGGACACAAAATAATATTCATTCATGGAAAATGTGGTACCGGAAAATCGGCCGTGGCATTAAACATTGCAAAAGAGTTAGGAAAAAGCTCTATAGTTGTCCCAAGCAAAGCACTTCAGCAACAATACAAAAGAGATTATGAAGAAAACAAATATCTTCTTAATAATAAGGATAAAAAATTAAAAATATCTGTAATAACAGGAAGAAACAATCATCTATGCAAATTTCTTGAAGATAATAAAAATGCAATTCCTTCACAAAAGCAGGAAGTTAATTCCAAATTGTTTGATATATTTGAAGGAAAAAGAGAAAAATTAAAAGAACTTATTTCAAAGGATTTATCTGCAGACAACAAGAATATCCCCTGCAAAATAGAAATAAAAGAAAAGAATATCCAAAGAATAAAAGAATATCTAAAACAAAATAAAAGAGTTAATCCTAAAAATTTTGATAAAATAGCTGATGTAAAGAGGATGTCAATAGCACCTGTTTGCCCTTATTGGAGCCCTGTTGTTCCTGAAGAATATGAAATAAAAAATTTAGATTATGAAGATAAAAAAAAGTATGTTGGACTTCAGAGAAAAAGGTTTATATTTTACAAAAGAAAATATGGCTGTCCTTTTTATGAACAGTTCAATTCCTATATTGATTCTGATATAATTGTATTCAATTCTCTTAAATACAAGCTTGAAAGTGCTCTTAACAGAAAACCTTCAACTGAAATTGAGATAATAGATGAATGTGATGAATTTCTTGATAGTTTTTCAAACCAGAGAAATATAAACATTGACAGACTTCAAAATTCTCTTTCTCATGCAATTATTCATGAAGAAGGAAGCTTTCAAGTTATACACGAAATAAATGAAATATTAAACCATATTAAAAAAAACAGCAAAATTAACGAATTAATAAAAAGCAAGGAGATAGTTGAATTAAAAAAGACAGGGCTATATGATTTATTCAAGATTTTCCTTAAAAATTCTGAATTTATGAATGAAATAGATGAAGAAAGTTATGTTTATGATGTTGAAAATACAATAAAAATGTTTGAAGAATTTATGGAAGAAACCTATGTGATTTTTGATAAAAAAGACGATAATTTAACAGCAAGTATTGTTACAATAAATCTTGCAAAAAAGTTTAGAGAGATGATTGATAAAAATAAAATTATTGTCTTAATGTCCGGAACTCTTCATTCTAGTGAAGTTCTTAAGGAAATTTTTGGTATAGAAAAATTTAAGATAATAGAAGCAGAAACTCAAAATCCTGGAGAAATAAAAATATTAAGAACTGGAAATGAAATGGACTGCAAATATTCAAATTTTTCCTCTGGAAAGGCAGAAAGAAAAAAATATTTGGAAGCGCTTGACAGATGCATTGAAATTGCAAAGAAGCCGATTTTAGTGCATGTTAACAGCTTTGGAGATTTACCTGATGAATTTGAAAAAGAAAAATTTAATCTTAAAAATACAATTACAAAAGAGAATTTAATAGAGACTCAAAAAGAAGATAAAGAAAGCTTAAATATAAAAAAATTCAAAGACGGGGAGATTGATATATTGTTTTCAACTAAATGTTCAAGGGGGGTTGATTTTCCTGGAGATGAATGTAAAAGCATAATATTCACAAAATTTCCAAATCCTAATGTTCAAGATGCATTCTGGAAAATACTTAACAAAACAAATCCTCAAAAGTATTGGGGTTTTTATAAAGACAAAGCACGAAGAGAGGTTCTGCAAAAAATTTACAGAGGATTGAGATTTAAGGAAGACGAAGTCTTCCTGATGAGCCCTGATTTAAGAGTTTTGAATTTCTTCAGGCAAAATTAATCTTTCTTCTTTTGAAACATCATAAGAAAGATCTTGTCTTGACAGGGCTTTCCATATTAAATATACTAACACCAAAAGATAAGCTATGCTAACCCAAATTAAAGTTTTATACAGGATAGTGTTGGTTTTTATAAATGCCTCCCCAAGATAAGATTGTATAAATATCATGGGGATAAGCCCAAGTCCAGTTCCAAGGAGAAAAGTGCTAATCTTCATTTTACTTAAACCGGCAAGATAACTAAACAAATCTGAAGTAGTGATAGGATTTATACGTAAAAGAAACAATGAAAAACCCCCATATTTTTCAGAGAAATTATCAAATTTCTTTCTTATATTCCTATCAATTTTTCTTTCTATAAACTTTCTCCCAAATCTCCTTGCTATAATAAAAGCAAGGAGTGCTCCTATTAAATTTCCAGCTAAAGTAAGAACACCTCCCAAAAAAGCTCCAAAAAAAGCTCCTCCAGCTACATAGAGTATTAAAGGAGGAATTGGTGCCAATACAACTTCTAAAATTACGAGAAGGAAAAAAATTAGATAAGAGAAAGTCCCAAAAGAATTGATAAATTCAATTACAGATTCGCTGTCGCTGTTTACAATTGAATAAATAATCCCTTCTGAAGAATAAGAATAATAAAGCCAAAAACAAAGCAAAAGAAGAATGAAAATTAGAATATAATTTTTCTTAAAGAACCTGATAACTCTTTCAGTTTTTTTCATTGTAAAAATATCATTTTAGGTTATATAAACATAATGAAATTAATTTAGCTTATATTTTTTCTTTTTGAAGAAAAGATATACCGCCACCAATAAAAGAATGGTTATATAACTTATTGCAAGCCCCACAAAGATTTTAAATAAAACAGCATTTTCTCCTATTGCTTTTCCAAAATATGTTTGAACAAAAATCGCGGGGGCCAAACCTAAAAGTGTCCACATTAAAAATTTCCAGAATTTAATTCTTGTTAAGCCAGCAATATAACTCCATATATCTGAAGAAGTCAAAGGATTTACTCTCAGCAAGAAGATTGAGATGGAACCGTATTTATCTGAAACATTATCAAATTTATTAATATGTTTTTTTGATACATTTCTTTCAACAAAACTCCTTCCATATTTTTTTGAAATTTTAAATGCAATTGAAGAGCCAATTGTTACTCCAACCATAGTAAGAGCCCATGCAACATACGGTCCAAAGACAATTCCTCCAACAACATAAAATATGAATGGGTGAATAGGTGCAAATATAACCCCTATAATAATTAAAAAAATATAAGCCAAAAAAGAGAAGCTTCCCAATGAAGAAATAAATGAAATTAATTGCTCTTTATCCAAATTAATTAAGAAATAAAAAAACCCTTTTGTAAGATAAGAATATAAAAAGAATATTAAAACAAAAAGTATAATAACAAAGATTGTCCAATTAAATAATCTTTTTTTATCCATGTTCTAATTAAATAAAAAGGGTTATATATAATTAATCTTGCTGTAAATTAAATCACATAATTTAATATCTTTGCTATTTCGAGAGAGAAAATAATTATCATGGTGAAAGCTTAAGTTATCTGTAACAGTTTTAATATTATTATAAATTTGACTTATAATCTAAATAATTAATAGTTGAATAATGTTGGTGGCTTAGGCAATAATTAATATTCCCGGAAGGGAAATAACTATTTCAATAAATATTATAATTTAAGGGTTATTTTATTAAGCATAACAATTCTGTTTTAACATTAACTATGTCTTTTTAATGGTGAAAAGAAGGATTTATCTTCATTAAATATTCTTCTCTATTATCTTCATCCTTTATCTCTCCAAATGTTTCAAAACCTAATTTTCTATAGAGCGCCACTGCAGGAAGATTGTCTTTATAGACAGCTAAGTTGATCTCAGCTAATTTTAATTTCTTAAATGCAAAGTTTAAGAGTAATTGGGAAGCTTCTGTTCCGAAGCCTTTTCCTGAATGCTCTCCAAGCATAATTGATATTTCTGGGAGATTTTTGAATTCTTCGCTGTCAAAAAGATTAATGTCTCCTATTGGCTCTTTTGTCTGTTTGTTTAAAATACAAAAAGTCATGTTTTTGAAATCTTTTTTCCATTCATCATGCATTTCTTTTATTTCTTTTAGAGTATATTCTGTATCTTCTTCTCCTAATTTTGGTTTTAAATCTTTATTTGAAAGCCATTTATGGTATAACTTATAGAATTCATCTGAATCTGGAATTGGAGCCAGAATTACTTTTTCGCCTATTATTTCTGGAAGTTGATTATTATGCTTTTTATTGTATTCTTCTACTGTATTGGTTTTTGCTTTCATACAATATTGTGGGGGCTGTAGATTAAAAATCTTTTGAGAAAACGCCCCCGCCAGTCTTACAACCCCACTCGGATTTTTCAAGATTGACTTCGCTGAAGATACCTCGTGAAGTTGCTCGGTCAAACCTAATTAAATATTCTTTGAATTTTGTTAAGAATTCCTGCGGAATTAATTTGCCCTTGACAAATAAAACGCCCCCGCCAGGAGTCGAACCTGGGTGCCCAAAGGGCCCTGCTTGCTTGTTTTTAATCACTAACTCAAGGCAGGTGCAATACCGTTATGCGACGGAGGCTTGAATGAAATATAAATTAATTAGAAGGTTTTAAAGTTTACTATAGGAAGAAGTAATTATATTAGTAAAATCCTATATTGTGATTATATTATAAATGTTGATTAATAGTATAACAAGATTAGGGGCTTAGGCGATAATTAAATTTAAAAGGATTTTGTTTTGAGGAAAAGCAATTATCAAGATAGAATGTTAAATTATCTGTCACAGTTATTCTAAATTAAGTTATATAGTAATAAGGTTGATTAATAGCAGAACAAGGTTATGATTTTAGCAGATAATTACATTTTCTAAAATAGAACAACATTAGTAATTCAACAGATAACTTAGAAAAGCTATTCTTACCAGAATTTCCACCAGGATTTTTTCACTTCAACAGGTTTATCATTCTCATCGAGAACTTCATAGTTTATTATTGGTTTTTCTTTAAGAATTGGTGCTTCTTCTGCAAATTCTTTGTGTGTTCTCTCAAGAGCGGAATCAATCATAGTCCTTGAATAACCCTGATTAACAAGAGCCCATCTAAGAGATTCTTCAGTATATCCTTTTTTTAAATTTCTCTTAAAATATTCTGTTAGTCTGCTTCTATGTTCTTCGCTTCTCATAGAAAAACCAAAATATTCAAGTTTAAAAGAATTGTTATTTAACAAGTTTCATTGGTTTTTCTCTATTATAATACATTAAAGCTTCCTTGAGACGGGGTTTTGACTCCGAATATATTGTTAATAATTTTTCGCCTTTTTTTATTCTTTCTCCAACTTTAAAGTACATGTATACTCCTGAAGATTTGTCTACAGGACAACCTGCAATTCTCGCAAGAAGATTTATTTTTATATTATTTATTTCAGCTATTTTCCCAGGAGATTTTGCAAAAATGTTCTTTTTAAACTTCCCAAATTCAAGATGCCTTATGCTCCCTTTTTGAGCTTTTATTATCTGAAGAAATTTTTCAAAAGCTTTTCCAGAATCAAGAATACATTTTGCCATATTCATTCCACAGCCTTTTTTTGCCTTGCGTGTCATTTCAAATATTTGCCCTGCTAAAAATAAAGATTTTTGCTCCAAATCTTTAGGGCCATCCTCAGAAGGATTCAAAACTTTTATTACATCTGTTAATTCTAACAAAGGACCAATTCCATTACCTATTGGCTGGCCACCATCTGTTAAAACTGCCTTCAAGTTTAATTTAAAATATCTTCCAAGCTTTTCAAAATCTCTTTTTAATTCTAATCCTTCTTTCTTGCTGACTTTTGCATTCTTTCCATAAGGAATATCTATAAGGATATATTTGCTTCCGACTGCAAGTTTTTTAGACATTATAGAAGCCAATAATTGTGCCTTCGGATCTATCTTAAGCATCTTTTCTATTCTTATAATTTTTGAATCAGCAGGAACCAATTCCAAAGAACCACCCCAGGCCATGAAAGCCCCTGTTTTCTTCACTATTTTTTTTAATTCGCTTGCTGAAAATTCAATTCTTGCTATAGCCCCTATAACATCTGCTGTTCCAGCTGCACTCGTTATTGCCCTTGAAGATGTTTTTGGAAAAGTTAATCCTGCAGCTGCACATATTGAAACAACTATTGGAGTTGTTCTGTTTCCCGGTATTCCCCCGATGCAATGTTTATCAACTATAAATTTTCCCTCAAAAGAAAGTTTTTCTCCTGATTCAAGAAAAGATTCAATTAAATCAATTGTTTCATTAAAATCCATTTTATTTTCATACATTCCGGAAATAAATAAAGCAATTTCGGGATCAGAGAGAGAATTATTTACTATGTCTTTTATTATCTCTTTAATTTCTTTTTTTGAAAGCTTTTTTTTATCAAGTTTCTTTTTTATATAATCTAAACTTGCAGGAGATTTTGCAAGATTAACATCAACTTTTTGCCTATCCCTAAGACCAAAAAGTTCTTTTATTTCTGAAGATATTCCTATTTCATTCTCTTTTATAATTTTCTCAACAATATTCACAATAGTTGAAAACTCTCCGTCTCCTTTTGAAAACTTCTCTATGGAAACTCTGTCATTCTCGTGAATTCCCATTAGTTCTGCTGTTTTGAGATTAACCATTGCTACAGGAATTCCTGCAGACCATTCTAATAAACGAACTTTTAATTCCATCTTTTAATATACATTAGAAAAATTTATTTTTATATCTATTCTTTTTTGGGAGATTGTATAACTGCCTCTGGTAGCTTTTTGTTTCTATAGGCTTCAATTACTATGAATAGATAAGCAAGAATTAAAGGACCCAAAATTATTCCTAATAAACCAAAAAAGAGTATTCCCCCAACCATACCAAAGAGTATAAGGGAAGAGTTCATTTTTGCTCTTCTTGATATAAATATTGGCTTAAACAAAGCTTCAATAATAGAGGATATTAATCCAAACATTACCACACCCAAAGCATTTACTGTATTTCCTGCCATAAGAAGATATATTGCAACAGGAACCCAGATTATTGCAGTCCCCACTATTGGAAATACTCCTGCTACCATGGCAAGAATTGTAATTAAAAGAGCATTTGGGACTCCAAATATGAAAAAACCAATTCCAGCAGTTATTCCCTGAATTATTCCAAGGACTATCTGTCCATATAATATTGAAATTGTTAAATCTTTTGAAGATTTGAATAATCTCTTTTCAACTTCTTTTGAAAAAGGAATAAGACTTTGAATATATTCAATTAAACTCTCTTTATCTCTTAAAACAAAGAAAAAAGAAAAGAAAACTACTAAAAGCTGCAAAAATAAAGTTGGAAAGTTAAGAATTACATCTGACAAAGAATTCATGAGGGAATTAGTTGTCCTTGTAACAAAAGATTGTATTGTTAAACCTATTTCATGTGCAAATTGTTCTGATTGAAACATTGATGGAAAGATTGCTTTTAATGGAGTTACAAAATCTAAACTTTGGGAATCTGTATAGAATTTTATTGATTGGTCTATTGCTACAGGGAAGATATACCAGAGAGGAACAATTATTAACCCAATTAAAAGCAGACACATAAGAAAAGCTGTAATATTTTTCCTCTTAATATATTTAAAAAAGAAATCATAAATAGGTGTAAAAATAAAAGCTAAAATTATTCCAAGAATTATTGAGAGAATTATAGGCTTAAGCAGAAAAAATGATAATACAATTAAAAGGACTAATATAACTGCAGTCATAACTTTTTTAAAATAATCATTGTCCATTTTTCTTATTTTTTCCTTTATAAAAACAAATTTTTGTAATTTATAAAGTTTTGTTAATAAAGTTTATAAACTAGTTTTAAGAAGGATAGATATGAATTTTATAAAAAAGGTGCAGGATAAAAACTTTGATGAATCTGTTCACATGCAATTCCAAAAATTCTCAAAAGGGGAGTTCAAGAATAGGGCAATTGTACATGCAAAGGCTTCTGGTGGAAAGTATACTATAAACACTAGTGCAGAATTTGCAAATGAACTTGTAAGAGATGTTGCTGAAAAATTGGGCTCAAAAAAAACAAAAGTTGAGGGAGCAATAGTTTCTACATTAGATTTGAAAAAAGACTTGGAATTTAAAGAAATTAAGCAATTTCAGGGTGTTAAAAAATACATGATTGAAAATGAGATGTCTGGTTCTGAAATTATTACCTTGCTAAATAAGTTTCCAAAAGCATTTTTTGCATTGAGTTTTGATGCAGGAGAGGAAACTATACTTAAAATTAAGCCAAAGGCTCCTAAATCTGGGAAACCAGGCACAAAAGGAGAGGAAGCTCCTAAACCTGATTTCTGCAAATTAATAACCAGAGATAAAAAACTTGCAGAAAGTTTTATATTTGAAGTCCCAGAATTTAAAAGCGCAATTGTGATTCATGATTTTTTTATTGATAAGATTGAAGTTCCTGAAGAACTGAAAAATTCAGAGGATTTTGCACTAATAAGAGAAAAATCAAAGAGAATTGGAAGAATTCTAAGAAAATCTGTAATTGATGAAAAGAGGATTGAGAAAGAGCTGGAGTTGAGAGCTTGAATATAGAAAAGTTGATGAGTTGATTAATATAATCGAATAATTTTATTGCTATAAATCCATATTAAACCATTAACCCAACGGAGATATAATTACTTTTATGGTAATCTATTTATTCGGTGCAAACCTTTATAAATCCCTTTTTTCTTAATTCAGAGCATGGATGAAAAAATAGAAAGCAATAAACTGACTGAAGAACTGAAAAAAGCAAAGGAGATAATAGAGAATGCAAAGCTACCTGAAGAATTTCAAAAGATAGCTTTCTCAAAGATGATGGATCATTTGCTCGGCTCTAATGAACCTATGAAAAAAGAAAGATTCCCGGATAAAAGAAGACCCCCTAAAAAGCATATATCTAAAGTGGAAAATGAAGATGCTAAAAAACTTCAAGGGGAAAATGAATTAATTATCTCCTCTTTAAGTAGAAGTAAATATTCTATAATATATAAGTTAGAATCTGCTTTAGACCAATCACTATTTTTGCTCCAAATTGCTGAAAAAGAAAAAAAGATTAAAGGATTAACTCCTGGACAAATTTCTACAATATTAAAAGATGTTTTTAAAATAATGAAAACCCCCTCTTCAGTTAGTATGTCCTTAATGAAAGCCACAGAATACGCCGATAGAAAGAAAATAAATTTGGGAGGGACATTTGCATATAAATATGAAATTATGCATAAGGGAGAAGAATATATCAATGAAAGAGTAGAGAAATTGAATAAAGGAGAAGACAAAAATGAATCGTAGAAATTTAAAGGCAAGAAAAATTGTAAAGGCGTTAAAGGACTATGGATGTATTGAAAAAAGAACAACTTCTCATGGAGTAATTCTTGAAAATCCTAAAAATGGTAAATCGACAAATGTTCCGACACATCAAGAAATCTTAGCTGTCTGGATTTATAATAATGTCTTACGACAATTAGATATTGATAAAAAATATTTTGAAGAAAATTATCTTTAGAGAAAAATTCTTGATACTAATACAGGTTCTCTTTTTTCAGCAATAAAAAATTTCTTCTTCTCAGGATAGGCATCTAGATACATTTTTAAAGATTTTCTAAAATTATTAATCGCTTTTTCTAAAGTATCTCCAAAATCAGCAACACCAACCTCTTCATTATTAACTATAAATACCTTTTTTTTATTCATCTTTTCTTCTCTAACAGAAATATTAACACTTAAATTCTCCATGTTAAACATAATTAAACAAGGTTTATAAATTTTCTTAAAAATTAGATTTGTCTTTTCTTAAAAAAGATTCCACCAACAGCTTTTTAAACCATCTCATTCTAAAATTATTATTCCAGGGAAGGATAAAATGATAATATCCGCATTACTAACAAACATAAGAAATGGCACCACCGAAATCACCGAGAAAAGGAAGTTTACAGTTTTGGCCTCGAAAGAGAGTCAATAAGTTTTTGCCTAGTGTTAACTGGAAAGCAATAGATTCTGGAAAAAATATTAAAGGTTTTATAGGATATAAGGCAGGTATGTTCTCTGTGGAAGTTAAGGATTTAACTCTTAATTCTATGACTAAAGATAAAAGAATAATAATTCCATCAACAATTATTGAATGTCCTCCTATGAAAATATTTTCTATAAGGTTTTATAAATTTGGAAAGGTTGCAAAAGAAATTCTTGCAGAGCATATAGACAAGGAATTAAAAAAGAAGGTAAAATTGCCTAAACAAGGAAAAAATGATATTGAAAGTATAAAGTTGGGGGATTATGATGATATTTCTGTTATAGCTTATTCTCAAGTTAAAAAAACAAACATAAAGAAAACACCTGATATGACTGAAATTGGACTCAGAGGAAATATTGAAGAAAAATTAAATTTTGTTAAAACTCATTTAAATAAAGACATTTCAATAGAGGATGTTTTTTCACAAGGAGAATTAGTTGATATAAGAGGATTAACAACTGGAAAAGGATTTTCAGGAGCTGTAAAAAGATTTGGAATAACACTAAAAAGCCATAAATCAGAAAAAGGTGTAAGAAGACCGGGAACACTTGGGCCCTGGCATCCTGCCCGTGTAACATTCAAAGTTCCCATGGCTGGACAGATGGGAATGTTCACAAGAGTTCATTATAATCAAAAGATATTATCGTTGGTAAAAGCAGAAGAAACTGAAAAGCAATTGAAAGGAATAAAAAATTATGGTGATATAAAAACAGATTATATTATTCTATACGGAAGTGTGCAGGGTCCTGCAAAAAGACAAATTCTTATAACAACTCCTTTAAGACCCACAAAAGAACAAGGAAAGAAAATATTCGAATTCGTGGAGGTTAAGAAATGAAATCAAAAATATTTGAATCACCTATAAGAGAAGATATTGTTTCTAAAGTTCTTGAATCAAAGAAAAATCAGCAACCATATTCTAATTCTCCTGTTGCAGGAAAACAACATTCTGCAAAAGGATTGATTGTTCATGCAAGACATGTCTGGAGAAGCGGTTATGGAAGAGGACAGTCGAGAGTTCCAAGAAAAATATTCTCGAGAAAAGGTTCTCAATTCAACTGGGAAGCTGCTGAAGTTCCTCAGGCAAGAGGTGGAATGAGGGCTCATCCTCCAAAAGTTACTCAATTCATAAACATATTAAAAATAAACAAAAAAGAATTAAAGATTGCATTTGCTTCTGCTATTGCTGCTACAGCTTCTGAAAAATATATTATCAAAAAATATGGAAGTATTGAAAAATTAGACAAAAAAGCTCCTTTTATTGTTTCTTCTGAAATTACAAAAGCAAAGACAAAACAAATTCTCAAAGAATTAAAAGAAATTTTAGGAAATCTATATGATGTTGCTTTAAAAGAAAAATCAATAAGAGCTGGAAGAGGAAAAATGAGAGGCAGAAAATATAAATCAACTGCCGGAATGATATTAGTTTTGGGAAATGATGAAAAATTAAAAACAAAATTATTCGAGGTTAAAAAAGCGAGAGAATTAAACACAACAGACTTGGCTGGTGGTGGATTAGGGAGAGTAGCTGTTTATACTGAAAAAGCA
>JBBTAN010000034.1:14624-27017 GCA_038044205.1 Nanobdellota archaeon
GAAATAAAAAAAGAAATTGAAGATTTATTCAAAGTTAAAGTTGACGAAGTAAGAACACAGATAAGAAACAACAAAAAAATTGCTTATGTTAAATTAAATAAAAAAGATTTAGCAATTGACTTAGCAACTAAGTTGGGATTAATGTAAAATGGGAAAAAGAATAATTCAACAGGCACGCGGACACGGAAGTTCAACATACAGAGCGAAGCCTACCTCTTTTGTTTACAGAATTCAATATCCTCGAATACTTGAAGGAGAAGGAACTGTTGTAAAGCTTTTGAATTCTTCTGCACATTCTGCACCACTTGCTAAAGTTATTTATAGCAATGGAAGTTTTTACATCCCCGCATTCAAGGGAATGGTAGAAGGGCAAAAAATTTCTTTCAATGAAGGAATTCAGGAAGGAAATATTCTTTCTCTTGAAAAAATACCAGTTAAAACTGAAATTTATTGCATTGAATCACGTCCTGGAGATGGCGGGAAATTCATAAAAGCAGGCGGAGATAGTGCAATTGTTGCAAGAATAATTGGAGACAAAATATTAGTTATGCTTCCTTCAAAAAAAGAAAAAATCTTTAATTCAAAATGCAGAGCAATAATCGGGCAGATTGCTGGACACGGAAGATTAGAAAAACCTATAATCAAAGCAGGAAAACAGCATTATATTAAGAAAATAAAAAACAAAATGTGGCCAAGAACAAGCGCAGTTAAAGTTAATGCAATTGACCATCCTTTCGGTTCAGGAAGAGGAAAGAATATTAAAAGCAAGATTGCAAAGAGAAATGCTCCTGCTGGAAGAAGAGTTGGTTTAATAAGACCAAGGAGAACAGGTAAGAAAAGATAAAATGGAAATAATAAATATGTATAAAACTCCGAGGGGAAATGAATGTCAAAAACATTTAGAAAGGTTAATTGGAAGTAAAGCAGAAGGAAGGATAGTAATTTGGGGGCACAAACATAAAATTGATGTTGAAGATAGCAACGCTTTTCATAACATAGCTCAAGAAATGAAGGTCAAAAATATTAATAATTTTTGTGGAGGATTACATTATATTGGAGAGATTGAAAAAGAATTTTGGACAATTTGTTTAGAAGAAGGTTTAAATAAAGATTTCTTAAATAAATATGGAAAAGAGTATAAAATAAACTAAAATGGTAGAAATACAAAAAAAACAATCACTATACAGAGGGAAAACAATTGAAGAATTGAAACCTTTAGAAGTTAGAGAATTCGCAAAATATTTGCCATCAAGAGAAAAAAGAACTGTTCTCAGAAATTTCCAAATTATAGAAGACTTTGTCAAGAGGGCTCAGGATAAAATTGCAAAAGGAAAAAAAATAAGGACACATCAAAGGGAAATTATAATTGTTCCACAGATGGTTGGAATGAATATTCAAATTCACAATGGAAGAAATTTCAATCCGATATTAATAGAACCTGAGATGATTGGACATCGGCTTGGGGAAATGTCTGCAACTCGTTCAAAGGTTGCCCACAGCAAGGCAGGAATAGGAGCAACAAAAGGAACTAAACATAAAGCTAAGAAATAAAATGGAAAAACAATATGCACCAACAACTAAAGAAAAGAAAATTATGAAAAAACAGCCAAAACAGAATGAAATCCAACCCCATAATCATCAGCCAAAGCAAGAGGAAAAAATTGATGAAAATATTGAAAAGAAAGAGGAAAAAATAATTGATGAAAAGATAGAGAAAGAACAGGAGAAAAAAGAAGCAAAGGAAGAACAAAAAACTGAAGAACAGGAAGTTCAGGCGAAGACTAAGCATTCGGAAGAAATTAAAAAACCTGCAAAAAAAATAAAGAAAGAAGAAGTTTTTGTTAATGCTAAAAGCGTTCCTGTTTCAACTAAATATGCTATTAATATTTGCAAATTTGTAAAAAATAAAAGAATAGGTGATGCAATAAGAGATTTGGAACAAGTTACACTATTAAAAAAATCTGTTCCTATGAAAGGAGAATATTCTCACAGAAAAGGAAGAGGAATGAGCGGAGGCGCTTATCCTCAAAGAGCTGCTAAACAGTTTATTGTTTTATTGAAGAGCCTTGCTGGAAATGCAGACAACCATGAAATTAATGAACCTATTATAGTTGAAGCGAGTGCAAACTGGGCTCCTGCTCCAAAAGGAAGATTTGGAAGAATAAGAAGAAAAAGAACGCATGTAACACTTAGAGCAGTTGAGATGAAAATCAAGAACTCTGAACAAATTCAGGTTAAGTCCTCAAAAAATCGAGAACTGGAGAAGAAAAAATAAAATGGCAGAAATGACAGAAAACAAATTTTGGGAAACAGATTATACTAAAAATTGGAAACATAGAGCACAAGGATTGGCAGGAATAACTCTTGCAGGAATATCTATAGGTGTTGGATTAAAAGAACCAGAAAGTATACCACTGATAGTTGGAGGAACATTATTGGCAATTGATGGACTTGGTGATATAATTACAGGTTATCATCATTATTGTGGACAAAAAGCAATTGAAGGAATTAAATATATATCAAATAAATTTAGATAACTAAACAATGGAAGAAAAACAAACTGTAAAATTCAAGAAAGAAGAATTTGCTATTAAGGAATCTGTCAAAAAAATGCTGGGAAAAGGAAAAGTCAGCAAAGTAAGAATAGAATACACTCCTGTTGGAGAAAAGATAATAATCTCAACAAACAAGCCAGGATTGATAATTGGAAGAGGCGGAGAAAAACTAAACGAAATAACAGAATACTTAAGAAAAAATTTCAAATTTGAAAATTTACATTTAGATGTTGAAGAGATAATGGAGCCTGAATTTGATGCACAGATAATTGCTGATGAAATAGCTTTAGGATTAGAAAGATTTGGTCCTCTAAAATTCAAAATACTTGCATACAGAAATCTTGAAAGAGTAATGAAGGCTGGTGCACTTGGATGTGAAATAAGATTGAGTGGTAAATTGCCAGGCTCAAGAGCAAAAACCTGGAGATTTGCTCAGGGATTTCTTAAAAAAACAGGAGATACTGCAAAAGTTGTAGATAGAGCACAAGCAAGAGCAGAAACAAAACCAGGAACAGTTGGAATAAAAGTCAGCATTCTCTCTCCTCATGCAATATTAAAAGATAAAATCACCATAAATGAAGAATTAATGAAAAAATTAAAATCAAACGAACAGGAATTTGAAAATAGACCTGTTAAAAAGATAAAGAAAGGTAAAAAAGAAAAATGAAATACAAAGAAATAACAAAAATGAGCAAACAAGACAGAGAAAATAAATTTAAAGATTTAAAAATAGAACTTGTAAAATCTAAAGCAAGAGCGGCTAAAGCTGGAAGTTCCAGCACAAAACAAATTAAAAAGGAAATAGCAAAAATATTAACATTCAATACTTCCAAGGGAGGTGTTGAAAAAAAATAAACTATGGAAATAGATCCAAAGACAGGATTGCCACTACAGGCAATAGAATGGGAAAACCTCACTAGGGGTTCGCAAAGAATAAACGTGACGACAGACAAGAAAAGGTACGGAAAAGTTGTTACGATTGTAAGCGGATTCGACAAGGATGTCGATGTAAAAAAAATCGCAAAAGCACTCAAAAACGAGCTTGCTTGCGGTGGAACTTACAAAAACGACATCATAGAGCTTCAGGGAGACCACATGAAGAAGATAAAACCTCTTCTCATAAAGATGGGCTTCGCAAACAACTCTATAGGTGATTAACCTAACAGGAAAAACAAAATGGAAAAAAAGCAAAAAACAAAAGCAGAAGCTGAAGTGAAAAAGGCTTACAAAAAAAGCCAGGAAGGAAAAGTAGTAGCGAATGCTGGAAATGAGGTAAGAGTTGGAACAAGAGGAAGAGTATTTGAAGGGGTTGTAACTAAAAAATTCCCAAAAAGAATTGCCATTGAATTTGAAAGAATGATTTATGTGAGAAAATATGAAAGATATGCGAGACTTAAAACAAAAATTCACGCAAGACTTCCAGATGCTATGGACAAGGAGATTAATATTGGTGATTTAGTGAGAGTTCAGGAATGCAGACCGCTTAGCAAAATAATTCATTTTATTGTAATTCAAAAAATAAAAGATGTTTCAGAGGTAAGAAAATGAGAAAAGCAATGGTCATGGTGGGTAAAGAAAAAGATACAGAAAGTTATCAATTATTAATAAACAATAATTATATCTCTGTAGAATATAATCAAGAGCTTTATGGAGAGCATAATAACTTCTTGAATAATGTTTGTATAAAGTTCGCTGAAAAAATTTCTAAACAAAAATCTTCTTTGGAATTAGGAGTATTAAATGGTTTCAAAATTAATGAGCAAGGAGTTACAAAAATAGAAAGATTAGATAGCAAATTGTTTGAGAATTTATTAATTAAAAAATTAAAACAACTACCCAAGGGAGCTGCTGCAATAATGCCAATAGCAGAAATAATTAACTAAAATGAAAGCAATAAGCGCAAGAGGAACAGAAGGATTGAATTTGGGTGCAAATGTAATTGCAGCAGACAATAGTGGAGCAAAAATAGTAAAAATAGTCTCAGTAAAAAAATCAAAAGCAAAAAAAGGAAAACAAACTGCGGCAAAGATAGCAGACTGGGTAAAAGTTTCTGTAAGAAAAGGAATACCTGATATGAAAGGAAAAGTTTTCGATGCTGTTGTAATAAGACAAAAAAAACCTTTCAGAAGATTAAATGGAGAGAGAATTGCATTCGAGGATAATGCAGTTGCAATAATGAAAGATGAAAAAGGAAATCCAAAAGGAACTCAGATTAAAGGACCAATACCAAGGGAGGTTCAGGAAAGATGGGCACAAGTTGCCAAAATCGCCTCGATAGTATATTAAAATGAACTTAAAAAATATAATCAATATAGTTTTCCCAGATAAGGAAACAAGGAGAAAATCAATTGAGGATAATTTGAAATTAACAGTTGATGAAATTATAAAAGAAAATAAATCAGAAAAAAAAGATGAATATTTCCTTATTAAATTGATTAAACAATATAATAGATTAATAACAAAAGCACAAGAGTACGAGATAGATATTCAAGATTATGTTAATAAAATGGATGCGATATATGAAGTAAAATGAAAAAACATTTTTCAACACACTGGAAATCAAGCAAACAACCAAGAAAACAAAGAAAATATTTAGCGAATGCTCCTTTGCACTTGAGAAAGAAATTTGTAAGCATAAATTTGTCAAAAGAATTGAGACAAAAAGAAGGCAAAAGAAATCTTCCTGCAAAGAAAGAGGATAAAATTAAAATATGCTCTGGAAAATTCAAGGGGAAAACAGGAAAAATACTTAATGTTAATCTCAAGACATCAAAAATAATAGTTGAAAATATTCAGGTAAAAAAGCAAGATGGTTCAAAAGCAAATGTAAAATTGCAGCCATCAAATCTTCAGATTATTGAATTAGCTGATAGAAAGAAAAAAATAGAAACAACTAAAAAAGAAGAAATAAAGAAAGTTGAAAAAAAGAAAGAAGAATATAAAACTAAAAACAAAGAACAGGACTCTGAACAAGTTCAGGTAAAGTCCTCGAAAAATCGAGAACTGGAGAATAAAAAATGAGCCATCTAAAAAGACACGCTATACCTAAGAGTTGGCCAATACAAAGAAAAGGAACAGCTTTTGTAGTTCAGCCCAACAGAGGCTTCTCTGATTCTCTTCCTGTTTTGATAATTCTCAGAGATTTGCTCAAAGTTGCACAAAACAGAAAAGAAGCTAAAAAAATGATTCACATGAAAAATATATTAATCAATGGAAAAGAAGTTAGGGATGAAAAAGAAGGAGTTATGCTATTTGATATTATAACTCTTGTTCCTTCCAATAAGAATTACAGGTTAATTATAATTAAAAATGAAAAGTTCAGCATTGAAGAAATAAAGGAAAATGAAGCACATACAAAAATTGTCAAAATTATTGGCAAAAAAGTATTGAAAGGAAAAAAAGTCCAGTTAAATCTGAGTGATGGAAGAAATTTTTTAATAAATATAAAATGCAAAATAGGAGATTCTGCTTTAATAAATCTAAAAAGCAAGAAGATAGAAAAATGCCTACCCTTGGATGAAAATTCAGAAGCTATTGTCTTTGCTGGAAAACATTCTGGAGAAAAAGGAAAGATTGAAAAAATAAATAGAGAAAGAAAGATTGTTGAAATAAACAATGGAAAAGAAAAAATAAATGTATTAATCAACCAGGTTATGGTAACAAACTAAAATGAAAAACAAATCAGAAAATTCAGAGAATATTATGAGAAAAATAAAAATTGACAAAATAGTCTTGAATGTAGGTGGAACTGCGGATGGTCTTGATAAAGGTTTTAGACTTTTAAAATTCCTTACTGGGAAAAAACCTGCAAAGATAAAATCCAAAAAAAGAATACCTACCTGGGGTGTAAGACCTGGATTGGAAGTCGGAGCAGTTGTTACATTGAGAAAAGATTTTAGTGATTTCTTGAAAAAGATGCTTGTTAGCATTGATAATACTCTGAGAAAAAAACAAATAAGTGAAAATAATTTTTCATTTGGAATAAAGGAATATATTGAAATACCCGGAGTAGAATACCAGAGAGATATAGGGATAATGGGATTTGATGTTACAATAGTTTTCAAGAGAAGTGGGAGAAGAGTTATGTTAAGGAAAATGAAGCGGGGAAGAGTATCTAAAAAGCAAATAATCACAAAAGATGAAATAATTAAATTTATGGAAGATAACTTCCAGACGAAGTTTATATAAAATAAAATGAGAAAAAACTTACCTTTGAATTTGGAAATTTTTAACTCATTCGCTAAACTGAAAATAGGATATTTTCGTAAAACACAAGTAAACTTGTGTAAACAGGAGTTTATCAAATGACAGCAAGCGATTGGAAAAAAATATTGAAACAGCTCGACGCAAAGCCCGTAATAAAGCAGAAATATATAAAGCATAATGAGCCAAAGAAAAGAAAGACCGGAATTGCAGTTAAGAAATGTGAAAGATGCGGAAGATTCGGAGCCCATATAAAATCATTCGGATTAAATTTATGCCGACAATGCTTTAGAGATATAGCAGTTGACATCGGCTTTCAAAAATACAGTTAAAATGTCACACGATGTAGTCGCTGATGCGCTAAATATGATAAAGAATGCCAAGAAGGCAGGAAAGGAAAATATTGAAATTAAAAGAATTTCCAATCTACTCATAGAAGTTCTTAAGATAATGAAACAGGAAAAAGCAATTAAAAAATACAAAATAGATGCTAAAGAAAAAACAATCAGCCTTACAATAGGTGAACTTTCTGATTGCAGAGCAGTAAAACCAAGATTCAGCTGTTACAAAGATCAGGTAGAAAAATACAGAAGAAGATATTTACCTTCAAGAAATTTAGGAACTTTGATAATATCCACAAATAAAGGATTGATGACTCACAAAGAAGCTCAGGAAGAAGGAACAGGAGGATGCGTTATAGCATATTTTTATTAAAAATGACAGAAAAAATACCTACAAAAATAAAAAGACAACTTGAAAATATTGTCCATAAATATGAAGATTTAGAAAAAATAAAACTTGGACAAAATGTAATTATCAAGAATGAGGGAATAATGAGATTTGCTGGAATAATAAATGTTGGTCCAGTATTTTTATCAGAAATAATTGAAAATGAAAGAATCAAATATAAGGAGATAGTAATAGCAGATAATTGTTCTTCTAATAAGTATAACTTTGCAGTACATTATAAAGAGATGGTTGGAGAAGATAATAGGAGATATAATTATGTTAAAGAAATATGGAGGAATTTAAATTAAAATGAAAAAAGAATTTTCCCAGGAAATTATTATCCCAGAAGGTGTCGATGTAAAGAAAGAAGGAAAGAGTATAATTGTAAAAGGAAGCAATGGTGAAGCTTCAAAAGAATTTAATTTTGGAAGGTTAAAATATGAAAAAAAAGACAACAAGATAGTGCTAAGCTGTGCTTCTTCTACAAGAAATGATAAGAGAATGATAAATACAATAACAGCCCACTTAAAAAATTTAATTAATGGTGTTCAGACTAAATTTGAATATAAATTAAAAATATGCTCAAGCCACTTTCCTATAAATGTAGAGATAAAAGGAAACAGTGTTTTAATAAAGAATTTCTTAGGAGAAAAAACACCCAGAAAATGCACTATGCCTAAAGGTGCAGAAGTTGAAGTCAATAAAGATATAATCACTGTAAAATCTTCTAACAGAGAAATTGCAGGGCAGGCATCAGCAAATTTTGAAAATGCTACAAAAGTAAGAAATAGAGACAGAAGAGTTTTCCAGGATGGAATTTACATAACAAGTAAACCGGGGAGAGAAATATGAAAACCAAGACATATTTCGCAATCATTTCAAATAAATTGAAACGCTTGGGAGAAATGTAAAATGCCAAAATTCTTGAGACATACTTCTCATAAATATTCGAAACTCGGACTAAGAAGAAGAAAAAAGAAAGTCTGGAGAAGACCTACTGGAAGAGATAATAAAATGAGAGAGCAAAGGAGAGGACACCCTGCTCTTGTTGCTATTGGATATTCTACAGATAAGAAGGAAAGAGGAAAAATAGACAAAAGAATGCCTGTAATTATAAGAAATGTTTCTGATATTGATAAAATTGGACAACATCAAATTGGGGTTTTGAGCAATGTTGGAATGAAGAAAAAAATAGAAATAGCAAAAAAAGCTAAAGAACTTAAAATTGATATTTACAAATTAAATATTGAAAAATTCCTAAAATTAAATCAAATAAAAAACAAAAAAGCTGAGACAAAGACCAGCGAGGTTAAGAAATGAATCTACGAGCTAAAAAACAACTTGCTGCAAATACTTTTGGTGTTGGAAAATCAAGAATTCTATTTGTTAATGAAAGAATAGAAGAAATTAAAGAAGCGATAACAAAGCAGGACATGAGAAATCTGCAGAAGGAAGGTGCAATAATAATAAAAGAAATAAAAGGCAGAGCAAAAAACATAAAAAACAGCAGAAAAAGGCATGTTGGAAAAATAAGAAGAAAGGTTAATACACGAAAAAGAGACTATGTTATCCTCACAAGAAAATTAAGAAAAGTAATGGCAGAAAGAAAAAAGAGAGGAGAAATTAGCAGAGAAGAACTAAAAGAAATAAGAGAAAAAATAAGAAACAAATTATTCAGAAGCAAAGCACATTTAAATGAAAATATGGAGGTTTCTAAAAATGAGAACACAAAAAAGAAGAAGAAAGGAAAATAAGACAGATTATCTTAAAAGATTAAAATTGCTTAAGGGTGAAAAACCAAGAATAATCTTCAGAAAAACAAACAGATACATAATAAGCGAATATATTGAGAGCAAAGAAGCGCAGGATAAAGTTATTATCGGTTTTGACTCAAGAAAACTTAATGAATATGGATGGCCAAAAGATGCGCAGGGAAGCTTAAAGTCAATAACTGCTTCTTATTTAACTGGATATTTAATTGGGAAAACAATAATAAAAGAAAAGCTTGAAAATCCTATACTTGACAGTGGAATGAACAGGGTTCTTCACAAAAATAAGATTTATGCTTTTATTAAAGGGTTAATAGATTCTGGAATAAAAATAAACTGCAAAAAAGAATTTTTCCCTGAAGAATTAAGAATAAAAGGACAGCATTTAAAACATAAAATACCATTCGATGAAATTAAATTGAAGATAGATAAATTATAAAATGAAAAAAGAAATATATGTATACGATTTGAATATGCCAAGTGCATTTAGAGGGGCTTATGAAATAATTAAAAAGAAAGGTATAAAAGTTAATAGAATTGAGGATTTATCTTCTGCTAATAACTCCTCCTTGACAATTATTGTCCCAACAGGTCCAAGAAATACAAACTGGATGGAAGTAAAAAAATATATTAATAAAAACCCAAAAACCAAAATATTAGTTCTTGATGTAAGCACTGCAGAATCAGAGCTTGAAAATTTAATTGGGAAAAATGAAAATACAGAATATCTAATAACAAAAGAATCACGGATGGGATTCACTTGGAACGAATTGTTCAACAAATTAGGAATAAATTAAAATGGCAAAAAAAGCAGAAATACTAAAAATAGCAGAACCTATAGATGATTTTGCAGAAGTGCCTGAAGAAATATTAGATGCGACAGATTTGAAAGAACTTGAGGAGATGAAGAAAGAACCAGTGGAAGAAAAGAAAAAACCATGGGAAAGAAACAAGAAACCTGCAGAAGCATGGGAACCCAAAACAAAGCTTGGAGAGGAAGTCAAAAGCGGGAAAATAAAAAATATAGATGAAATTCTAAAAAGCGGGAGAAAAATTTTAGAAGCAGAAATTACAGATTATTTGCTGAATAATCTTAAATCAGATTTAATATCAATAGGACAGTCAAAAGGCAAATTTGGAGGAGGAAAAAGAAGGGCTTGGAGACAGACACAAAGAAAAACTGAAGAGGGAAACGTTCCAACTTTTTCCGCAATGGCAATAGTTGGAGATGAAAATGGACATATAGGATATGGATATGGAAATTCCATGGAAACTCTTCCAGCAAGAGATAAATCTTTAAGAAAAGCGAAATTGAATATTATAAAAATAAGAAGAGGATGTTCTAGTTTTGATTGTGATTGCAATGAAATGCACACAGTCCCTTTCAAAGTTACAGGGAAATCGGGGAGTGTAAGATTAACTCTTATTCCTGCTCCTCAGGGAACAGGATTGGTTGTGGCAAATGAATTAAAAAAAGTATTAAAATTAGCTGGAATTAAAGATGTTTATAGCAAAACTTCTGGAAAAGTAAGAACAACATTTAATACAATAAAGGCATGCTTTGATGCTCTTGAAAAAACAAATTCAATGGAGGATAGAGGAGAATGAAAATTGGATTTCATGATACAGATGTTGCAGGAGGAATGATTCCTATGATTATAGAACTTAAAGAAAAGGGAGTTCCTTATAAAGAAGTAAATTATGATAATTTAAAGTTAATAAAAGGATTAGATTTATTGATAATAAATTTTCTGGGATTGCCTCATTTTCCAAAAGAAATTTTAAAAGATTATTGTGAAAAGATAAAAGAAATAGCTAAATCAAATTACAATACAAAATTCCTAATGATGGTTCCTGGAGAGGAATGGGCTTTGGGGATGAATAGAAGATTGGGAATTCAGAAAAATATAGATTATGTAACTGACGGTGATATTTCTAAACTAACAGAAATAATTGGAGAAAAAATAAAATGAAAGCAATAATACGAATTAAAGGAAGAGTTGGACTAAACCAAAACATAAATGAAACTCTTGACAGATTAAGGCTCAGAAAAAAATATTCATGCGTTGTTTTAAAAGGTTCTCCAGAAGAAATGGGAATGATAAAAAAAGTTGAAGATTTTGTCGCTTATGGAGAAATTAAAGAAGATGTTCATAAAGAATTAGTTAAAATTAGAGGAAGAAAAGGAAAAGACGGAAAGCTAAAACCTTTTTTCAGACTGCACCCTCCAAGAAAAGGAATTGAATCAAAAAAGCATTTCGGAGTTGGAAAAGGAGTTTTAGGAAATAATGGTGATAAAATAAATGATTTGATAGTGAGGATGTTGTAAAATGGTAACAGGAGCATTAGCAAGAAATAGAAAGAAGAGAAGAAATATAAATTATTCAAACGAAGATAGAATAAAAATATTATCTGGAGAAGATATTACACTTGAAAAAATATATAGTAGGCATAAAAATGGTTGTTTAGTTGGTTTAGAGAATTTTGCAAATTCTGGTAAAATAGCTGTAGTAGATAGCATAGATTTTGAAAAGAAGGTAATAAGAATTGCATTACCCTCACAAATATATCTTGAAATAGCTGAGTATAAATTTAATGATATTCATTCAGATAATTACACTTTAAAGAATTCGTTTGGATTGGTTGGTCTTGATTATTATAAATATGATGAATTAAATGAGAAACTTAAAAAATTAAATAAAAACTAAAATGGCAACAAAAAAAACTCATAAAAGAAAAAAAGTATCTAGAATGCATGGAAGAAAAATGGGTAGTCATGGCTGGGGTGCAAGAAAAAAGCATAAAAAATCAGGACATAGAGGAGGAACTGGAATGGCTGGAACAGGAAAGAGAGGAGATACAAAAACAACACTTATAACAAAATTATATGGTCATGAATATTTTGGAAAACAGGGAATAACATCGAGAGGAACAAAGAGAGATACAAGACAGAGAATTAATATTCAGCAAATTGAAAAAAACCTCAATAAATATGGAAAGAAAACAGCTAAAGGATGGGAAATAAATCTTGAAAGATACAAAATACTTGGAGAGGGAGAAGTTAAAGAAAAATTAATAATAAAAGCTATGGGGGCTTCTGATTCTGCAATTGAAAAAGTCAAGAAAGCTGGCGGGGA
>JBBTAN010000035.1:0-5788 GCA_038044205.1 Nanobdellota archaeon
CCAACATATTATTCTGCTTCCCATAATTCAACAGTTGCAAATCAAATTGTTAGATTTGGAATTAATGCAACTGATGAAACTGCACTTAATCCAAATGGGCAATATGTTTTTTCAACAAATAATACTGGAAGTTGGATTAATGAAAGTTCTGTTAATTTCACAACAACTCCGTCCTGGGCAAATGTTACAAAAATATTGAACTCAACTGAAACTATTACAGGTTATAGATGGTATTTCACAGATAATTCTGGAAATACAAATTCAACTCCGATTTATACTCTCTCAAATATGGAAGCCCCAACATATTATTCTGCTTCTCATAATTCAACAGGTGCAGGCAGTCTTGTTAGATTTGGGATTAATGTTAGTGATAATGTTGCATTAGAAACAAATGGACAATATGTTTTCTCGACAAATAATACTGGAACATGGGTGAATGAAACTTATTCTAATTGGACAAAAGACTTAGACATAAATGCAAGTTTGCCAGAGACAAATATGTATTATCATTTAAAACCTACTGTTTTTTACAAAGATTCTTCCTGGTATTTGATAAGTGGAGATTTTAATGGAAATTTTGGGGGTTATGCTTGGAATGGGACTCAATGGAAACCAAATTCAACAATAAATGCAAGTTTGCCAGACATAGGGGATGATTCTGTTCCCACAGTTTTCTATAAAGATTCGTCTTGGTATATGATAGCGAGTGAATTAAATGTTAATTTCATTGGTTATGTTTGGAATGGAACAGGTTGGGCTCCAAATTCCACAATAAATGCAAGTTTACCTAGTTCTCCAAGCTTGAGTGGTAATACAGTTTCAAGTGTATTTTACAAAGATTCCTCTTGGTATCTCTTAGCAGGAACATCAGTAGGATCAGATTCATCTTTTTATGGTTATGTTTGGAATGGAACAAATTGGTTACCAAATTCCACAATAAATGCAAGTTTACCCGGTGTTCCAGGAGGGGGTGCTTCACCTACTGTTTTTTACAAAGATTCATTTTGGTATGTGCTTGCTGGAGCATATGATGGAAAACTTTATGGTTATTCTTGGAATGGGACTAATTGGATAGTTAATTTAGAAATTAATTCAACTCTACCAGATGTTGGAGCTTGGTCAGTTCCTTTTGCATTTTATAAAGATTCTAATTGGTATTTATTGGTAGGTTCAGATGTAACTGCGTTTAATGGAAGGTTTATTGGTTTTAAATTTGTAGATTTGGGAGTTAATTTCACATCAACCCCCTCCTGGGCGAATGTCACAAAAACATTAAATTCAACAATCGGGACAATTGTGGGTTATAGATGGTTTTTTAGTGATAATGCTGGAAATACAAATTCAACACCTATTTATACATTAACAACAGTTAATACCTGCACATATTCTTCTGGGAATTGGAATGTGGATTGCAATGATAATTGCACTATAACTACTAATTATAATTTGGGTGGAAATAATCTTAGTTTTATTAATGCAGGAACTTTCACTTTAAATGCGAATGTTACAGAATATGACAGGGTGTCAATAAGCGACAGATGCAGAATAATAGTGAATAATGGACAAAGATTAGGAGGATAATAATTTAATTTGATAATTTTTCATTAATCTAAATTCTTTGATATGCTCATCAGGAATTTTATTATAATAGAAATATTTATAAATCAACTAAAGTTATATATATATATAACCTACGTTAAGAAGATTAGCTAAAAATGACACAAAATATACCCCTAATATTAAGATTAAAGAAAGAAATGCATAAAAAGATAGCAAAAGCCCAGGACATTATAATAGAAGAATTATATAATGTCTTTAATGATGCGGTTTTTCATGGGGGAACTGCAATATGGAGATGTTATAAAGGAAACAGATTTTCAGAAGATATTGATGTTTATATTTCAAAAAACATTGAAAAAATAAATACTCTTTTTAATAATTTTGAAAAAAGAGGATTTTTAATAGAAAAAAAGAAGATAGGTGAAAATAGCATCTTTTCAAGCATGAAGTTTAATAATACCATAGTTAGATTTGAAGCACTTTTCAAGAAATCAGAAAGCATTTTAAAAGATTATGAGCAAACAGAAGGAAATTTTATAGCAGTTTATACTCTTGCTCCTGAACAATTTATAAAAGAAAAAGTTGATGCTTATTTGAAAAGAAGAAAAATAAGGGATTTATATGATATATTCTTTCTTCTAAAATATTCAAATGAAAGAGAAAAAGTTAAAAGGGATTTAATTGAATTACTAAAAGGATTTAAAAAACCAATTGATGAACAGGATTTAAATGTAATTATTTTTGAAGGTCTTATTCCAGAAACTAAAAAAATGCTAGATTATATAGAAAGATTTGCTGAATAAAATGGGGAAAAAAAAATACCAGGAACAAGTTGCAGAATTATTCAAAAAGAGCCCTGTTGTGGGATATAAATCAATTGAGAGAATAGTAAAAAGCAGGAGCAATTCAGAACAATATGCAAAACAACTTATAAGAAATTTAGTCCTAAGCAAAAAAATAAAAAGATTAGCAAAAGGAGTTTATACAATTTATAATGATGCTTCTTTAGCTGTTTTTTGTTTTAAAGGTTATTTGGGTTTGCAGGATGCCTTAAGCATTTATAATCTCTGGGAACAGGAAACAATCCCGATTATAATAACAACTAAAAAGATTAGGCAGGGAATAAGAAATATTATAGGTTCAAATGTTTTAATAAGAAAACTGGATAAAAAATATTTTTTTGGCTTTGATTACATTAAACACGAGGATTTTTATTTGCCTTATTCAGATATAGAAAAAACATTCATTGATTTAATATATTTTAGGCAGAAGATAGATAAAGAAACATTAGAAAATATAAAAGGAAAAATTAACCGAGAAAAATTGAGGAAGTATCTTAAAATTTATCCTAAAAGGATAAGCAAAAAGATCCTGAAAGTTTTGAATTAATTAGTTTTTTAAACTCGGCACTCATTACCAAATTCATAACTTTTATTAATCTAAATTTCCTGATTTTTTAGTTAAGATTGAAATTAGTAAATTATATAAACTAATGGTTCATTAATGATACATATGGTTCAAAAGAGAGACATAAATTCAGAGATTATATTAACTTTATTGAAGAATGACAGGCATTTGAGGGAAATCTCAAGAGTTCTTGCAGCTTCTCATGCAACTATTTTGAGAAAATTAAATTTTCTTGTAAAAGAAGGAATTTTGGATTTTTCTTTTAAAGGCAGAAATAAGGTATTTTTTATTAAAGATAATTTGCAGGCAAGAAATTATATTTATAATGCTGAAAGATACAAATTAACTCAACTTTTGGAGAAATATCCTAAATTAGGAGTAATTTTGAATGAAATTATTAAAGAAACCAGCGGTTTAGTAATTCTATTTGGGAGTTATGCAAAGTTTTGTGCGGGAAAAGACAGTGATATTGATATTTATATTGAAACATTGGATAAAAAAGTAAAATCCAGAATAGAGTCAATTAATTCCAAGATAAATGTTAAAATAGGGGGATTTGATAAAAATTCCTTATTAATGAAGGAGATAATAAAGGAGCATGTTATTTTAAGAGGGGGGGAATTATTTTATGAAAAAATATTTGATTAGAAAATTATTAAATCAGAGGAAAATTAAATTAGTTAGAGGAGTTTAAAAAATTAATAAAATGAAAAAAGGTGTTTTAATTATCTTATTTTTTGCAGTATTTTTGCAATTTGTTAATGCAGATATTGTTTCCTTAAATTCAGGAGGAGATGAAGAACTTATTATTAATCCAGATGCATATATAGAAGGATTTTTTTCTGGTGATGGCGTTCAGGTTCTTTCTTCCTGTGGAAATGGTATTTTGGAAACTCCTTATGAAGAATGTGATGATGGGAATTTTGTAAGCGGGGACGGATGTTCAGCAACCTGTACAACAGAAGTTGTGACTCCTCCTGGTGGTGGAGGAGGAATCACTCCCGGAAATGTTTCTATAGTGATAAAACCCAGAGAAATAAATCTTAATCTGGCTGTTAATACAAACAAAGAACAGAAAATCAACATTACTAATAACGGAGCGACAAAAGTTAATTTATCAATAAGCCAGCAAAATCTTACTAATATGATTATATTGCCTCAAAAGTATGTAGAAGTAAGTCCCGGAGAAACAGTGGAATTAAATTTTATTTTTGTTGCATTAAGCAAGACAGGAATATTTACAGGAAAGATTATGATAGGCGGAAGGGCAGTTTATGTTTCTCTGAATGTGAAAACTAAATTGCTTCTGTTTGATTCAAACATTATTGTTTTGAATGAAGATTATCTTGTTCCTCAGGGGGATAATCTAAAAACATCTGTTACTTTAATTCCTCTTGGAGACAAAGAAAGAATAGATGTAACTCTTAATTATGTTATAAAGGATTATGAGGGCAGAGTTTATTTGACCAGAAGCGAAACAGTTCTTGTTGAAAATCAGGTTAATTTTAAAAGAAATTTTGATACTGGTTTTCTTCCTTTGGGAAAATATATAGTGGGACTTGAATTAATATATCCCAACGGAGTTGCTCCCTCAAGCGCGCATTTTGAAGTAACAGTTGGAAGACAAAATACATTCTTTGGAAAGATAGTCTTTTTCCTTGTTAATTTAATATTAATTATATTAATACTTATAATAATTCTAATAATTTTAAGAATACTAAAACAGATGAGGGAGAACAAAAAGCGTGAGGAGAAAGAAAAACTTATGAATAAGGAAAAATAATCATACAAAATTAATATTAAAAAACTATTACATTCTAATTAATAACTATTCAAAATCCCCTGTACACTAATTATTTATATAATTCTCACACAGATTAACAATAATTTATCATATAACACTAATAATTTATCATCCAAACATTTTTAAATGAACTTTTTTTTAATAGTTTATCCAATGAACATAAGGGAGGATAATTCGTTCTCTTTTGTGTGATTTATAGGAAAAAATACAATGGATATTTATCAAATAATCGAAAAAGCAAGAAAGACAGGAAAAATTGAGAAAGGCACAAACGAAGTTACAAAAGCAATAGAGAGAGGAACTGCTAAGTTTGTTGCTTATGCTGGAGATGTTGAACCAAAAGAAATAGTTCAGCACTTGCCTCTTTTATGCAAAGAGAAAAATATTATATGCAAAGAAGTTGACAGCAGGCAAAAACTTGGAATTGCTGTTGGGATAAAAGTTCCTGCTTCTTCAGTTGCTGTTATAGAAGCTGGTGATGCACAAAAAGATATTGCTGGATTAAAATAAATGGTAATTAATGAAAATGGCAGATAAAATTAGAAAATTAAAGGGAGCAAATATGGATATTGATTTAATTCAGAATAAAAAGTTGCATTGGAAACAAAATAAATGTCCTTGGATTGAAGAGGACAAAAAAAAGCATAAATGTGCTGTTAAAAATAGGTCATTATGTAGATACTTTAAGGGTATAGAATATCCTGATAATGTTCTGTGTGTATATAAAAAAGGGTCAAAATAATAATTTAAAATGAAAGAACAAAAAAAACAAGACGCAAATAAACAGCAGCAAACTAAGGGCAGCGACAGAATTGTAACAGAGGAAGCTGTTCCAGCTATTGTTGAGGAAATTCTTGGTAGAACAGGTTTTAGAGGAGAAATTACACAGGTTAAATGTTTAGTTCAGGCAGGAAGAGACAATGGACGTTCTATGAGAAGAAATGTTAAAGGCCCAATAAGAGTTGGTGATATTTTAATGTTAAGAGAAACTGAAATTGAGGCGAGAAGAATTAAATC
>JBBTAN010000035.1:5888-13705 GCA_038044205.1 Nanobdellota archaeon
ATATGCCTAAATGTGTTTATTGCGGTAAAGACTATCATGTTCATAAGGGATTAACTTTAATTATGAAGGATGGGACAATTAATTATTTATGCTCGTCCAAATGCAGAAAGAACATGCTTATGAAAAGGCGAAAGGTTAGATGGATTTCTAAGGGTGTTTCTAAAGAGAAAGCGGGATAAATTAATTGACTATAACTGTTATTATATTAATTCTTGAACAATACAGTTATCATAGTAAAATCAAACCTTGTTTAACTTAGAGTATATAGTTATTATAGTAAAATCTTCGGTTGTAATTATAATATAAAGGTTGATTAATAGTATAACAAGGTTAATGGCTTAGGCGATAATTATAGTTCTATGAATTTTAATTAACATAGTAATATAGTAACAATACAGGATTTTACAGAGATAACTTAATGAAAAGAAATATCGAAGAATATTTAAATAAAGATTTTATTATTATATAAAGAAAGATGGAAAAAGATAAGATTTTCTCAAGCAAAGTAAAGTATGAAGGAGTTTGGGACTTTAAGGATTTTTATAAATTTTGCTATCAATGGCTTACGGAAGAAACTGCATTGGACGTAATTGAAAATAAATATAAGGAAAAAATTGTAGGAGATTCAAAAAATATAACTATTGAGTGGACAGGTTTAAGGAAAGTTACTGATTATTTTAAATTCCAGATTGAAGTTAAATTTGAAGTTATGAGTTTAGTAAATGTTGAAATTACAAGGGATGGAAAGAAGATTAAAATGAACAAAGGGGTTGTGGAGATGACAGTAAAAGGAACTTTAATAAGAGATTATGAAGGCAAATTTGAAAAGACACCTGCAAAAAAATTCCTGAGGGGAATTTATGAAAAATGGGTTATATATTCGAGGATTAGGGAGTATGAAGCAAAACTTATTGAAGATTGCAATGAATTTTTAGCTCAGGCAAAAGCTTTCCTTGATCTGGAAGGTAAAAGGTAGGAACTCTTTCCAGGCATCATAATCAAAAAAAGGGAAAATGATTAAAATGGAAGGTAAAAGATAGGAAATCTTTTCGGGCATCATAATCAAAAAGAGAAAAGGGATTAAGATGGAGGAAAGAGATAAATTATTCTTCCATTCGGTGTTTGTTTAATTTTCTCTTTTTTATAATTTTCTTGTTAAAAAAATATATAATTTTGAAAATTTTTGATAATAAAAGCCAACCGAAATACTTAAATATCAAATTCGTTTAATTTTTTTATGAAAAAGATGGTTTTATTATTGTTTGCGTTTTTTTTAATTGTTCCTTTAATAATTGCTATGAATCTTGAAGTTGAAAAGCTTAGCACAAATGAAGTTATGATTCTTGGTTTGAATGAGCCTGCGACTTTTGATTTAAGAATACATAATCTTGGGGCTTCTGAGAATATAATGTTTTATAGTTTTTTTAGCCAAAATATTTATCCTAAAGGAACTATTCATTTAGCAGGAAGAGAGGCACAGGACGTTACCCTTAAAATTTATCCTCCTGAAAAAATAAAGACAGGATATTATATTTTTAATTATTATATAAGAAATGACAATGATGCAGAAATACCCCAGACACTGACAGTTAATGTTATTAATTTCCCAGATGCATTTGAAATAGGCTCTGCTGAATTTGATTCCGAGTCAAAAACTCTTAATGTTTATGTGCATAACAAAGTAAGTTTTAATTTTGAGAATATAAGTGTAGCGTTCAGTTCTCCTTTTTTTGATTTTACCAAAGAATTCACTTTAGGCCCTAACCAGAGAAATGATTTTATAGTTAGCCTTAATAAGGAAGATTTCAAAAAATTAATGGCAGGATATTATACTTTCCAAGCCAATATAGAAGCAAAAGGTATTGTAACAAATCTTGAAGGGACACTTAAATTTTCTGAAAAAGATATCGTTACAACAAACAAGAAAACTTATGGGATTATAATTAATACTAATTTGATTGAAAAGACAAACGAAGGAAATGTTGTTGCAAAGACAGAAACAGTGATAAAGAAAAATATTGTGTCAAGGCTGTTTACTCATTTCAGTCCCGAACCAAATGCTGTTGAAAGACAGGGATTTGCTGTTTATTATACATGGAATAATGAAATTGTTCCAGGGGAAATTTTAAAAATAACAGTTAGAACTAATTGGATTCTTCCATTCGCAATTATTCTTTTGATTGTTTTGGTTGTTATTGTTGTTAAAAAGACTTCAAATAGAAATATTCTTCTTAAGAAAAAAGTTTCATTTGTAAATGCTAAAGGCGGAGAATTTGCTCTTAAGGTTATGATTCTTGTCGAGGCTAAGAATTACATAGAGAAAATCAGTGTTGTTGACAGATTGCCCTTTCTTACAAAAGTTCATGAGAAATTTGGTGGAGAACACCCCTCAAGAATAGATGAAAAAAATAAAAGAATAGAATGGAATTTTGAAAGATTGCAGGCTGGAGAAAGAAGAGTTTTTTCATATATAATATATTCAAGAATAGGTATTTTAGGAAAATTTGTTTTGCCTTCTGCAACTGCTGTTTATGAAAGAGAGGGAAATGTAAAAGAGGCGCAGTCAAACCAGGCTTTCTTTATGCTTGAGCCGAGAACGAGAAAAGATTTGGAAGAGTAGGAAACTCTGACAACGCTTCGCATTTGGAAGAGATTTGGAAGGATGAAATTATTATTAAGGTGAAAATTTAGTTAGCTGTAACAGTTATTTTGAATTGGATTAAATATTAACAAAGTTGGTTAATAGCCAAACAAGATTATTGTTTTACTTGATAATTAATAAAGATTAAAGGTTGATTACTGATTGAGCAAGGTTATGATTTTACTGATAATTAAATTTTTTATAACAACAACTTTTAAAAACGAAATGTTTCTTTAATTATTATCCCTCCATAGCTCAGTGGCTAGAGCGCTTGGCTGTAGCTTATAGCTAGCGTGGACATTCCATATTGGATTAGAATGAAACGTGATAAGCCATTCTTGAAGGAATCTGTAGAATGAAAGCAGAACCCGAGAGATCCCAAGTTCGATTCTTGGTGGAGGGATATCTTCTCCAATTTTTTAAAGAATTTTCCCGACGCTGTCTTATATTATTCAAAATCCCTTTCTTAATATATCCTCCTTAAAATAGAAGAATTTAAAAACTAAAATATATATAAAAAGTTATAAAAATGAGGTTCAAAAATGAGTGATAAACCAAACCTCTTCGAAGAAGAGGAATTTGAGGATCTCGACAAAGAGATTGATGACCTGGGTCTTGATGATTAATCATTTTTTCTAATTCTTTTATTTTTTTATTTCAAACATAACCTGGTTATTAGTTTTGCTTAATTCATCAAAATTATTTTCTATTATGAATTCTATATTCTGAACATTTATCTGTCTTATCCAGATATTTGTTATATATATCTCTCTTCCGTATCCTATTTCAATTTTTGGGATTTCAATTTCTTTTACTTCTTTTCCATCTGCTATTATTTTTACAACTGATTCTTCAGAATCTTTTATTCCGTTGTTTCTTATGCTGAAATTTATGTCCAGATATTTTCCGTGCATCAAAACAGACGTATTTTCAAATAATAAATCGGGCTGACTTGGGATAGAGTAGATTTCATTAATAAAATCAATTATATCCTCTCCCATTGTTTGGTCGCACCTGCTTATTTCATACATGATGTTCTTTGGATTTTTAGAATGGTCAAAACCCAGCACGTGAAGCAATTCATGCAAAGCCACATTTGGTCTCTCGCAGTCAGAATCTTTTATAAGAAGTATTTTCCCCGATTCTATAATATTAAATTTTCCTGCAACTGTTATGTTTGTGGGTCCCCCTTCTCCTGCAATAAACAAATTCCCTTCAAATTTATTTGCATCATCACAGGTTATTGTTATTTCCTGCCTGTCTTCAACAGGAAAGAAATTCAAAATAGTTGTATCACTTATTATATTAAATGCCCAGCTCATGTCATTTGTTCTTTGCAATGGGCAGTCTTCAATTCTATAAGAAAGATTAGTTTCAGAAAATCTCATATTTGAATAAAATTGCAGGCTATTGTTTTCAGAATTATTCAAGCTAAAGTTTGAATTTGGAGAAGCATTAAATTCAGTTGTGTTATAGGGAATAAACCAATAAGAAAAAAAGAGCAATAAAAGAATTATTATTGCTATAAGACTATAGAATGTTTTTCCCTCCATATATTAGAATAATGAATTTATTTTATAAATTTATGTAAAGCACTAAATTTATTATTGGTTTTTGAAGACTATTAATTATTTGAGAACATTTTATTTATATCTATTTTATCGGCATCAGTTATATCTCTTACATTAGTACCCTCTAGTACACAAAAGCTATTGGCTATCTTACAATAGCAGACTTCTCCTACATTTTGGCCTTCAAAAATTGAACCTACCCTATGGAAAGCACACCCTGGATAGAAGAAATATGCTAAGATTATTAACAATAGAATAATTAAGATAATAATTAGTGTACTCTTTTTCATTTTATTGTAAATGGAGTATATTTTATAAATGTGTTGGATAATTTTGATTATCGCAAGGTTTAAAAGTATTTTCTGTATAAATAATTTGTAGTCATATTTATGCCTCGATAGTTTAGTGGCTAAAACACATCCCTGTCACGGATGAGTCCCGAGTTCGATTCTCGGCCGGGGCGTTTATAATGCTGAAAGCATTATTTAATTCTCGAGATATTGAACAAATTAGTTTAAATTAATCGGAAGTTGATTGTTAAGAAACCACAGGTGTCTTACAGTTCGATGTGGGTCGGGGCGTTGTATTACATTTTATCTAAAACCAATCAACCCAACTGCCTTCTTCATCAATCTCGTTGCCCTTGTGCTTTATAACTCCTATGAAATTCCTTCCATCTTTTACCCATTCATACATTAATTTATCTCCTGGATTTTTTGGAAGGGAAAGTATATTCTCTTCAGGAACCCATAAAGGAATTCCTTCATCGCTTTCTTTTAATTCTCCTGAATATTCTGTTGCTGAATAAAGGTAAACATAAAAATTATCTGGATTTGGCCAATTATCAAATGTTCTGTCTTTATTATCAAAAAGAATAATTCCTCTTAGAACTGGATTAATTAATTTTATTCCTGTTTCATCTTCAGTCTCTCTTATTGCAGATTCTGATCTTCCTCCAGGATTCTTTAATCCTTTTTCATTAATGTCTAATTTCCCTCCAGGAATTGCAAAATAACCTGAATTCGGGTCATCTTCTCTTTTGTTCTTTTTTATCATTAAAATCCCCTCTGGAGAAGCAGTATAGCTGAAAGTTGCATATTTCATACAACTAGAGAAGAGATTTATTTTATAAGTATTATTATATTGAAAAAGTGTATATTATGTTAGTAATTTCTATAAAGGAGTACAAGATAATTTATATAGTCAAAATATTTTTTGTTAGTATATAAAATAGAAAGAAATTTCTAAATTATTATTTAAATATATATGGAGGAATATACAAATGGGATTTAACGATAGACCGAGACAGGGTGGTTTTAACAACTTTAGCAGTGAACCAAGGGAAATGCATAAAGCAGTTTGTTCTGAATGCAAGAAAGAATGTGAAGTGCCTTTCAAACCGAGCAAAGATTCTGAAGGGAAAATGAGACCTGTTTTTTGCAAAGATTGTTATGCTAAGAGAAAGCCAAAAAGATATTAATTTGGATGATTTTTTATTATTTATTAACATCTTTTATTATCTTTTATTAATTATATTTTTAAATTAACAACCTTTAATTCAAAAGATTTTTAAGATATGTTTACTATAAATTAATATTATGAAAAAAGGGAAAATAGAGACAAAAAATAAATTAAAGATTATTTTAATTGTTTTTGCAGTTCTTGCATTAATTTTTGCATTAATTTTGATATTTACAAAATCTGCTGGCAAAGATGATTCTCAAGCTGGAAATGAATTTGGAAATCAAACAGGACTTAATAACACTAATGCAGGACAGAAGATAAGTGCTGTGCTATATGAGCCAAGATATTCATTTTATGATTTTACAGACCCTAATGAAAATGCTTTTACAATTAAAGTTCCTGATGGATGGCGGATATCAGAGAATTCAGGTTTAATCAGGCAGTATATTGATGCAGGGGTGCTGTTTCAGGTAGTTTCTTCAGATAATAGAGGATTTTTTTATATAAGCCCTTATGGGGTATATACTGCTCCAAATGATTTGCTTACATTTGCAGGATTTCCAGAAGGAAGTTACTATGACCCTTCAGGAGGAATAGCTCAGCCAATGCTTGTAAAGAAATATACTGAAGCAGAAGATTTTTTGAGGGAATATATACAGCAGTTAAATGTTGAAACAGATATTTTGGAAGTTATTGACAGGCCTGATTTAATAAATGAAAATCCAGGCCCTTTGATTACAAAACAATCTGCTGCAGAAATTAGTTATATTTCCAATCCAGGACCAAATCAATTAAAAAACAAAGTTGTGGGTTATATTTATATTATAGAATCTTCAGGGATAGGAATATGGGCATCAACTTTATTTGGTTATTATTCTCCTGAGTCTCTCTTTAATGAAACAGAATATCTTGTTTTAAAATCAGAAGAAACATTTAAGGTAAATCCTGAGTGGGCAGCCAAAGAAGCGCAGGAAGTAAACAAGAGAGCAGGAATAATATCTTCAACACAGGACTCAATTTCAGATATAATTTCTTCAACATTTGAATATAGAAGCGAAAGCATGGACAGAATAAATAATGAATGGAGCAAGACAATTCTTGGGGTGGAAGAAGTTTATAATTCTGATACAGATGAAACTTATTATGTAGATAGCGGTTCAAATTATTATTGGATTGACAATCAAAACAATATTTACGGGACAGAAACAGATGAAAATCCTTTTCCATTGGAAGATATAGAACAATTAGAAATTAAGAAAGGAGTTTAATTCTAAATTGTTGTATATTTAATTAAAATTATCGTTAACAGTTTTAACATTATTATTAACTTACTTATAACTTAAACTTATAATCTACTGTGATAACTAACTCATGATTTTACTATGATAATTATTATAAGATATATCTTAATATTCATTTGTTCAAAAATATAAGTGTTTTGAAATCTAGGAAATAATTATAATGATTTTTAATAATGTTTAAAAAGAGTTTTTTCGTTTTTTATTTATGGCTTTGAATGTTATCCCCGATATACTTCATTTTATTAGAAGCAGTGATTTTGCGAGCGTTTTGCAATTTCTTCAGACAAGTGGGTATGGCATAATCTTCATAATAATGATTATTGAAGGTCCAATTATTACATATATAGCTGCTTTTGCTTCATCTCTGGGTATTTTTAATATATTCTATGTTCTTATTTTATCTGTATTGGGGGATGTTATAGGAGATTTGGCGCTTTTCTTTATTGGCAGGATGGGTAAGCAGACGGCTATTGAAAAATATGAAAATAAGCACCTCAATCCAACTAAGATGAGTCAATTAAAAATGTATCTTGAGAAAAATCCTGGGAAAACAATTGCAACAATAAAGCTTACTCCATTTTTGCCTATACCCGGATTAATACTTGCAGGAGCCTCAAATATTAGGTTCAAACAATTCGTCTTTTATTCTGTTTTTATTAGTTTAATTTATTGTTTAGCTATGGTTGTTTTAGGATTTTATTCTGGTGTAGCTTTCTTAACAATTGCCAAATATGTTAAATATGTTGAATATTTAGTTGGTGGAACAATTTTATTAATAGTTGGTGTATATTTCTTGATTAAATTCATTTCTAAGAAGGTTTCAAATAAAATAGGGAAAAT
>JBBTAN010000036.1:0-4032 GCA_038044205.1 Nanobdellota archaeon
TCATTTTAGAATTACGCCCCAAACCAATATCCTAGTTTGTATGGAATTCCCCTTAAAATTCTTAATATAAAACTCTTAATGCTCCATCCAATGTGCTTTAATCTAAATCTCCTAAAACTATCTTTTTTTGTTATTAAATCTCTATAAATCCCTGTTTTATAAAATTCTTTTGTTGTTTTTCCCCATCTCCATTGTTTTTTGAAGAGAATTCTTAAACTATCTGGCTCCATGTGTTCAACTGCATTCTCAATCATCCCATTTCTTTTTGTTAAATTCTTAAATTCATACCAAGTTATTATGTGGTCCTGCGCTGCGCATACATTTATATATTTTTTTGGAATTTTATTGTATGCTTTTATAAGAAGCCCTCTTTTAAAAAATCTTGGTAGTACTATGTCTTCATCCGGCTCCCAATAAGTTTGAACTAATAATCTGTCTGCATCGTACAAAGAAGGTAGCCATTTTTTCCTATTATATGCCCTTTCAAAGAACCATAGACTGTCATATTTATCCATTTTATCCACGGCTCTTTCGATTACAGTCTTTTCCAATATTTGATCCGAATCAAGCAGCAAAACATATTTTCCTTTGCTTGCTTTTGCTCCTGCTATCCTTGCTTCAAGCAATTTGCCTTTGCACATAACAATTCTTGCCCCAAATTTTCTTGCAATATCAAGAGTTTTATCTTTGCTGTAACTGTCTATAATTATTATCTCTATATTTTTGTAAGTTTGTTCTTTAACAAAAGTAAGGCATTGCCTCAAAGTCTTTTCAGAATTGTAAGTAGGGATTGTTACAGAAACTAATTCTTTGTTTTTACTTTTCATTTTTTCTACCATTGTAGGTTCTTTCTAAGAACCCCATTTTCATATAAATACTTCCTTAATCTCCTTTTTAAAATTTTGTGGGCTTATTTCTTTTATATTTATTTTTACTGGCTTAATCTTTGATTGCATAAATTTCTTTAATGAATTTACTATGTTCCCAACAAATAATTCTTCATCTTCTTCCTCTTTAATTGGATAATATTGAGGTATATTTTTCATTAACTCAACATATCCTCCTCTATTAACTGCAATAACAGGTTTTCCAGCAGCAAGTGCTTCAAAAGGAACAATTCCAAAATCTTCTATAAATGGAACGAATAGAACTGCTTTTGATTTTTCATATAATTTTAAAATTCCTTCATTATCCAACCCTTCTTTTATTTCAATACTCTTTGTATCTTTTGATAGTTTTTTTATATATTCAAAATATTTTTTATTTTCCAGCCCGCCCGAGAGAACCAGTTTTTCATTAGGATATTCTTTTGAAAATTCTATCCAGGCCTTTACAAGAACGTCTTGTCTTTTTGGAGGATTAAATCGGGATATGTACAAAAAGAAATTTCCCTTATTTAAAGGAAGTTTGAGGAAATTCTCCAAATCAACTGGAACATAAATAATCTTGGCTTTTTTATTCTTTAAAAGTCCCTGCTTTTTAGCTCTCTTAAAGCCCTCCTCTGAAATGAATATTGGAAAATCAATTCTCTTCCAAGCTATTTTCTCAAAAAATCTGTATATTTTAACAGATGTGAGATAAATAATTCTTGAAAAAATATTCTTATATATCTTTCCCATATTCCATTTAACAATTTCCGGATAACTATCTCTGAGAATAGTATTTACATATCCTATTGTTTTTCCTTTTTTATAATTTCTAAATGTAATAAATTCTCCAGTCCCAGAAGTATAAATAAAAAAATAATCATATTTTTCAAGAGGTATTTTTGAAAAAAGGCTGAAAGGAAGAAATAAACCTCTTAAAATTTTCATTTTTGAAAATTTTCTAAAGAATTTTGGCCCTATAACATTAATCTTCAAATCTTTAAATTCTTTGAAAGAGTTTTTCTCATCATAAACCCAAGTATATAAATCAAAATTAAAATCTTTAATTTTCATAATTTCAAGCAATACTTTTTCTGCTCCCCCTCTGCTTTTTATCCAAGGGTAAAATAATGCTACTTTTAGCTTTTTTTCTTTTAATTTCATCTACGAACTCCATAAGCCGAAGCTGAAAAATTTTTGTTTTTCATTTTACAAAAGTTATATTATCCAATCCAGCATACTCTCCAGAGAGATTTAAAAATCCCCTCTCTTTAATTATGTTTTCAGGATAATCCACTTTCCATATCTTTATTGGACCCCTAAATCCATTATAATATACAAAATCAAGATTTGCTCCCTGGGAATTTAGATATTTAGTTACTGTATCCTCTTCAACGTGTGAAAGACTTATAGTTGTATACTCCTTCAAAGGATCATTCATAAGATAAAGTTTTGCAAATAAGCTGTTTCTTGTTTTGTTCGATAGGTAAATAAGTGCACCAGTATTATCAAGATTTGCTCCCCCGTTAGGATTATCTATAACAGAGGGGATTATCATTACTGTTATATTTAAACCTCCTTGAAAATCATAGAACTTCTTATTATAATATGCATATCTCAAGGGAAGACTTATCTGATTTCCATTTTGAGCAAAAACACCCTCTATCTTTTTTATAGAAGTTCCTTCATACTCTATTATTATCCCCGCTAAACCTGTATTTGAGTTTGATAGCAAAACTTTTTCCCCGTCTTTTTCATATATTATGTCATCATCAATTCCAAATCCTCCGTTATATATTCTTATTGTGCCATTTTTAGTTTCCTGAATTTGATTAGGATTAGAAATCATAGAAGGAATAAAAGAATACCTGTCTTTTCCTGTACTATCACTTCCAATGCTGCTATATGCAGAATACTTTCCTAAATCTGTAGAATCAATTAAAAGATATGAAACATCATGAGTTTTCATGAAGCTTAATGCTGCCTTAGGAAAGGGACTTGTTAATAAATATCTTCCAATCAAATGGTCCCAATAAACTGTAAAATGCCCCCCATCTGTTACAGTTGGTCTTTCACCAATTGTTTGAACCCAATATCCATAATCCCACCAGTGAACAAAAACTGAATTAACAGGAGTATTTTCTCTTACCCAGCTCATTGCTCCCTGCCATTGTTGTTCGTAAATCCCTGGAACAGTTGCTTTTGCTTGATAAACAGATGAAGAAGTATATTGCATAAATGTATACAGGAAGATTATTATTGTAGCAATTAACAATATAATTAAGATCATCCTTAAGAATTCATCTTTTGATTTTTTTATTAATTCATGTAATTTTGAAGGGAGCATAGAAGCAACGAGAATTATCATTGGGGAAACAATAAAGAAAAGTCTTACTGCACCCCTTATAGAGACTATAGCCCAAAAAGAAAAAGACAGAAGCAATATATAAGAAAAATCTATGCTCTTAAATGCTTCTTTATTATCATAAGATTTTTTATCTATGCTAATAGCAGTTATTATAAATATAGCAAATCCTGCAAAATAAATCAAATGGGATAAAAAATTATCTCCATTAAGTGCACTTGAAGCAGAGATTCTTGTAAAAAATAAAGATGCTATAAATACTATAAATGCAAGAGTTAATTTTATTTTTTCTTTTTTACCAAAATGTCTTACAGATTCATAAAATAGAATTATCATTGAAATTAAAAAGGCCCAGATAATATATCCAAATTCAGAAATTGCTTGTGCTAAATATGGAGCACTATTTTCAGCAACAGTCAAACTTACTCTTGCTTTTCCAAAAGGATATAAAAGTCCGTTTATTCCTGTTGAAACTAATGTTGCTATTAGTTTGGGATCTATAATTAATAATCCTAAAATCCCAATTATTATAGTTAAAATTAATATTTTTATACTATTTGAAATTTTTATCTTTTTGAATCTCTCTCCTAATTTAAATTTTAAAAAGATTATCTGCAAAATTAGCAAAAAGAAAACCATTACTGCCAGTCCCGGGCCAGAGAGGCTTATAATCACCCCTTTAATGCTTTTAAATTTTATAATCTCAATTATTATTGCGGGGATAAACCAGGAGGAGAAAATTATAATATTCTTTTTAATATCTTTTTCTAAAAAGAATATAGTGAAAGTAGCTAAAGATAA
>JBBTAN010000037.1:0-1871 GCA_038044205.1 Nanobdellota archaeon
GAAAAAATGTTCAATACAATTCTGCAAAACATGGAAGATGCAAAAGATAAAGGGGATTTATGCAATTCTAATCTTTCTTCAAATGAGCCCCCTCCGAAATTAGGAAATACAAGAATCAGCTTTATGTAAGCGAAGAACGCTGACATTTTTTTAGTTATGATTAGTTATGTAAGAGATAGTTTTTTAAATGGAATTTTTCTGGGTAATGATATGACAGACAGAAAACCTATAAGAACAAGAGGAAAAATTCAGTTTAGTAGGTACTTTCAAGAGCTAAAAAAAGGGGATTCTGTTGCTGTTGTTAGTGAAAAAGCATTGCAACCTACATTTCCAAAAAGACTTCAGGGAAGAACTGGGAAAATTAACAAAAGGATTGGAAAAAGCTATTCTGTAAATATAAAAGATCAAACAAAAGAAAAAGAATTCATAATATGTCCTGTACATTTAAAAAAAATAATAAATAAACAATAAAATGATAAAAAATAGTATTCCTCTAAGCATGGCAGAATCCATTGAATATATTGAAAAAGAAAAAAAATCTGAAAATCCTGCAAGAGATTTTATAAAGAAATTTGTCAAAATAAGCCCAAAAGAAGCCAAAGAACTTAGAAAAAAATTAGAAGAATTAAAGATTATGAAAATAAATGAGATAAATATTTCAAAATTAATTGATATTCTTCCTGAAAAAGCTGAAGAAGTTAATAAAATTTTCACCGATGTTGGCTTGGATGAGAATGAAACAAAAAAAATACTTGACACAATTAAGGAATTTAAATAAAGAAAATGGAAAAAGAAGAAAATGCAATAATCTTAGAATATCTCCCAAACGGATACCCTCTAGAGAGGAAAATGATGCCTGTGGCTCAATCTATAGGGGAAAAAACTCTGGTTCTTCTTGAACTTGTTCCCAGAAGAGGGGTGGAATTAAAGATTGGAGAAAAAGTTTATATTGGCGAAGGAAAAAGAGATAAAATTTATTATATTCTTGGAAGATTACACAGAGAAAAATTAACAGAAAGTGCAAAAGAGCAATTAGGAGAATTTATAAAGCAAATTGTTAAAGAAAAAGAGAAAGAATTTGTGGAATTTTTTAACAAATCAGATGCAATAAATAAAAGAATTCATCAGATAGAAATGATTCCTGGTTTAGGAAAGAAACATATGCAAGAAATATTAAAACAAAGGCGCGAAAAGGAATTTGAATCTTTTCAAGATATGAAAAAGAGAATTCAAAATCTTCCTGATCCAGAAAAAGCCATTGAAAAAAGAATATTCCAGGAATTAACAAATATAGAAAGGTATAATCTTTTCACAAATAAGATATAAAATTGGGGTTCTTAAAAAGAACCTACAATGGTAGAAAAAACAATGACAGAACAGAAAAAACAAGAACAAGCAAAACCAGAGCACATAAAACCAGAATATATTAAACCACAAGAAAAGCGAGAAGAAAGATTAGTTAGAATTCTTTCAAAAGATATAGAAGGAAAAATGAAATTGTATGCGGGATTAACAAAAATAAAAGGAGTTTCATGGACTTTTTCAAATGCAGTTTGCAAGACTTTGAAAATTGATAAAAATAAAACAATCGGCGCTTTAACTGAAGAAGAAATACAAAAAATAACAGAATTTATAAAAAATCCAGAATTACCACATTATATTTTGAATAGAAAAAGGGATATTGAAACAGGAAGTGAAAAACATTTAACAGGCACTGATTTGGATTTAAGGAAGGACTTTGATATAAAGAAATTAAAGAAAATAAAAAGTTACAGAGGAATGCGACATACAGCTGGACTTCCTTCAAGAGGACAGAGAACTAAGGCGCATTTCAGAGCAAACAGAAAGAGAGGTTCAGGAATTAAAAAGAA
>JBBTAN010000037.1:1971-4515 GCA_038044205.1 Nanobdellota archaeon
TTAAAAAATAAGAGAGAAATATGGAAAGCAGAAGCAAGAATAAAATCTATAAGAGAAAAAGCTAAAAAACTCATCTCTTCAAAACCAGAAGAGCAACAAACTTTATTTAATAAATTAAATAAAATGGGATTAAAAGTAAATTCTATATCTTCTGTTTTGTCTTTAGATAAACAAGATTATATGAGAAGAAGGCTTCAAACAATAGTTATTGCAAGAAAACTTGCATCAACCCCAAAACAAGCCAGGCAATTAATTGTTCATAAGAAAATTTTTGTAGATGGGAAAGCAGTAGATAGTCCTTCATACATTGTTCCTGTTGAACTTGAAAAGAAAATAACCTTAAAAGAGAAGAAGAAATCGAATAAAAAAGAATTAACAGAGGAAAAGAAACAATAAAATGGCAAAAAAAATAGAAATAAAAGAAGATAAAGAAGAACAAGGAAGTTCTGGCAAATTCGAGAAGAATTTGGAAGAACCTGAAAAAATTTTAGAAGAAAATGTTAAAAATGAACTCGAAGAGTCAGAAAAAAAATCAATTATTAAAAAAAAGGAGAAAGAAATTGAAGCTGTTTTAAATATATACACTTCATTTAATAATACAATTGCGCATGTTACTGATGCTTCTGGAAGAACTCTTACAAAAGTTTCAGGAGGAATGGTTACAAAGCACAGCAGACTTAAAGCAAATCCTACAATTGCAATGTTTATTGCAAAAAGAATTTCTGAAAATATGAAAGAAAAAGGAATAAAATTACTGTATGTAAGAATAAGGGCAAAAACAGGAAGCACTGGTCCTGGTCCGGGTGCTAATGCTATAATAAAAAGCTTATCAAGGGAAGGTTTTAAGATTGTAAATATACTTGATACTACAAGAGTTCCAAGAGGCGGACCAAAAAAGAAAGGAGGTAGAAGGGGCCGTAGAGTTTAAGCGTCCAAAACATTTAACGATATCTAAATGTCGTAGAGTTTAAATAGCTCTTTAATAATAATTTAAAATGGAAAATGTAAGCAAAGACAATCTAAAATATGTATTTAAGGCAGAGATAGAAGACAGCTTAGTTAATTCTATAAGAAGATACGTTGGGCAGATTCAAATTGCAGCAATTGATGAAGTTGAAATATCAAAAAATGATTCTCCTCTTTATGATGAAACTATTGCACATAGATTGGGTTTAATTCCATTAAAACAAAGTGGAAAGAAAGAAGGAAAATTAAAATTGAGTTCCCATGATAAGGGATTTGTTTATTCCGGTTCTTTAAAAGGAGATTTTGAAGTTGTATATCCTAAAATGCCTATAACTCTTTTAAGTGAAGAACAGGAAATAGACCTTGTTGCAAATGTAAAGATGGGAAAAGGACAGGAGCATGCTAAATTTTCTCCAGGAATAATGAATTACAGGCAGGTTTCAGAAATATATGCTGATAAAGAAATAGCTGAAAAATTGAAAAACACTTTTCCAAATGTTGAGATTAAATCGAAAGGAGATAAAAGTCTTATAATCGATGATAAAGAAAAAGAAATCTCGGATATAGCAGAGGGATTTGCTGAGAAATCTGGAAAGAAAATTGAGCTGAAACCTACTGGAGAAGTAATAATCTCTTTGGAATCATTTGGACAGATAGATGCAAAGAGCATCTTCACAAGAGCTGTTGAAGCTTTGAAGAAAGATTTGGAATTGGTTTCAAAGAAATTAAGCAAATAAAACCAGCAGTTATCTATAACAGTTATTTTATTATAACATTATTATTAATTGATTAACAGGTAAGTTGAACAATATTTGGGGTTTACATATTAATTTTGATTGGAGATTTTGCAAAAAAAATATTGTTGAGAAAAAAAAGAAGCAATTATCTGTAACAGTCGATTTTAATTAATTTATAATATTAACAAGGTTGATTATTATGATAATTGATATGATTTTACCTTGATAATTAAATTCTCCTTCTCATATATTAATTACATTCTGTAATTTGGCAAAAAAAATATTGTTGAGAAAATAAGAAGTAATTATATTGAACTTAACCTTGAGCTATAATTATCCAGCTTATCAATTAATTAAGTTTGGGGGAATAAGTCAAACAATATATGATTTTACCTGATAATTAAACCTCCCCCTTACGTTAATTATATAATATATGAAAGTATTTTCATATGTATTTGACAAAAAAAAGGATAAATCATAAAGACTTATCCTTCTTTGAAATTGTCTCAATTCATTATATCCTCTTTTTAATTGTCCTGCTTATATTCAGCCAAGATATTAATGAAAGGATATTTTTTTGAACTATAAGCATAACCCCGCAAGATATCCTTAATCCCTCTGTGTTCTTCATCGTAACCCGGATTAAAGGATATTCGATTAGCCCACCAATAATAGTAAACTCCTTCTGTAATTACAAATTCTTTCCAGTACTCTTTGTTGAATTGTACAAGTTTTGCAGAAAAACCATGCCCGGCAGAACTAACTTCTACTCTAATTGGTCTTGTATCAATTTCCGGAATATATACCCAGGGCGCAGTAAGATTCCAGCCAGTTCCATATT
>JBBTAN010000038.1:0-2328 GCA_038044205.1 Nanobdellota archaeon
TTATTGTTTCTTGCATTTTCTCAAAAGAGAAAATCCTTAACTTAATGGAATTGGGTGGGCGGGTGGGAATATGATTAGTAAATATTTATAAGATTTAGATTACTTTATCATTCATGCCATTCAAACTCTCCCCCTCAAAACTAAACTTATACTTAGAATGCCCTTTATGCTTCTGGCTTAATGAAAAGGGAGTGCATAGACCATCTGGTCCATTTCCTTCTCTTCCAGGAGGAATGGATAGGAAACTTAAGATATATTTTGATAAATACAGAAAAGAGGGAAAACTTCCTCCTGAATTAAAAGGCAAGGTTGAAGGAAGGCTGTATGATGATGTTGAAAAGATGGATTTATGGAGAAATAATTTTAAGGGGCTTTCCTGGAAAGATGAGGATGGAAATATACTAGCAGGTGCAATAGATGACTGCCTGGTTGATGGAAAGAAATTTATTATAATTGATTTCAAGACTTATGGAGGAAGCGTGGTAGGTGATGAAAAAATTAAATATTATCAGAATCAGATGGATTGTTATGCTCTGCTTTTTGAAAAGAATGGATTAAGTCATCCGGGATATGCATATCTTATATTCTTTATGCCTGTTGAAGTAAAAGAACATGGAGAGGTTAAGTTTGACATTCAGGTGAAGAAGATCTTTGTTGACAGCAAGAGAGCATTAAAAACTTTCAACAGCGCAATAAAGGTTATTGAAAGTCCGCGTCCGAAAAAACATTCAGAATGTAAATTCTGCGCCTGGGCGGATGATGAGTGGAAGTTTGAGTGAGTGGGAAGAAGAAAAATAAGTAAGTTTACAATAAAAAGGTTTAAATACTGCTATAAATTATAAGTTTATAACTATAAACTAATAGTATATATAAAAATGGCAAAATTGGATAAAGCATCAGGGGAATGTTTAAAGATAATATTAAAAGATTTCTCCGTAGAGCACACTATAACCTCTCTTTCAAAAGATATAGGAAATACCAGAATGGGAATATGGAAGACATTAAAAAAACTTCAGTCTGATAAACTTATAATTCTCATACCTGCTGGAAAAGGAAAGACAAGCACATATTTGGCAAGATTAAATTGGGAAAATCCTCTTTTAGCTAAAAATCTTTCATTAATCTTAACAGAAGAGGCAATGAAAAATCAAAGATGGTTGGATAACTTTAAAGAACTTGAAGACAAAGGAGATTTTATTATTTTATATGGAAGCATTTTACATTCTCCAAAAGAAGCTAAAGATATAGATGTTCTTGGGGTAGTTTCAGATAAAAAGAAATTTATTCAAATACATAAAATAATAGATAAAATACAGATAACTCAAATTAAAAAAATTCATTCTATGAATTTTACAGAAGAAGAGCTTAAAAAGGAACTCACTTCTCAGAAAAATCCAGCTTTTATAGATACAATAAAAAAAGGAGTTATTCTCTTTGGACAAGAAAAATTTATTAAGTTCATAGAGAACTTAAACATTAAATAATAAAATGGACAAAATTAAAGAATGTTTTAAATTAGCAATTAAGGATGAGAAAAAAAGCAAGAAAAAGTTGATTAAAGGATTACAATAATCAATAAAAACTCCTTTCTCTCTTTTAGTTAATATGAGAATTTTGGATATTCCAAAAGAAAATCGTCCCAGGGAGAGGTTTTTGAAACAAGGCCCGGAAGTTCTGAGTGATTCAGAACTTTTTGCAATACTTTTGAGGACAGGAACAAGAGAAACAAAGAATAAAGAGGGGAAAATAACTCCAGGAGAAAATGCAATAGATATGTCTAATAGACTCATTAGTGAATATGGTTTAGATAAACTTCTTGAGTGTTCATTAAAAGAACTTCAAAAGATAAGAGGGATAGGACCAAGCAAGGCAATGCAGATATTGACTATTGCAGAACTTCAAAAGAGAATTAATCAATCTAAAATCCCCTTAAAGAAGATTACATGTGCAAAGGATGTTTTTGATTATTTTCATGAGAGATTAAAAGATGAAAAGCAGGAGAATTTCTATATATTAATGTTAAGCACAAATAATAATATTATTGGGGAGAATCTTATAAGCAAGGGAATTCTTGATGCTTCTATAATTCATCCGAGAGAAGTTTTCAAACCTGCAATTAAGAATAGTGCGTCTAAGATAATTTTGGTTCATAATCATCCGAGTGGAAACCCCTCTCCCAGTTCAGAAGATTTAGATATAACGAAGAGATTGATGAAAGCCGGAGAGAATATCGATGTGAAGATTTTAGATCATGTGATTGTTGCGGGGGGAGAGTGGTGGAGTTGGAAGGAAAGGAAGGATTGACATATAAAAGAGGAAACATTTATA
>JBBTAN010000039.1:0-4852 GCA_038044205.1 Nanobdellota archaeon
TTTTTTCATCTTACCTCTTCTTTACTAATTCTTTTAGCTCTTTTTCAAAATCTGTGACATCTGCAAAGCTTCTGTATACTGAAGCAAACCTTATATAAGCTATTTTATCTAATTTTTTTAATTTTGAAGCTACTTTCTCTCCTATTACATTACTTGGGACTTCTTTTGACTTTAATTTTCTTAAGTCTGCTTCAACTTTATTTATTAACTCATCAACTTGCTCGTAACTTATTGGTCTTTTTTCACATGCTTTAAGTATACCGCGTTTTAGTTTTTCAATGTCAAAGCTTTCTCTTCTTCCATCTTTCTTTACAACTATTAATCCTAAATCTTCTACTCTTTCATAAGTTGTAAAGCGCTTTTTGCATTTTAGGCATTCTCTTCTTCTTCTAGTTACATCTAGGTCTTCTGTTTCCCTTTTATCAACTACTTTTGTTTCTTCATAAAAACAAAACGGGCATTTCATATGGAATTACAACCTTTCAATGAATACAATATATTGTGTCTCACCATGTCAATCAACACAACATCTAGTAGTTTAAACTATAAGTAGTATTTAAGCATTTCTGTGATAAAAAATACAATTTAGAAAAAATATTTAGAAAAACTACTTATACCTTGATACGTTTACAAAATATTTATAATACCTGTAGTTTATCTATAAATTATGAAATGCGAACTTTGCAAAGAAAAGATTGAAACAACTTTTTTGGAAAAATTAAAAGGGACTTATGTAAAAGTCAATAAAAAACTTTATACAATATGCAATAATTGCCAGAAAAAGTTTTCTGTTAAAGAAATTAGAGAAAAATTAAGTTAAGCCTTCGTAGCTCAGACGTGAAAATGGAGCAATGGTTAGAGCTGCTGATTCGTAATCAGCGGATCGCAGGTTCGAATCCTGCCGAAGGCTTGTTAATTCTAGTTTAAAGCCTACGTTACTTATGCTTTATAAAAGGCATAAGTAGGGGGCTTAAACCATGAATAAAGAGTATGAAGATATAAACAATGGTGAAAATATCTACCATTATAAAGAAAAGATAGAACAAGAAGAAAAGTCATTAAATAATAATAAAGATATAACCAATAGAAATAAAGAGATTATCCTTAATTATTGCAAGTATAGGAAGATAAAAGAGCATATAAGCAATTCTAGGTGTTATAAATTATTAAATAAAATAAAACTAATTGCAGTAAAAAGAAAAGACTTTGATAAGTTTAAACAAAAAGATGTTGATGATTTTCTTGAAGATGTTGATAAGAGGCAGGATATAACACAAACAACTAAAGATGATTATAGAATGATCTTTAAGAAATTCTTTAGATGGCTAGGAAAAGAGAATTTAATTAAAGATATCAAGGTTAGTGGCAAGAAGAAAAGAAGGTTGCCAAGTGAGATTTTAGATGAAAAAGATGTATTAAAGATGCTTGATTATGCAAGTAGCCCTAGAGCAAAAGCAATAATTAGCTTGTTCGCAGATGCTGGTTTAAGAATTTCTGAATTAATTAACCTTAAAATAAAGAATTTAATGTTTAATAAAGAAGACGACACAATAAAATTAATAGTTGAAACAGGAAAAACAGGTGGCAGAAGCTTAATCTTAATTCCTTCTGTGCCTTATGTTCTTAATTATATTAATTCTTTACCCGAAAAAATAAAAAATAATTCAGATAGTTTCTTGTTTTTAAAAATTGAGGGTGGAAAATATACAGATGAGCAAATGACTTATGCAAGCATAGGAAAATTATTGAAGGACATTGGTAAATTAGCTGATATTAAAAAACCCGTTAACCCCCATAGTTTTAGAAGATATAGTGCAACATCTTCAAGTGCTTTTCTATCGGATAGTGCATTAATGGTAAGATATGGTTGGACAGATAGAGAAACTATAAACTCTTACACTTTTATGAACCCGACTAAAGCAGATGAGTTATATAAGCAAAGGTATGGAAAAAAAGAAGTTGAGATTAAAGAAAGTGAATTAACACCGATTAAATGTTCTTGTGGAACTATAAACCCGCCAAATAGTTTATGCTCTAATTGTGGAAGGCCAAATACTTTAAAGATAGCAATTACAAGAGAAGATGAAAAACAAAAAGAAATGCAAGAACTTAGAACAGCAATATTAGGTTTATCGAAAGAAATCAAGGAATTAAAAGAGAAGAAAAATTAAATTTTTTTCTCAATAATATCATCTAATAAAAGAGCATAAGCGTTTACACCTAAGGTAAGACCTAAAGGTTTAACATTCAATAAACTTAATAGCTGATTTAAGTCATAAAAATCTTTAAATTCCTTATCCTCTTTTAATTTTTTATCTATAATCTCATTATTATAATATTTAGTATTATGATGAACAAAACTGCCCATAGTAATAGCAGGATTACAAATAAAATTAAAAATTCCCTTTAAGTTAGTCTCTATATTATAAACATTTTTTTCATTAATCTTTGTTTTTATTTTATTAGGAAAATCCTCTAATGCTTTAAATACATTCTGAAAAAACAAAATTAAATACTTATTTTTTTGTAATCTATTAAGATAATCATTATCGAATTGTTTTATTGGTAATAAACCCCTTTTTAATTTTAGAAGTTTAATCTTAGCAGACTGACTTTGTTCATATATTAATTCAGATTTTTTTATTTTTAAGAAATTTATAAATTCTTGATTTACCTTAATCCAATTTATAGAAAATAATTTTTTGTTGAATTGTTGTTTTTTCACTTCTAAATCTAAATAACCATTTTTATATAAATACATTAATTGGCGATAGATGGGAGATTGTTCTTTTTTCAATATATTAGCTAAATCTGTTGATGTTATTTCTTTAGTATTTATAGCAAATAATATTTCAGAATAAACCTTATTTTCTATAATCGGGATTGTTCGGTTAACCATGTTTAGTTATACATATTTGGGGTATATAAAGGTTAAGTTACATAAGTTATACATTTTTTGTATAAATAAAAAGATTTATATACTAGTTTAACTATACATATTTGGTATAACTAATATGTCGACGATATTAAAAAATTTTAATTTGGACGAATCTCTTATTGAGCAATTAAGAAAGAGTGCAGAATCTGAAGACAGAAGTCAATCGGCTATACTAAGAAGGGCACTAAAAAAATATTTTGATGAGGTAAGAAATGAAGCAAAAAAATCAGGTTGAAGAAGTTAAGGTTACAGCACAATCAATTTTAGAAGAAGTAAAGCAAATACTTGGCGAGAAGCTCTTCAACGAAATTATAAATAAAAAATAAAAAAATGAAGGCATCAGCTTTGCCTTCAGGAGGTAAAAATGTGGATATTCCTCAAAGAAGCTTATTCTTTTGGGAATATTTAAACATTAAGTAATAATGGTAAGTGTTGAAAGACTTAGAAACGTATTTTATCCCGATATATTGGCTAATTTAATTTCTAGTGAAGCTTTTGAAAAGGGGTTAAAAAAATCAGAAGTTTTACGAAAAATCTTAAAAAAACATTTCGGCTTATGTTTAAACTCGGGCTGTTATAATCAAGTTCATGACCCGAGATTTTTAATTTGTAAGTTTTGCTTATTTGAAGAAGTTAAAAAAGAAATTCTCCGAGAAAAAAAATTGAAAGGTTGTTTTCATAAAAATGGATTATTAAAAAATAATGGTGATTCTAATGCAACAGCGGGTGCAACATGAGAAATGAAAAATTAAAGTTATTTGTAAAATGTCGTAATTGCGTTGATGGAATCTTGATTCAGGATAATGGATATTTATTATGTAAAAATTGTAAATCAAAATTTGATGTAAATTTTATTAGGATTTTTGAGGGTGATGTTTATTACTGGCCACCCGAATTCGCTAACGAGTTTAAGATAGGAAAAATTTTAGAAAAGCAGGAGCAGAAGCAACAGGTGGTGTAAAAAATGGGGCTCTATGACGAGGATTTAAAAAAGAAAGAGGAAAAATTATTTGAGGAGTTAAAAAGAGAGGTTGAATATTATGTTAATCCTTTTACTAATAATTTAACCGCACTAGAAAGGGATATTGTTAGGAACAGAATTAGATATGCTGAAGATGAGGAGCAATTGCATAAGGCACTAGCCTATGCAAGTGAAACAACGGGTAAAATAATTTTTTTAGATGATATAAAAAAAGAACTTAAAAAAACCGAAATTGAATATAAGCAAGAAAAGGGAGAAGATATTTACAAACAGGATTATATAGAAAAAGCAGAAGAATTATTTGGAGAGCCTAAACCTATATTCCAATCTTTAGGTTGCGGAGTTCATAACGGGATTAGATATATAGGAACAATAGTTTATGATGATGGTAAGCAATTTAATGCAATTATAACAAATGAACCAAGATATTATGTTGGCACAGAAATTAAGAATTTATTTGACTTAAACTATAAATTTGATTTTGATGGTGAGATTTTAGAGCAAAGCATTTCAAATGATATAATTTTAAAATACCTTCGTGGAGAATTTGATAAATTTGATAAGTTAAATATAAAAGAAATTTTTACAAAAATAAGAGATAAAAACGCAGAATTAATGGATTACCATGACGACAGAATTAATGATGTTATTGCTTGCGATATAATCTCGGATCACCACTTGCCTGTATTTGACTCTAAAGGATTAAGCTACTGGAAAGCTGATAGGGATAGTGGAAAAACCAAACAATTGGAGGTTTATGCACAGTTGACTTTTAATCCTTTGCAAGTTGGCAATGTTTCTCCAGCATCTTTATTTAGAATTGTAGCTTCTACTAAAGCAACACCACTAGTTGATAACTTAGATAATCTTTCAGAAGAGTATTCTAAGGCGATAAATCAATATATGCAGCTATGTTATAAGAAAGGAGGTAA
>JBBTAN010000040.1:0-12540 GCA_038044205.1 Nanobdellota archaeon
AATGAGACTAAACCCATTAAAGATTACCGATAATAAAAATAATTATGCTGGTTTAGGAAATATTGTTATGGTTGCAAGCAAAAACCATAAGGGTAATATTAAGAGAAATATTTACTTAAATATCAAAATTGGTTCTAATTATTTTAGAGCTAGAGTTCCTTCTGCCGATTTAATTAAGTTTGCAGATGAATATTATAGATGGGGTTTTATTAGCAATACTACAAATAAAATTAAAAAATATCATGAAGAATATTGGGATAAATTTGCAGTTTATAGAAACAAATGGCAATCAAGATTAAAAACTATTAAATAATTGTTATGCTCCTAGATTCATGGGTTTAGGATGCCCTTGTAAAATCTTCGGATGCAAGGGCTATTTTAGTTAAGTTTAAATTCTTATAAATTTTAGAATTTTGGGGTTAAATAATGAAAAAAGAGGCAATCGTTACCATCTTAATTGGTTTTATGTTAATAATAGTTAGTGAAGAGGCATTTGCACAATCTAATGGATTTACAGTTACTTCTGTTTCTACATCTTCTGTTGTTACAAAAACTACTAATCCAACAACAGTATATTGGATTATAAATACTCAATTAAACGGTGGTGGACAATCAATTGCTGGAACAATAGACCCCTCTACAATTAAAAGCTTTATGGGTGGAAAATTATATACAAAACAATCTCTATCAATAAATATAGATTCTGTTAATGAAAATGTTTTTTATGATGTTATAAATGAAGGAGTTCCAATCTATAAATATAGACTTCAAACTTTTGATGCTCCACAAAGTTGTGCATTGGGAATTTGCGTAATTACTGCCGATCCACAATTATGTCCAACGGGAACAAATTGGAATATTCCTTTAGGAAATTCTTTATTTCAGTTTGCAAAGAAAAGATATTGTATTACAAAAGAACAGGTTGGAGTAAAAGGTGTATATAATAATCCCCTAATTGGTTTTAATGCTAAAATAAAACTCGGTGTTGGTAATTTATTTAAAGAAAAAACGATATGTTCTGCATCTACTTCTGGCTGTGATGGAAGTTCGGTAAGTTTTGATGATGTTGGGGTTGCATCTTGGACTGGTTCTTTAGTTACTGGTGAACCAGCTCCCAATCAAGATAATTTTATATCTATAAAAAGATTAGATTCTAATAGATGGCAAATAGCAAGAAAATCAACATTTGATTCTTATTTACCACAGGCTACCGTAACTGATTCTCAACTAACTCAATTTATGACTCTCTTCTCTGGTTATGATGTTATTGTGGGGGATCAACAGATTAATAATTTATTAACACCAGTTAATCAAGCCTCAGATATATTATTAGCAGAAGATACTTCTTTTACATCGTCCCCATTCACAAAAGATAGCAATACTGGCAAAGTTACTATAACATTACAAAGAAGTTTAACTTCACCAAATATTGTTTTTAGAATAAGAGCTGATTGGATCGGAATTGTAATTCCTTCAGGAACCCCAAAAATATTAAAGATTAATGCAGATAAATTTGCAAGTGGAGAACAAGGAAATATCAATGTTCAAGTTCAGAATGTTGGGGATGTAGAAGGAACATTCTCGGCTACATTAATAAATTGTGAGCCGTTTATTCAAACAACAAGTGCTCAAAGTTCGAGAAAAACAATTAAGGCTGGGGATATTGATGTAATCCAAATTCTGGTTAGTGGCGGTTCAATTTCGGATGACATAACAAAAAGTTGTTCTGTAAAGGTTTATGATGTTAATGATCCTTCTTCAGAAACCACTTCAAGCTTTAGTTTAGAGTTGGGAGAAGCCAAGGCTTGTGTACCTGAAAAAACATTTGCAGATGGAAATATAATTAAAAAATGTAATAAAGAAGGAACAGCCCTAGAATTATTTAAAACATGTGAAAATGGTATTGTTGGAGATGAAGAAGTTGGGTTTAAATGTAGAAAATCTAATTTATTAAATAAACTTAAAAAGAATCAATGCGATAATGACGCCCAGTGCGGAGATTTTGCATATTGTAATTTAGATCTTAATCTTTGCATACAAAAAAGTGAATGTGTAAAAATATTAGATAATGGCGACTCTAATAAAAAGATAGATATAGCATTTGTTGGAGATGGATATTTTAATAATGATGAGTTAAAGGCAGATATTTTAAAACTTGTCGATTATAACGGTAATAATGATTATAATGGATTAATGTCTGTAGAGCCATTTAAATCTAATAAAAATAAATTTAACATATGGATGATAAAAGCGGATGATAAGATAAATTATGAAAATTCAAAACCAAATTATAAAGATACAGTTTCTATAGCATCAAAATGTACTAGTACTGATTACACTTTAGTAATTTCAAAATCCAATTATAGATCTTATTGTTATTTTGGAACTCCTTGTTTTAATTCTGTAGGAACTCCCTTAACCAAAGAAGCGGGAAGATTAATCTTACATGAATTTGGTCATGGATTTGCACGTTTAGCTGATGAATATGTAGAATCGGCTCTTGGTAATAGACCCACGTCTCCTAACTGTGCTCCAGATATAGAAACTGCAAAAAAATGGTGGGGAAATCTGGAGGGCAATAATGGTGTTGCTTACTTTCAAGGATGTAGTTATGTTAATAGTAATATAAGACCAACCGAAAACTCTATAATGTTTAAACACTGGATTTTGAAGGATACTTATTATCCTGTTAATGAAAGAAAGATATTAGAGGTATTGAACAAATACCCTTAGGAAAATAAAATGAATAAAAAATATGTAATAATAATTTGTATTTTATTTCTACCTTTTACTTTTATTAATGTACTGGCACAAAATACCTGTACTCCATCAACTTCAGAACGTTATTGTGGAACTCCTAAACAAGTTTATGTTAGTGAGACTATTTGTTATGGGAATAATCCTATAATGAACCCTAAATTAGTTCAAGATTGTGGAACTGGTTCTTGTGAGGGCGGTAAATGTGTTTCAACCCTCCTTCCTAATGATAATTCTTTTATAAGTTCTAGCAATCCAACCAATTCCAGTCCGTCTCTAGCTAATACGAATGATCAGTCCACATATAAGAATAATTTGGTTAATGATATTGTACTATCTTTAACATTAAAATACAATAATGGTAAGATGACTCAAGAAGGAATAAAATTAATAGAAGGTAATCCACCAGATAAACTAAATCAACCAGAAGAAGGTTATACTGCTAAAATACTGTCTTTTGATAACGAAGAGTTATATTCATTCAAATTTTTAATAGAATTAACACCAGTGAATGCATTAGATCCATCTTGGTTTGATGAACAAGGAAATCAAATATTTTTTCCAAAAGAAACTACAGAACTTATAAAAGAAAAGATATTTGTTTTAAATTTACCCTATTTTAAAAGTGCAAAATATGTAGAAATATATAACCCAACAAATGAATTACTCTTAAGAATTGATGTTTCAGATTATACAAACCCAAAAGGCTTATCTCCATTAATTATTTATTCTTTAATCGCCATTTTATTAATAATCGTAATCTTAGTTTTATTTTTTAAAAAAAAGAAATCTTTAGAAAAAAGTAAAAAACATAAAAATAAAAAATGAGTAAAAACCTTAGATTAATAATAAAGTATTTTTGGTTAAGAAAATAATTAAACCACAGATTCAATTTCTTCTTCTATTTCTATAAATTCTTTTGTCATATCCTCAAATCTCTCTGAATTAAATCTATTACATAAAACTTTTAATTTATCTAAAATAAATTTATGTTCACTAATCGATTCTTTTAATATCCTAATCTTATCACTTACAATTTCTAAATCCAGAAAATTATTATAATAATATAATCTACCTAAATCCAAAAATATAGATTTGTTATTCTTTCTATTTTTTTCTGGTATCATTTTTAAATCTTCTTCTACCCTACCATCTTTAAATATCTCTTTTGATAAATCAAATAAGAATTTATCTGCTAGATATTCATTATAAATATTATTTACTAAATTACTATAATGATTATTTATTATAAGATTTTTTCTTGTATTAACTATATGTCCAATTTCATGTAAAAATATTGCCTGTTTATTTATTAAAGTTCTATTATTCTCAAAAAATAGATTCCCAAATAATATAAATCTCTTTTTCCAATCTGCTATTGCTGGTGTATTGTTATATTCAAGGTTCTCTATCATTTTAAGATCAGCTTCCACCCCAAACCCCTTTTTTAATAGGTCATAATCTTCAATATAAATAGAGTGTTTGTAATTTAATTTATTATTAATAAAATAAGAAATTTCTTCAATCTCCATTTTTTTATTGGAATTTTCATTTACTATTCCAATTTTAATTTTATTGTCCATTTTTTCATTTTCTTAAAACAATATTGCCCTCTTTATCTATCTCAACTTTAATAACATCACCTTTATTCCAATTCTTTGCTCTAATAATCTGGCTAGGCAAACTAATTATAAACTGCTTATTTTTTAGTTGTTGAAGTTTCATTTTTGATATATTCTACATTCTTCATAACCTGTTTGATTATGTATACAAATTGGTATTTTTATTTTATCAACTTGGGGTTTACAGAATTTACAATCATATCTTAAAGTTAAATTCTGTAAACCAGTTTTTATCGCATTTATGTCTATTGCTTTAAAATATAATTCGGTATAGTTTACTTCTCCAGCAGGAATATTTCTTATATAATTTCTATTTCCAATACTATTCACTTCAACCCAATCTTCTTCAAATTCTATAAAATTTATTACCCCCGTAGGTATTCTACCAGTATTAGCAACAAAAACTTGTAATTGTCCTCCAAAACCTTCTGTCCAAGTATAACCAGGCACTAATTCAAGAATCTCGTAAGATGGAACTGGTTGATCATTCGTTCTTATCGCATTTATTTTAATCTCTGCATAATTTGGGATAAAGGACATCTCTTCTATATTTAACTGCCTTTCTATTAATTCATTAGCATTTTTTGCAGTATTTATGTTATATGTAGTTAAAACTATTGTGGCTATAATCAAAATAAGGCTAACACCTATATTTACCATACTAAGATTTCTTTTCGTAAATTCAACATTTAACCTATCTTTATTATAATGATTTATTATTTCTTCTTTTAATTTATCTCCATTTTCTTTTAAAAGATTTCTTAATTTTCTTAAATTGATTACATCTTGATTATTATCAATTTCTCCTTGGATTTGTTTTATTTTATTATTATCGCTTTCTATTTGCCCTATGTAAGAAGCGTCAGAATCTTCTAATAATTTGATTATAACCTCTTCATCAAGATAATCGGTTTTTTTATATTTACCAAAAATTGTATATAGATTTTTCTCGGCTTTGTTCGTTAAGTTATCCTTAGTTTTATATTTCTGATAAAATTCTTCTAATCTTTTTCTTAAATTATAATCTAAAAGATTTACTCTTTTATCCGTATTTATCTTATCCCAGAATGTATAACTTACACGCATATTAAAAAAATTATCATTAATTCTTGTTATGTCATTATTTAAGTTAAGATATAATATCTTAGCATCCTCTGGAGAGATTTTTATCTTAAAATATTTTAAAACCATATCTATAATTAATAATAATAACATTTATATACTTTAAGTATTATACAGCATTAAAACATCGAAAGCTTTAAACTAATTTTAATAGGCTTGCCGAAGGCTCTAAGCCAAACATTCGCTTCCTCTATGCTGATTAGAGGACTGCTTTTCTTTAAGAATCTTGGGAATTTAGTCGATAGAATCATTTGCTGCGATACACTCTATCTCTATCAATGCTCCTAAAGGCAAAGCCTTAACTGCTAAGGCAACTCGAGCAGGATAATCATTTAAAAAGTATCTCTTGTATATTTCATTTACTGTTGCATAATCATCCATATTTATTAAATAGATTCTTGCTTTTATTATATTTTCAAAGCTCCAACCCGCCTCTTCGAGTATTTTTTTTATGTTTTCTAACGCTTGATAAGTTTGTTTTTCAATTCCTTCAGAAAGTTTCCCTGTTTTTGGGTCAATTCCAACTTGACCAGAAATTTCCATTATATATTTAAAATTATGAATTATTGCTTTAGAAAACGGAAGGTTGTCTGCTGGGATGATTTTTTTGACCATGTTATTATATAGATTAGAAAGTTTATTAAATTTTCTATAAACTACAAATAAATATTACTCTTTCATCATTTCATGAAATTTAGAGATAACAGGTTCTGGCTTAATTATTCTCGTGCATCTATAATCATCAAAAATGCATCTTGTTTTTTCATGACCAATAAATAATTTTTCATCCTCTTTTTTACAACCAAAACCATATCCATGCATTCCACATGGTTGTATCGGGCATTCGCTTTTAATGTAAATAACTTTTTGTGAAGGATACGTCACTACTTCTTTCCTTGAGCTCCCTAACAAAACTAAGACGTTTTTTGCCCCAACTGCTGCAGAGCCATGAACTAAAAAAGTATCTAAAGTAATTCCACCTTTGCATACTTTTGTAATTGCTAAAGACTGTCTTAATGTGAAATTAGTCTTAGATAAGTCTATAATATCATAATTTTTGCTTAATTCTTTAATTAAAACATTCCAATAATCATCAAACCAGTTTTTATTTTGAGATTTTGTTTCTGTTTGTATCCATATCAAAGGCTTTTTATAAGCTTTAATTTTATTAATCGCCCAATTTATTTCCTCTTTTGACAGATTTATTTTTGGTAGCAAGTGTTTTAATTTTATAGAAAGGTTTTTTTCCGCTAGTTCTAACATATGAACGTAAATTGGTTTATATGGAATACTGTTATGCGGTCTTGTTTTTATATAATCCCTTAAATCAATATCAAATTTTATATTATAATCTTTTTTTGATATATCTTTAATTTTTATTCCTTTAATATCTATAAATAAATCCGGGTATTTTGTATAAACTTCTAAATCTAAATTCGGAAATTTATCTTTTAAACTGTTTATAACTGAAGTTGCCGCAACACTACAACCCAGGGAATCAAAAGTTCTTAATGTTAATTTTTTATGAATCATTTTATACAGAGTTATATCCTTTCTTTAAAATATTAAATGATGGTTTCTTATTATAAAACAATTCAAATTGTGCTATAGCTTGATAAATTAACATATCTAAACCTGTAACAATTTTACACTTTTTTCTCTTAGCATCTTTTATCAATTGCGTTTCAACAGGATCAAAAACAACATCCATTAATACTTTATTCTTCCTAATAAACGATTTATCAATTATTTTCTTATTATTTTTAAATCCCACAGAAGTAGCATTAATAATTATATCATATTTCTTTATATTTTTTAATTCTTTAAGACTCGCAAATTCAAAGTTATATCTTTTAGCTAATTTCTTTGCTTTATTTAAAGTTCTGTTTAATATAATAACTTTGCATCCTTCTTTATTAAGACCATAAGCAATTGCCTTTGCTACGCCACCGGCTCCAATTAATATTACTTTTTTATTCTTTAAGCTAGTTTTCTTCTTTAAAGCCTGTATAGCGCCAATAAAATCAGTATTATATCCAATAAATAAACCATTTTTATTAACAACCGTATTTATAGCACCAATATCTTTAGCTTCTTTTGAAATCTTATCAAGATAATTTATTACCTTTTCCTTAAATGGCATAGAAATGGTGGCTCCTAAAAAATTTAATGATTTAATTGCCTTTACAGCATATTCTATATTTTTAAGAGAAAAAGCCAGATAAATGCTATTTAATTTAAGATTTTGTATAGATTTATTATACATTATTGTTGCTTTATCAGATACACCATCTGCAATTCCAGCAATAATCTGCGTTTTTGTATTAATCATTCATTTAACTTAACTTAAGACTAAATAAAAATCTTTTCTTTCTTTATTAACCTAAAGCATTTACTCATTCAATATGGAAATATTTGCTTTCTTTAACATCTCCTCATATGAATAAATTGGACCCGGAAAACCGACTTTAGAATGAATTATTTTTCCTATCTTATAGCTCCATTGAGTTAGTTTTGGGTTAGTTGTATAGCCATCTTTTGGAAATGGGATATAACCTCTAAACCCATCAACACCAACAACATACTCCTTCTTGATAAACGAACTACCATAAAAAATATCATACATCATCCTATAACCTCTTTTATCAGGATAATTCTCTAACCAAGGTTCATAATAATCATCTCGAAGGTCTGTATCTAATCGTTTGATAGTTAAATTTACATCAGGTTTGTAAGTAAAAACACCTTCTACATCATCATATTCCCAATCTGAAATGTCTGATTCTTTAATCATATTTATAACTTTATCACGTGTCACAGATCCTTTAAAATTTTTAAAGAATTGGGGATAATGTTTTTCCATTAAAGTGCTACTTTCCGCAAGTTCAAGTGATAAGTCATCCCAAAACCAGATTATTACAGAAAACTTTCTTGACTTCATTCTTAATTGTGATATTTTCATAATTTCTGTTTGCAAAGATACATCTCTTTCATTAGTACATGCTAAAATAAATTCTTTTATTGGAGGATCAAATAACTCGGCTTTTTGAATTTCATCATTAACCATATTAATATCTAACTTTTGACCAATATTTTTACATTGTAGTCCAGCGAATTCATTTTTGATATAAAAAGGTTCTCCAATTATGTCCACACCGTTTTGTCTTTGCCCTGTTCTACCATATCTAGTTATATTAGGATTCTTCCATTTTAATTTAGCTACATCTGTCACTATATCTTCAAATTCATCCCAGCTTTTTGGAGCGGGAATTTTTGAACTAGCATAAGTAGGCATATTAATATTCAAAAATAATTTGTTATCACAATCTATTTAAACCTTTATATATTATTTTAAGACAAATATTTTTCAAATACAAACATATCTACTTTAGGTAAGAAAATGAAATTAAGTGCAAAATGGTGGTTGTTTATTTTAATATTAATTTGGATTATGGGCGGCGTGGGTATAATAATTTATTATAATTCTGAAATAAACAATTTGGAGATTATAAATTCTAACACTCTTTATTCCCCAATAAATCTAAAAAATAGTATTTTATGCAAAGATGTTACTTCTCCATATTTTAGTACCGGTGATGAGATAGATTGTAATTACAATCTTGAAACGAAAGACCCAGATCTATCTTTTTTCCCAAATATAAAACTCTTTATTGATGGGATAGAATCAAACAATATCGACATTGAAGGTGTAAATTTTAATGATTATGATTTAGGGAATACAATAATCGTTAATAATGGAAACCATAATCTAAAATTTAGAATCTATCCAAAAAGTGCAGGGAATCATAGATTAGAGTTAAAATCGAACTTTCATAAACCTCATCTAATTTATGATTTTAAATACTCCGAAAATTTATCTATAAATCTTAATTTATATGAAGAAAAAAGAAACTTATCAACTAGAGAATGGGTTTCTAATTATTTTACAAAAAACGAGTTTAAATTTGAGAATAGTTTTAATAAAGATAATGTAGAAGTAAAACTGTCTTGTCAAGACTTTTTAAGAACATGGTTCTTTAATGATTTAACTAGTTGTTATGTTGATATAAAAAATAATGGAAATGATGAACTACATATATTATCTAAACTTAGTATATTAAAGGATGGTAAAGATATAACTCGTGACGATCAAATAATTAGTTTAGTTAATTACTTTAATAATGCAGCCGAGATATCCTATTCTTCTCTTGTCGGGCCCAATACAAATAAAACAAGATTAGTATGGTTTGTTCCTAAAAAGTCAGGTAACTATACAATTTTTTTACAGGGTGATGTAATAAAAACAAATTTAAATAGTGTTGCAAAAAGTGAAAATAATTTGATTTTAAACTTTCAAATTATCTCTAGGGAAGAATTTCTACAAAGAGAGGGTAGTAAAAGGACAATTCTCATCACTTTAATTATAGCCTTGTTTTTTTCAACACCTATTGCTCTTAAAGCTATAAAAGAATTGATAGATGATAATAAAGTTTAGCTCATCAAAACTTTATATATAATTAAAATTTAAATATTTTAAACTGTCCTCCATCTTGAAGGACATTTACCCATTTCTCCATCATTAAAAATACATATTTTTATTATTTCTTTCTTCAATTCATCACAAAAATCACACCTTATTTGTAAACCCAAATCATAGTATCCAGATTTCAATTCTTCATCAGGATAATTCTTTTTAATAATTAATTTAACTTTTTCAGTTTTTCCACTTTCAATATTTCCAATATAAGTTGTATTTCCAAAGAAGTAGAACATACTAGTGTTAATCATTTCAATATTAATAGAACCTGTTGGTATTCTTCCGAGATTAGCAAGATAAATTTCTAATTCTGCATTTCCGTCTATGCCCAACGCTTTTTCATTCCATACTGGTATTTCTCTGCCCGCTATCTGTTGTGCTTTAAAACTAATATCTGCAATATTAGGTATAGAAGAGCTTGATTCTATCCTCTCTATATTTTGTTGGATATTTGTCTGGTTAAATAATATAATCACTTGAAAGAACAATAGAAATAGGGTAACTAATTCAATTATTAATCTTACACTATATTGGCTTCTTTCCTTCTCTCCATCTGAAATCTCTTTATTTATTGTTGCTAAATATATGTGCCCTTCATTTTTTATAAATAATAAATTCTTTTTTTTATATATTAAATTCCTTTCTTTTAAACTTTTTATAATCTCGTTTATAGCTTCTGGTTTTAGGTATTTAAATTCTTTTTCTATATTTTTAATAGAGATTCCTTTATCATGCCTTTCGATGATTAAAAGGATTCTATTACTTTCTTTTTTTCTTTTTAAAAAATCAAGGAAGAATAATTTTCTAATAATTAGGGAGTAAATAGTATCTATTATAAATATAAAGAATATAAATAGCAATGCAAAAACCGAGAAGTAGATAAGATTTGAAGTGATAAAATTAGATAATCTTGTGATATTGTTTAATAATAAATAAAATGTTACAATAAAAATAAGTATAACTACCCCATAGAATATTAATGGTTTTTTTTCCTTCAGATTATTAATTTTGTTTAACATTTACTGACCTCTTATCATACTTTAGACACTTTATTAAATTACTGAATTTGATTTAAATTTTTTCATTTTATTTATTCTTAAATATATTAATTATTTTGTTTATATCAATTTTATATTTTGAATATCTATTTGGAATTAGAATGATGTCCTCTTGTACAGCACCCAAACACCTTACATTGTGAAAATAACTATAATCATTACTATAAAAATTGACATTTGCATTCTGCTTACTATGTGAAGTTATTAAAATAACATGAGTTATATTCTCATACTCGTAGACACTTTCTTGTACTTCGTAAACAATCTTTTTATAAAATTCTTTATCATCCCAACCGTACTTCCAACCAAGTTTTTTATTATAGATTACTATGATTCCAGGTTTATTTGGTATTTGTGTAGATTTATCCCTTATTCTAGTAATAGACCTTCTTATTTCATCTATATTTATTGGTGGGCCTTGTATCCCAAATTGAACTTTGTCTTTAAACTCTTGGGAAAGGTCACTTCTTATGAAATAACCTTCTATAATTCCCTCCTCGTTTACCTTTTTATAACCTAAATTAATTGTTTCTGCTATAGCATCTTTCATTTTTTTCTTTAACTCTTCACAATGTGGTTTTGATAATATTTTATGGATTTTAATTGCTGGTTGAATTTTATGGATATAATCATGTTGCATTAACATGCCTGAAATAATACTAAATGTTTTATAGGCATTTTGCTCTTCTAAGGAATCAGCCATATTAGTTACTTCTAAATAAACATCTTGATTATCCAAATTTAATTTAAAATCTGGTTTTTTTCCAGCGATATTCTTACCTGTTAATTCAAAAAATTCGAAATCCACATTTGCTTTCTTAAGTTTATATGCAATTTCTAATTCCAAAATCTGTGAAGAATATTTTATCGGATCCATAATCCTTTTTTTAATTTCATCAAATTCTTTAAAATCCTTTAATTCATTTAACCAATATCCAAAGTCAGCTAACCAAAATTTTGACCAAGGTGCAAGGTTCATTACATTACTTTTTATAGGATAATCACCTTTTATAATATCATTAATCCAAGACTCTCCATAATTCTGCCTTAATAAATTAAAGCCTTTAATTATATACTCTTTTTGTTCTTTAGTAAGATATTCTTCTTCATAATCTGCAACATCCTTAATATAATTCTCCCAGTTAGCATACACATCTTTACTTATTGGCATATTATCGTTTAATTATAAAAATTTAAATAACTTTTTATTTAATTCCACCACTTACCTTCATGAGAATATAGGTAAATTGATTCTATTTCTTTACCAGAACCTAATTTATAACCTTTATCATTAATGAATTTTGATTTAGATATCTTTAATTTTTGTCTTGAAGCGATTTTATCCAGTTGTTTTTTATACTTTTAAATTACTTAAACAGGTAAGGGGAATTATTCTATATATCCTCCTTTTTGTAAATTCCATAATTTTTTATATAGCCCTTTT
>JBBTAN010000041.1:0-6772 GCA_038044205.1 Nanobdellota archaeon
GTTGGTGGAAGGATATAATTCTAATTAATCACAATAAATTTAAAAATTATATTAAACTTTTTTTCTCATGAAAAACTCTGAATGCATAATTTATTTTATAACAAAAGGTGGAAGCAAACAAATATGGTATAAAGACAAAAAAGGTTGGAAACAAAAGAGCGGGGCAGGAATCATAAGAAGAGTGACTGCAGAGCAGTTTCTCTCTCATCTTCTACTTGCATTAACTACAGAATATAAGAATAAGTTGAAGATAAAGGTAGAACGAAAAATTAAGAAAAAATAAATCACAATACTAGCTTCAAAATCGCTAAAGCAGATTTTTCCGTCGTGAATTAAGTTAAGTTGAACAATGATTTGAAAGTTATTGTTGAGATAATTTAGTTTTACGGAGAATTTAGGCTATGACAAAATTCGAAGTTGGTATTAATCAGATGAAATCAATTATCACTCTCAAAGAATAACAAAATAGAAAAGTTTAAAAACTTTAAAAAAGTGGGGAGAATTATGGAAAAACCTTCTATTGGATTTTATGTTTTATGTACTAGCGTATTGTTAGCATTTATGGGGGCAAGATTTAGTAAGAAGCCAAATCAAGAAATACTTTTGAAATACAAACTAAATAAATATCAAATTGACTTAATTTATGAAGCAAAAAAAGATTCTTTAGAAAATGTTTATCAATTACAAATAGATTCTTTGAAAAAAGACCATCAAAATAATTTAAAAAATTTAGAAAATAAATTCAATAATTAACATCACAAATATCATATTCAATAAAATTAATCGCAATAATGCTTAAATATGGGAGAAAGTGGGGAGAATTATGGAAAAAGAAAATAAATTAGAAGAAATCTTTTGGAAAGATGGAAAATTTGTAAATGTGAAAGGTGAGAAAATAAATCCTAAACAAATTGGAGATATCAAACCCCATGTATTTTTCTGCCCATTACCAGATTATGTTCCTGCATTTGGAGGAGAATCAATAGCTAGGCTTCTTTCTGGAAAAGCTGAAACAAGAATATTCACAAAAGAAGATGAAATAAAAATATTCTTAAATTTCATAGAAAAAAAAGAAAAGGAAGATAAAAGATATCAAGAGATAAATGCATATTCTATAGACATAGGTTTTCTGCCTTTAGTATCTTTTTACAAAATCTAATTATCAACATCACAAATATTATATTCAATAATTACTTTTGCTCTCCAGAATTCTTCTCTGCCTCTTCCCAAAGGGTTTTATCTGCTGCCTGCTCTTTAGTCGTCGCTTCTCCCTCTCCTTCACCACCTTCGCCAGATTCTCCTTTCATCATCATTTTTAAAACAGTCTTTACTAAATCTCTTACATCGCTTTCTGCTTCTGCTGGATAAACATTTGCTGAATTTAATAAACCTCTAACCTTGAGATATATTTTAATCCCATTAGTCATTTGCTTGATTCCCCCCTCTTGAGATTTTCTGTCCCATGGAGGAGATTCAATTCTTTCCCCATCCATCTCTTTTTGCATTGAATAAACCAAATCATAAACTTCCTGAAAATCAATTTCAATTCTTGCATCTTCCTGAGGATTATTTTCTGGAAGCATTGGTTGCATAGTTATAATATCCTCTTCATTTATCTGCACATATAAATTAAATACAACTTCATTCGCTTCAAAATCTTTTAATTGAGCAACCAAATCAAAATTACCGTTGTATTTTTCAGAAAGTTTTTTTATCTTATTCATGAATGCTTCGTTCTGTTTTATTGATTGTTTCTCCTCTTCAGTCAAACCTTCCTGATTTTCTCTTTCTCTTTTATCTTCTGGAGCGCCCGGGAATTCTCCTGAAGTCATTGCCTTTTTCATTTCATATTTTAAAAATTCTTTAGGAGGGAAAATCCAGAACTTCATATAAGGTGAAACTATTGTTATTTCTTTATTATCGAGTTCAGGCATTTTTACTGTCTTTAATTCTTCCCAATATTCTATTTTTCCATATTCTGATTCATACTGAACAGAAATCAAATTTGTTGTGGGAAATTCAGTGATTCCTAAACAACCCATTCTATTTGCTGTTTCTCTCAAATTATCCACATTTTTCCAGTAAATCTCAAAAATTCCTGAAACATGCTGTTCCCAATCTTCTGCAGAACTTGCAAGATAATCTTCAAAGAACCAGTTAACAAATTCCTGATTAAATCCTTTTTCAAATTCAGCTCTTTGCTTTTCTAAATTTTCTAAATCATATTTGCACCATTCTGTCTGCCCTCCAGAATAATATTTTTGCTTCAAAGGTTCAATTCTCTCAAAAGGATCTCCCCATCCCCCAAACCATATAAAAGCCTCTGTTTTGCCCTGAGAAGTTCTGCAACCTCCTCCCATATTGAATACTCCTTTTTCCATCATTTGCTTATTTTCTTCTGGCTTAAATTCAAATTCTTTCCACCATTCATTTTTTCCTTCAAGGCATTTTGGCGAGCAACTATCAATGCAATCATCAAGATTATTTTCATCCTTGCATTTATCTTCACAGGCTTGCGTTTCATCATCTATATTGCACTCAAGTTCATTTCCACAAGATTCTTTAATACAATCTTCAACACAAGGTCTTACTTTGTTATCATAACACATTCTATCACACTGCTCACCACATTCATTTTTCCTTCTTTCTCTTTCTTCTTGGCGTCTTTCATCTTCCCTATTATCTTGAAAATTATCTTCTTGCTGATTTTCCTGAGGAGCTTCTCCTCCTGATGGTGGTTCAGGATTAGTTACAGTATTTCCTCCTTCTGGAGGGGTATCTGTTATTATTCCTGCTTCTCCTTCTACTCCCAAACCAGTAATTGTTAATACAAACCCACCCAAAGTGTTTTTAAAAAATTCCAATATAACGCTGCCTGTTACTGGAGGTTCTTCTGATGTTGTTTCTTGAGATTCTTCTAAAGGTTCTTCAGAAATTTCTTCCTCTACTTTAACTATTTCTGGAATAGTCACGCAATTTCCATTGCTGCAAACATCATTTATATTTCCGCAATCTTCTCTTACAGAACATGCATTGCCAAGTATTTCTTGCTTTGCCTCTATTATCTCTCCACCTATTTTTTCTTCTATAACTTCATTTTCAAATTCATTCTCTGATGTTCCCACAGAAAGACATTCTGTGCCCAAATCATTCCATACCCCTTTATCACAAATTGAATTTACAATCTCTTCTCCTGCATCACAACGAAGAATTTTCTTTTCTCCTTCATTGCATTGCGATTCTGTGCATTCTGTTAATGTTGTTAATTCGCATTTTCCTTCTACACAAGCAACTTCTCCGCAAAGAGGTTTAGCACAATCTTCATCAAGAGTGCAAGAATTAGATTCTTCTATACAAATAGGTGCGAGAGGGCAATTATTTATATCTGTTCCACTAAAAATTACTTTGCCTGAACAATTTACTGCATCATATGCTTGACAATCTGAACAATCCTCTGCACAGTTTTCTTTTGTTTCATTTAATTCACATACATGATTTCCGCAAATAATAGCCTGCTCCTCAACAATCTCTTCTTTAGCCTGACAAATACTGGCAATACAATATAAATCAATATTTTTTTCTGATGTTTCATTTCCATCTGATACAGAACTTGCTTGTTTTCCACAAATTTTGCCTCCGCATTGCGAATCTGCACAATCAATATTGCCATCCTCATTATCGTCCTGATTATTATCACAAACTTCTTGTCCAAATTCCTTAAACTCCTCGACTAATCTTTTTTCAAATTGTATTTGAGTATAGTAAAATTCTCTTTTATCATAATCGGAGAATAAATTTAAATAAAATTGCTTTCTCTCTTCATAATTTTGTTTTCTTATTTCTCTTTCTTTCTGCCTTCTTTCCTGCTCTCTTTTTATCCACCCATAATTCTCACCTAATTTCTGGCGTTCTTCCTCTGTCATAGATTGTTCTTCTGCTTTGTAAACTTCATCCAGCTCTTTCCAAACATTATTGGCCTTTTCATTCCAGGCATTATTTAGCATCCTTAATTCATTTACACTTGAAAAAGCACTGCTGAAATCTTTTTCATTTAGAGATTCTTTTATTTTATCCAATAACCCCGCAATTTCTGATTGAAAATCTTCATTAGTCATTGATGCATATTTTTCTTTAGAATATTGTTCTCCATTATTCTTCATGTCTTCTGGGAGCTTAATCTTCCCCCTTGTATCAAACCACATATCTAAATTAATCCAGTTATTGTTTTCGCAATCATCACACATTTCTAATCTCGCTGTTGCCTGAAAATTTTCTCCAGAGTAAAAATCTATTTCCTGAACAAGCAAATTCTGGGTTTCTCTCTTATTTTCAGAGCCGAAAATCGAGCTCATTAAATTCTCGCATTTTCCTGAAGATTGCTCAAAATAATTCCAAAATAATTTTTCTGCATCAACTCCTGCTTTTGCCAGTTTCTCTGCATTTTCATTTGACGAGTCAGAATTAAAATTCTGAGCAAGAATTTGTATGTCATCTATTCTTCCTGCAATATCCAACTGGTCTTGCGGTTTTTTAAAACTAATTTCTATATTCAATCTGTAGATTACGTCCTCTTGAGTAAATTCTTTATTTTTTAATTCTGCAGAGCTTTGTTTTTTAAATTCTTCTTTTTCTTCTTCTGTTTTAAAATCAAAATTTTGTTTAACAAAGATAGATGGGTAAGCATTTAATCTAATTTGAATTTTCTTCCCATCAAAAATTATCTTTCTCCAAACAGGAACATCATTATCAAGTTTTAGTTCATATTCCAAACCCTCTGCCCAAACCCACTTTGTTCTTTCATTCGGTTCTCCTAAAACAGATTGTATTTGTTGTTGTTTAAGAACTCCCCCCAATTCCTTTTCCGAAGCTCCCAGAACATTATTCATTTTTTCTCTAACAGAGCTTGTATAAACCAATAATTGAACATAATTTATATTGCCTGTTTCATAATATTCAGCATAAGAAGTTATTTTTTGTATTTCAGAATCTATTGAGCCAGAAGAAACAACAGGGATAAATAGAACAAATGCTAAGAATAAAATTAACACCCCTCTTTTCATGCTAAATATTGAATAAAAAAGAGTTTTTAATTATTTCTAAATTTCAGGGATTCACTCTATTCAGCCCGCAGATATATTTCCTTAAGTCAATAATTCTAATTAATCGCAATAATGCTTAAATATAGAAGAGAATGGGGAGAATTATGAATAAAGAAAAAATAAAGAAGAATCCTAATTGGAAACAATGGATTCCAGTTTATGGATTATATCAAGCAACCATAGATCATATAAATGGAAAACCTTCGGTAATTAATATAATAAATTATCCGGTATTATCTGCTTTGTCTGTTGCTTATCAATCTATAACAACGCCAGCAGTATTATTAATAGCTGAAAATGCGTTAGAAAAGTTGTTAAAATAAATCTTAAATTACACTTAATTAAATGCTTTCCAAAGCATTTAAAAACACCCAATTCCACCTTATTTCAGACGTAGAATAAGTGGATTTAGTGATTCAGTCTTGATTTCGCGGTTCGGCTAATTCTAAGTTATATTAGTGTAAGGAGGACAAACAAACAATGAAAGTATACGTTGGTAATCTACCTTTTAGTTTCGATGACGAAGGTTTAAGGAAAGTATTTGCTACTTATGGAGAAATTGAAGAAGTTTCTGTTATTAAGGACAAATTTTCTGGAAGATCTAAAGGATTCGGATTTGTAACATTCAAAAATGAAGAAGATGCTAAGAAAGCAATCGCAGGATTGAATGACAAAGATGTTGAAGGTAGAAACCTAAAAGTTAACGAAGCAAAACCTATGGACCCTGACAGACCAAGAAGAGATTTTGGTGGAGATAGAAGGGGCGGGGATTCAAGAGGACCTAGAAGAGACTTCGGTAATAGTGGCGGAAACAGAAGAAGATTCTAATTTTTTAATTAAAGTCCTATTCTAAATCTTTTTTATTTTTTTATTTTAATCTTATTTTGAGGTGGTTTTATTTTTTGGAAGAAAAAGATAGTTATCTGTAACATTTTATTTAAGAAGCAGTTATCGTGGTAAAATCATATAGATTATCATAATGCCTAACTCTGTTAATATTATAACCATTATATATTAATAAAAAACGACTGTTACAGATAATTAAATGAATCCTAATTATATTTTGTAAAGTAATAATGCTTAAATACCCAGATAACCCAAAAAAATCATGGGAAATAAGGAAGATTCTGAACAAGAATTTTATGTAAAGGGTAAGTTAGAGAGACTTATTCATACATATGAAAATGGTAAATTTAGAAATTCTTTTATTAGAATTGAACCTGAAGGAGAAGTGAAGGGGTATAATCAAGCAACTTTTTATGGGATGATTCCAGAAACGCTTTTAGGTAAAAATATTATTTTGAAAGCTGAATATAATAAGGAAACTAAAGAATTAAGACAGCAAATTAGTGAAGAAAGTGATGAATCAGGATATTTTATTAGCTCTTATGTGAAAAATTTCTCTGGTAATGAAGATGAAATTTTAGATAGCGGCGTTTTCCATGATGATACAATGCTTATGTGGCTAAGTAAAGAACCCAGATTCTCAAAAAAAGATTAATTGTATAACAATCCTAGAATAACTTATAGTATCAATTAAGAATATATTAATTTTTTATTTTTAAACTTTAGTGAGGTGATTTTTTATTTTAAGGGGAAGGAATTATTCCCACCCGCCCGCCCAATTCCATTAAGTTAAGGATTTTCTCTTTTGAGAAAATGCAAGAAACAAT
>JBBTAN010000042.1:0-2682 GCA_038044205.1 Nanobdellota archaeon
TGTTTCTTGCATTTTCTCAAAAGAGAAAATCCTTAACTTAATGGAATTGGGCGGGTGGGCGGGAATATAATCCAATAAAATAATAACTTACAATAATAAATCTTATAAACTCTATTTTCTATAATTAAACATGAAAAAAGTGTTGATGTTCGCAATTTTTGCTGTATTATTAGTAGGTTTTGTTTTTGCCTTAAATAGTAATTCAAATTCACTAAGCAATTCAAATGATGACGATGAAGATAATTCACTAATTTCTGCAAATGATAATTCAGATGAAGATGAATTAAGTGAGAACGAAAAAATTGAAGGTGAAGGAATTGTTAAATTTGTGGATGTTGAAGGAGGTTGTTGGATAATAGAGACTGATGATGGAATTAAATACGAACCAACAAATTTAAATGAATCTTATAAGCAAAATGGATTAAAAGTAGAATTTGAAGGAAAGATACAAGAAAACATGACAAGTGTATGTCAGGTTGGAACTTTAATAAAACTTACAGAGATAGAATCCGATGATGAAGACGAATGTGAAGCGTGGAACTGCATCAAGTGGAGTCCTTGTTTGAATGAAACAAAGACAAGAACATGCACAAAGAATGTATTCAACTGCACAGAAGATAATAAAAAACCAAAACTAACAAAAGAATGTGATGAAAAAGAAGAATTCAAATTTCACGGAAAATTAAGAGATTGTCCTGAGGGATGTGTTTGTTCAGGTTCAACAATAAAATGCACATTCGAAAATGGAACAAGAGTAATGACTATTTATGCAGGGAAATCAGGAAATGTTATAGTACAAATTCAAAATATGAATATGTCAACAAATGTAACTTTATATAGGAATGATGAAGGAAAAGTTTATGGAAAATTCAAAAACAATGAAACAAAAGAAATTAAGATGCCTGATGAAATAAAAGAAAAATTGCAAAATAGAACAAAAGTAAAATTATACAACGAATCAATGGATTTGGATGAGGAAGGAGATTACCATATGAATGCGCAAAAGAAAGCAAGATTATTCTGGATGGTGCCTGTAAGAGAAAAAGTTGAATACAGTATTGATTCAGAAACTGGTGAAGTTATAAGCACAAAGACAATTTGGTGGGGATTTTTAGCAAAAGACATTAAGGAAAAGTCTGAAGATTAATTCTAATCAAGAACAATAATTCTTTTGATAAAATAGTTATCTCAGTAAAATCGTACATTGTTATAATATTATATCATATTCATCCTCATTAACAGGACTGTTACAGATAACTTTATGCTTTTGGCTGATAATTAGAACATCCCACAAGATTTATAAGTTCTCCAATTACCATATTTTCATGGCAAGATATTGTGATAATACTTTAGAAGAATATGGTTTATCTTTTGATTTATTTCTTGAAGTATCCGCTTCACTCCAAGACTTCTTAAAAGGATATAAAATTGAATATACTAAAGCGGAGATAGTTCTATTAAGAGATAATGTTCTTAAGGGATTAGAAAAAGCAGGAATAACACAGCAAACCTATAATTCAAAGAATCTAGAAAAGCTTGATTATTGGATAATTGAAGATTCAATGAATTTTGAGATAAACAATTTTTATCGAACTAATCATTCTCTTATAGAACTAGATAAACAATAATTCTGCTTAGGAAAGATAGTTATCTCAGTAAAATCACAACATTGCTCTACTATTAGCCTAACCTTGATAATTTAATATAAAATAACTGTTACAGATAACTAAATATTTATAACCCCTTTTCTTTTTAACAAATTATGAAAATATATTCTCATTCAAAACTATCTACATTTGAACAATGTCAGCTAAAATACAAATTCAGATATATTGACAAAATAAAGCCGGATATTGAAGAAACAATTGAATCCCATCTGGGAAGTGCAGTTCATGACACTCTTGAATGGATTTACAATTCAGTAAAGGATAATCCTGAAGAAGTTCCAAATCTTGATGAAATAATAAATTATTATATTAAAGTCTGGCAAAGAGATATGTCCGAGAATATACTTATTGTAAAAAAGCAATTCACACAAAAGGATTATTTAAATAAGGGTATACAATTTCTTGCTGATTACTTTCAGGAACATTATCCTTTCAAAGATGGCACTATTGAATGTGAAAAAGAAATAATAATAAAATTGGATGATAATACAAAAATAAAAGGATTTATTGACAGGCTTGTTTATAATATTGAAGAAGACTATTATGAAATTCATGACTACAAGACAGCAAATATCCTTCCTTCACAGGAAAAAATGAATGAAGACAAGCAGCTTGCATTATATTCAATTGCAATAAAAGAGATGTATGGTAAAAACAAGGAAGTTGTTTTAATCTGGCATTATCTCGCACATAATCAAAAGATAATTTCAAAAAGGACAGAAGAAGAATTGGAAAAACTGAAAGATGAAACAAAAAATCTAATAAAAGAAATAGAGCAAACAGAGAATTTTACTCCTAATAAATCAATATTATGTGGATGGTGTGAATATAAATCAATATGTCCTGAATTTAATATTCAATTAGATGAAAATCTTTCAAAGAATATTTTATCAAAAAGAATAAATCCTTTTCCTGAAATTCAAGAAGACAAGAATAAAAAGAATTTAGATATATGGGATGAAAAACCAATTTAAATTAGGTTTTTAAAGTAAAAAGGATTATTTAATATTATGAA
>JBBTAN010000043.1:0-6564 GCA_038044205.1 Nanobdellota archaeon
TACAATAAATGCAACTTTCTTTATTAATTTCTTTTTCAATATTTAAATCATCAATCTCAACTTTATTCTTAAAAGCTAAAAAGAATTGTATTGCTTTAATATGCTTACAATAAATGCCATTACCTTTACATCTTGTTTCAAAATCCTTACATTCACAAGAATAACTATCTAAATGGGTTACTTTATACTTCTTACAGCTGTCAAATTGAGAAGGCACTAAATAAGTATTCTCATTAATTAATTCTGGCTTACTTTGATTTAGAATTAATTTCGCTCTCTCGTCTCTATCTTTAGAAAGTTTTTTATAATCTAATTCCTTACTATTTTCTATGGATTTAATTTGTTCTTGAACGGACATTTTGAACTCCTGTGGGCTTTATGCCCACCATATTTTTTAATCTTTTACCCACCAATAAACAAAAGCCTTTTCGTGTTTTCTTGAATTTATTTTACCCAAACCTTCTAATCTTCTTAAACAACGACTTATTCTACTATACATCGTAGGCAATCCCTTTTTCCAATTTGAAAAAGGTTTATTATTTATATCTTCTTTTTTTACCTTAAATAATTCTATCATTAAGCCAGATATTGTATATGCATTTCCTTTATCCGATTTTAATTTATTCTCCACCTTACTACAAATATCTTCTTTTTGAATTTCTTGAACAGGTATTTTTATTTTCATATTAACCTCCTAAAGCTTTTTAATGTATTATTTATTAGGGAGTATTAACTATATAAACCTTTCGGTTTGAAATTTTTAATCAAAAAGCTTATAAACAGGTGCAACACCTTTATCCATTAAGTGCAACACTTATTAGTTAAAGGTGCAACATAAAATGCCATCACCATCGGAATTAAGAATAATGATTACCCTTAAGCCAGAAGAATACGAGTTATACAAAATTGCTTTTAAAAAATGGAATATGGGGAAAGGGAAATTTGGAAAACAAATTATTCTGAATTGGCTTTTTGATAATAAACTTCAGTTATTAAGGTCTAAAAATGAAAAATAATATATACACCAATCTTTCAGAAAGAGATGTGCAAAAAGAGGTTTTATTAAATAAATTTAGAGATGAAGAGAAATCCTTTAAATTAATTAATAAAGAAGAATATTCTAATTATGTTAATTTTAAAAATAATTTAAATAAGGATATACATAATTGGTTTTATTTAAAAGAAGGTTATTCTTCTGAACTTGTAAATAATTTATTCAAAAGATTTAATATTAAAAAAGGAATGTGGGTGTTAGACGTATTCTCGGGATGTGGAACTACATTACTAACTTCTCAAGAGCAAAGAATTAATTCAATAGGCATAGAAATTAATCCCTTTTTATTTTTTCTAATGAAATCAAAATTAGCTAATTATGATATAGATAAATTAGAGTATTATTATAAAAAGATTAAAAATATAAAATTAAAAAATAATCTAAATGCACCAAAACTATCTATCATCAATAAATTATTTAACGAGAGATTAGATTTAATATTAACTTATAAGGATTTCATAAATAAAATTAAAGATGATAATATAAAAATGTTCTTTAAAATCGCTTTATTATCCATTCTTGAAGAAATTAGTAGTTCTAAAAAAGATGGAAATGGTTTAAGATACCCAAAAAATAAGATTCCTAAATTAGTTAAAGAAACTTATTTAAAGAAATTACAAAAAATGATTAATGACATTAAAATAAGAGAGAAAAACAAAGTAAAATACATTCTTATTAATGATGATTCTACAAAATTAAAAGAATTATTAATTAAAGATAAACAATTAAATAAATTTAAAAATAAAGTAGATTTTAGTGTATTTTCTCCACCTTATCTAAATTGTTTTGATTACACAGAAGTTTATAAAGTTGAGCTTTGGATAGGTGATTTTGTTAAAGATTATCAAGATATGAAAGAATTAAGAAATAAAACCTTGCGTTCTCATCTAAACAATTTAAGAAAAAGAGATATTTTTTATAAAAATCATTTAGTTGAAGATTATATAAGATTAATAGAAAATCAAGAATTATGGGATGGTAGAATACCTTTAATGATTAGAGCATATTTTGAAGGTATGTATAAAGTTTTAAGAGGAGTATATGAAATGTTAAAGAATAATTCTTATTGTGTAATTGTTATAGGAAATTCTTCTTATGGAAACACCCCCCTTCCAACTGATTTAATTTTAGCTGATATTTCGAAAGAAATAGGATTTAAAGAAATAAAAATTGAGGTAAGCAGAATTTTAGGAACAAGTTCTCAACAAACGAATAATATTATTAATAAGGATTTATTAAGAGAAAGCCTTGTAATAATTAAAAAATAATTATAAAGAACCCATATGTTTATGATATTCATCTAAAGTGTAATCTTTAACTTGTTTATCTTTGTATTCCCCTAAAATATTATCTGCTTTATTCATTTTTGTTTTATCAATCAATAATTTATTTCTATCTTTCTGAATAATATCAGATTGAATAAAGAAGGTTGAGATATAGGTTAAATATCTCATATTTTGTAGTAAAGGTTCGCCATACCTATTCTTTTTTTCTTCATCATTTAACTTACGATAATCTCTTATCCTACTTATTAATACATCAAAATCATCTTGGTTCATAGATTCAACTTTAAATAAAAATAAAGCAATCTCTTCATTAGTTAAATAACCTAATTCTTTAATTGCTCCTAAAATCAAAACAAATGGAAACACCCGTATACCTCCAACTTTATTTTGCTCTGGATTAGGAAATTGCCATTTAAGGCATTGTTTTAAAATAATTTCTTCTGGTTTGTTTGATTTAAGATATTCTTTTCCGACATCTGTTAATTCTAAAATACTTTTATTATTTTTAATTCCTATTACTAAAAAACCAAAATCTTCATATTCTGCTTCCATAGTTCCAACGGATTGTTGAGTTAATTTTAATTCTGTCATCAAATCCTTTTTTACATCCTTCCATTCTAAACCATCATATTTTTCAAATTTCTTTAGTTCTTCTTGTTTAAAAGTTCTTTTTGGGAATAACCAATACTTTCTCTTTTCACTTTCTTTAATCTTATTTATTTTAGCAGTAATAAAATCACTTAACTTTTTATAAGCAGGACTCTTTTTTATTTTTACTTCGGTTTTTTTTCTATTCTTTCTTAATTCATCATAGCTTGATAATTCTATATCATCTGGAATTAATGAATCGCCCCATAAGATATTAAAATAATCCATAATATTTTTAACTAAATCATCATCTTTTTCTGATTCAATAAAAAGGTTTGCTTCAATATTATTAATTAAACCACCCCGCGTAATATTAGAAGAACCTATAATTATAGAAACTTTATCGCCATTATAAAAAATATAAAGTTTAGGATGAAAGTTATTATTATTTGTTTTATATACTTTTATTCCAATATTTGAACCAAGTTTTTTAATCTTTATTATAGGTTCTATGTCTGTTATTTGTAAATTTAAATCTAAATCCACAATCGCCCTTATTTTAATACCCTTATTTACTAATTTGATTATTTCGTCTTCAATAAGTTTATAACCAGAAATTTTTAAATAAGAAACTGCTAAATCAACTTTATCAGATTCTTTGAGAAGCTTTTTTACTATCTCAACGGTTTCTGGATTTGTGAGAAATTTGGATTTCATCTCTTAATATTACCTCGTCATTAGTTAATGTTTTTTGATTATAATTTAATCTATTTTTAACATCAGTAATATATTTAGGGTTTATTTCATATCCAATGGAATTTCTATTTAATTTTCTGGCTACAACCGTAGTTGTTCCGCTACCTAAAAACGGGTCCAATATAGTATTTCCTTTATATGTATAAAGTTTTATCAATCTTTTAACCATTTCTTCTGGAAAAACGCAAGGATGATTTGAACTATATTCATTTGGAATAAACCAAACATTTTTTGTCCATTCCTTAAATTCCTCTGCTGTAATGTCAATATCTTTAGCATCACCAATTAATTTATGAGAGCCTTTTGAGAATATCAAAATACTTTCTGATAAAGGTCTCATATAGGGATTTGATGGCGACATCCAAGAACCCCAAGCTGTATTATTACCTTGAAAATGTGTTTCACTTTTTCCTTTTACCCAAGAAATCCATTCTCTTTCTTTAAACCCGATTTTTTTACAAATTTGACTTATTTTTGGACTAATAAATTTAATTCTGTCTGTTTTAGAAGCTACTGCATTAGGAACATTTATAGCTAATCTGCCACCTTTTATTAAAACACGATAACATTCTTTTAATACTTGTCCTAAAAATTTAAAATATTCTTTTTCATCTTTAAAATTTTCATATTCTTTTTCTACGTTATAAGGTGGTGAAGTGATAATTAAATGAACTGATTTATCCTTCACGTCTTTCATAGAACGAGAATCACCACAAATAACAATATGCCTCTCCATTTTATATATATAAGATTTTAGAATATTTAAACATTTGGTTTGAAAAAGCCACGCTTCTTAACACCAAATATCAAGCCACGATTACTTAACAACCCCCCAATAAATTATATTTATAAAGGCTTTAATCATATTATTCTGGGAAGTTTATTAGTTATAAATTGATTAATAAGAAAGGGGGTAAAAATGGCTAAATATTATATCCAAAGAGTAAGGAAAGATAAGGATGATAATATAACAAGGGTGCAAACTATGCGTAGTGAGTTTTCGACACAAGAAGTGGTAGAAATGATTGAGGAAAGTAAGGGTTTTTTTGTAGTTCAAGAAGGAGCTACTGAAGTTGAAGTTAAACTATACCCAAGAGAAGGTAAGAAATTTATAAGAACTTGGAAAGATGGGGAATGGAAAAATAATTTAGATAATTTACCAACATTTTGAATTTTTTATTAAAAATGACAGATGAGGTCACGAGGATTAGATAGAGAGCCATCAACCGAGTTTAAGACAAAGAGCTGTAATAGAAAGTTTATATATCTGAGAATTTTGTAAGTTTGATGCCTCATTTACATAGTTTTAGACAAGGTTGGCAGAGCGAGAATATAGCCAGATTTCTATTATCCAAATTTTCATTTATAGCAAAGCCATCAACAATATCCGATGATTTAGGCTCAGATTTTTTCTGCACTTTATTTAAAATTAAAAAGAATGAACTGCATCCCAATAGTTCTTTCGCTATTCAAATCAAGAGCAAGGGAGATAATAAAATAGATGTAACAAATAAGATATCTTATTTAGGCAACTTGGAAATACCTTTTTTTGTGGGTGTTATTGATAAAAAGAACTTAAAAATTATAATATATGCTGGAGAGTATCTATGCGATTATTTTTCAAGTTCTGAACTTAGAGATGTTAAAAAAATATACGTTAAACTTGTTGAGAAAAGAGAAGAACCTCTAAAAATGTTTGAAAAGAGCAAAGATGGTAAAAGTAGCTATATTTTATTTCCGAAAGTTTTGGAAATAGATGCAATGTATGATTATTCTAAAGAACCTAACAAAATTCAAGATTTGTTTAGTATTTGTAGGTTAATGCAAGAAAACATCTCTTCAAAAACATCACATGAATATACTTTCAAAAAATTCAATAATAGTTATATCTATATTTATACAGGTTCTACATCTATTCAACATTTTCAAAATAATTTTTTAAAAAGACTTGCAGAAGTGTTTTACAACTTAAAATGGACTCTTGATAATTATCCCTCCTCTAAACAAACGGTTAAGAATCAATTTGAAATTTACAAAAAGCTCTATTTAGATTTAGCTAAATTATATGAAGGGATGCCCGAATATGTAGCTAAAGGATTTAATGAATTGGAAAAATTATTAGAAGATTAAGAAAAGTCCCGACAACTTAACAATGCAATGCGACACTACCTCCAAAAAAGCCACGCATTAGACAGCTATTTTAAGCCACGAAATTGTGACAGTGAGAGTAATAGAAAAGCTTATATAATAAAATATTTAAACTTAAAGAAAGAGGGAATATATATGAAAACAAACAAAAAAGGGGTAGAACTTTCTATCAATGTTATCATTATTGCTATTTTAGTTATTTTGGTTTTAGTTATTGTAGCTGCATTTTTTACAGGTGGTTCATCTAAATTGTTTAAAGCAGTCAGAGACATATTTACCGGGACAACAGCTGGCACAGACAGAGCATTAGCAGAACAAAATTGTCAATTGTATTGCAGCCAATCTGCAACTTTACAAAATCCTTCAAGATCAGCATATTGTACAAAGTTTTTTAATATAGATGCAGATGGGGATGGAGAATCAGACTATACAATGGAAGGGGACACCAAGGTTTATAAGAAATATTACTGTGGCTCTGGTAATTCGAACGGCCCAGATAATCTCGGAGTACCTTGCGCAGATAAACAAGGACAGCAAATTATTTGTTAATTTTTTCTTTTTAAAATGAATAAAACTGGAATGGAACTTGGAATCCAAACAATAATAATTTTGATACTTGCTGTTTTAATCCTTATTGTCCTTGTTATCGCATTTAGATCACAGATATCTAGCTTATTCAGCAGTTTTGCAAATTTAATTTCAAATGCAAATACAAGCGTTAGTAATTTACCT
>JBBTAN010000044.1:0-1224 GCA_038044205.1 Nanobdellota archaeon
AGCTAATATAACCTTATTTATGGACAAGAAATCTGTCAAAAATTTTTACGAGACATTCGATTTTGAGAAGATGATAAACGATCAAGCCCCCGAGCTTATTCAGGAATTTTTGGATGGCGAAATCGAATTTATTTCTGAACACATCAAGCCTAATTCTTCTATTCTTGAAATAGGCTGTGGTTATGGGCGATTGCTCAAAATCATGGCTAAAAAATCAAAACAATTGGTTGGTATTGATTTTAGTAATCGAATGGTTGAATTATCTAAAAAGAATCTTGAAGGAAAAGAAAATGTTGATATTCAATTAATGGAAGCCGATAAACTTACATTCAACGATAACTTTTTCGATTATGTAGTCTGTTTAGATAATAGTTTTGGGAATATGCCTAAAATAGAGCTTGATGTTCTTAAAGAGATGAAAAGGGTATGCAAAAACGGCGGAGAGATTATCATCAGCGTTTTTTCTGAAAACGCAAAAGATGTTCAGAGAGAAAATTATGAAAGAATCGGGTTAACAAATATTAAAGACGATGGAAAGGCCATTCATACGGCAGAGGGTTTTTATTCAAGAAGATTTGCAAAAGAAGAACTCAAGTCTTTATTCAATAATGCTGGATTAGAACCTGAAATTGTAAAGATTTGTCCTATAAATTATATCGCTTACGCCCCTAAAACTCTCTAAATCTTACATTCGTTTTGTGACCGAAGGTGTGAAGAAGCAATTCTTTATGATAACCGAAATGGGATCTGAGGATATTGAATTTATTCTTCAAATCAAATTCTATGAGATCAATTAATTTTATAGAATTTTCTGAATTTGCAATATTATTTGAAAGATGCACGAAAGGCATAAGAACGATATTTTTTGATTTAGTATCTTCTGCAAATTTTATAATTTCTTTTTTTGCTTTTTCCACTGTAGAATCATTATCTTGAACTTCGAGGGTAATCATAGAAACAATACAATTTTTCATCTGCTCATTTTCGGAACGCTGTTCTTCGGGTTGGATAGTTCCGGGTCTATCTGCAATTCCAGTAATTTTTACGTCGAAATTTTTGCAATGCCACATTAGAATTTTCATACCATTTTATACTTTAATTTGTTTATATCCTCGATTACAATTTAGTTAATATTTTTTCGTCATAAACAAAAACAGAAACTCCGATAATAGAGGCTATTTTTTGGAATAAAATTTTATTCATACGAGATTTTTACTTAATATG
>JBBTAN010000045.1:0-1302 GCA_038044205.1 Nanobdellota archaeon
ATGGAGATGACTGGACAATTTGCGGTTATAAAGATAAAGATTTGATAATGATGAATGAAAATGAAGACTTACTAAAGGAGAAGATTGTTTATTCTTTATCATGCAGCTCTGCTGCAAAACTTGGTCAAAGTGCTGTTCTAAAAGGAACAAAGGCATTTATAGGTTATTCAGACTCTTTCATGATATACACTGATTCAGAAAGAGAAGCAACCCCTTTAAAAGATAGTATTGCTGCTTCATTTCTCAAGCCCTCAAACAAGTTGTCAATATCATTATTAAATGGAAAATCTGCCAATGAATCTTCTGAAAAATCAAAAGAAGAGTTTCAAAAAGAAACAAAGAAGTATTTAACAGGTAGGTTATTTGAAGGTTCTGAAAGAATTGCAATGGCTTTATTATGGAATATGGATAATCAAGTTGTTCTTGGAAACCCTGATGCAACAATAGAATAAATTGCTAAGTGGGACAGTTTTATCCTAAGCCGGGCAGCGGCGTATTTTTATCTAAAGAAAGATATTTAAAGCATATTCTCTGATATATATAATGAAAAGGGTTGTTTCAGTCACTATAATCATACTTTGCTTATTGATTGTGTTAGGGGTTACTTTCTTTTCCAGCTCCGGCATTGTTTCTGCTTCTTCAAATGCCACAATGAGGGTTGAAGTGGACTTGGTGGGGTTTACTCCTCCAGAACCTTTTATAGGTATAGAAGTTCCTGACTATGTTTATTTAGGAAATTTAAGCAAAAAAACTATGAAGACGGATGATGTTAGAGTAGATATCAATAATACTGGAAATATCAATATAACAATTACTCCCTTCTTAAAAGATAGCGGTGAAAAAATATTTAGTTATTTATTTTTTCAGAGAAGAACAAATGTAGCATGGCAAAAGATAGGAAACTGGAGTTTGAAAATAGAAAAACCTGAAGAGGATGAGACATTTAGAGATGAGTATTTTTATATGCAACTGGACCTCAAGAAGTATGATGAACCAATCAATGAAGATATAATTGGACATGAAGCAAATATTACTTTCTTGGCAATGCCAGATTAATATGAAAAAGATTATTCTATTTTTAATTTTAGTATGTCTTATCCAAATAATTTCTGCAGCTCAATTAAAACTCTCTCCTACTTATCTTAATTTAAATGGGAATGTTAATGAAAAAATATGTGGAAATGTTGAGATATATAGTAGTTTTGAAGGATTTTTAATTAGTGATACAAAATGGTCTGAAATTAAATCTAAGGACATAAAAAAGTATAAACGGTCTTCTTTGGATTCTAATATAGAAACCTA
>JBBTAN010000046.1:0-7528 GCA_038044205.1 Nanobdellota archaeon
AAGCTATGGGGGCTTCTGATTCTGCAATTGAAAAAGTCAAGAAAGCTGGCGGGGAAATAATTATTCCCGAAGTAAAGGAAGAAGAAAAGAAAGTTGAAAGAGAGAAACCTGTTAAAGAACAAAAAGTTCAGGCGAATGCAAAGCATTCGGAAGAAAAAGCAGAAAAGAAAAAATAGTTATCTCAGTAAAATCATATCATTGTTCAACTATTAATCAACCATAATAATATAAAAAACTGTCACAGATAATTAAATTTTCCTTAAAGGTAAATTAAAACAAAAATATATAATTATCTCAGTAAAATCTTAACATTGTTCAACTATTAATCAACCTTGTTAATATAAACTTCAATATAATAAAAAACTGTTAACGATAATTAAATGCTCCTGAGGGTGGGTGAGCAATTTCGCGAGAGAAATTGTACTAATTCACGACGAGAGAAGTTGCGAATTAGGTCGGGATATCTTTTTAGACATCACTTCGTTCGGTCTAAAAATCTTCAAAAGAAGATTTTTAAACTAATTTTATTTAATTATCAGATGGTGGATTTAAGCAAATACAAGATTTTCATAAACCCATTTATGGAGGAATTTAAATGGATTTAAGAAAGATATTCAGCTTTATTCCTGAAGTAAGAAAACCTGATGAAAAGAAACTTGCATTTAATACCAAGCTTAAATGGACTCTTATTGTGCTTATTGCTTTCTTTATCTTAGCAAATGTTTCTTTGTTTGGATTATCAAATAATGCTCTTGAAAGATTTCAATATCTGGCTATTATATTAGGAACAGATTTTGGTTCAATAATTTCTTTGGGTATAGGCCCAATAGTAATAGCTTCTATTATATTACAATTGCTTACAGGAGCAGGTATTTTGAATATTAATACTTCTGATGCAGAAGGGAAAAAATTCTTTCAGGGAGTTCAAAAACTTCTTGTTCTCTTCTTCATAATATTTGAATCATTTGTTTATGTTTTAATGAAAGGATTGGAAGCAATGCCTGGATATGCTGGATTGCTTATATTTCAATTAATACTTGGTGGAATAGCAATTTATTATATGAATGAACTCTGTGAAAAATGGGGATTTGGCTCAGGAGTTAGCATATTTATAGCAGCAGGAGCTTCCTGGCAGATATTCACAAGTGCATTTCAATTCATAAATCAGCAAGGAAGAAATTGTCTTTTTGATTTTAAGGGGACTGCATGCTCAGGAAAAGTTTTAGTCTTGCTTCAATCAATAATAAATAAATATCCTGTAGAATTTACTTCTGCTTTAGGAGCCATATTAGCTACAATTTTAATCTTTCTCTTAGTAGTCTGGGCACAAAGTTTGAAAGTTGAGATTCCTTTAAGTTTTGGAAGAATAAGGGGTTATGCAATTAAATGGCCTTTATCATTTTTCTATGCTTCAGTTATTCCTGTTATTTTAACAGCTGCACTTGTTGCAAATATACAATTATTTGGGGGACTAATTGAAAACTGGGTGGGACGTCCAACTTTCCTTGGACATTTTTCAAATGGACAGGCGACTTCAGGCCTTGCATTCTGGCTTGGGAATACAAATCTTCTTGAACTTATTATAAGGGGTGGATTTCTTCCAAGATACTTATTGCAAGGATTAACTCACATAATATTCTATGCTGGACTTGCTACTTTGTTTTCTGTATTTTGGGTTAAAACATCTGGAATGGGTGCAAAAGAACAGGCACAAAAGATTTCATCTTCTGGTTTGCAAATTTCTGGTTTCAGGCAGGATGTAAGAATTTTAGAAAGTGTTTTGGATAGATATATAATGCCTCTTACAGTGATGGGAGGAGCTGCTATAGGCTTGCTTGCTGCTACAACAGATTTGCTCGGAGCATTATCTTCAGGAACAGCAATACTCTTAGTAATAATGATTATGTATCAGTTTTACCAGAAAATAGCAGAACAACATATGACTGATATGAATCCTGCTATGAGGAAATTCATGGGAACGAACTAAAGGCAGTTCCACACTCCAATGATAAATGTCTCCCTTCGGGTAACTTTCTATAAGAAAGTTATGGGTAACGAATAAAAAACAAAAAATGACAGGCGAAAACTTGGTAGAAAATAAACCTATTAAAGAAGTAAAGGAAGTGAAAACTCCAACACTTTTAGAAAATAAACAAGCCAAAGAAGGAAGTTTTACCCCCCTAATTATATTTATGATTTTTACATTAATATTTGCAGGAATGTGGGATAAAATACCTGCAATAAAAAATTCAATTCATTACATTCTTAATCCAAGCGCTGGAGCTCTTCTAAATTGGAATTTAAACATTGGTATGCTAATTGTTGTTCTCATAATTACTATATTAACAACGATTGTTCAAAAATATGCAACTGACCAGAAGACACTTAAGGAATTAAGGACTGAAACAAAAGAAATTCAAAAGCAAATGAAAGAATTTAAGAATCATCCTGAAAAAGTGATGGAACTTCAAAAAAAACAATTTGCAATGATGCCAAAACAGATGAAATTAAGCATGAGGGCTATAATTTATACTGGTATCCCATTCATATTATTCTTCAGATGGTTCCAAGATTTTTTCCTATCTGCCGGAAGTCCAAAATTCTGGTTGGGCCTGGGATGGTTCTGGTTTTATTTAATATTTGCTATGATATTCAGCGTTATTCTTAGAAAATGGTGGGATGTTGTGTAATTGTATAAAAGTGAGAAATAATATATAATTGTTAGAATGAAAAATAATTATCTTGGTAAAATCATATCGTTTAATAGTATAACAAGGTTAAGTTCAGGATAATTGCTTATTTTTTTTATTTGTTTTTTCACATTTACATTCACCTTCACAAGAACATCCTTCTTCATCACATACACATTCTTCTTCACATTCACAATTTTCTCCGTGTGAATGCCTGTGAAGTCCTACTTGGCTTTTAATAAAAACATCTGTTAACTCCGCATTTATCTTCTCTAATTCTATATTCAATTCTTCTCTTATTTTTTCTAATTTTTTAATTTGCTCTTGTAATATCTTTTTTGTTTCTGGAATTGATTTTGTAACAAAATTTTTATTTCCTATATCAACTAAAAGTTCTTCTGAAATTAAATTAGCTTTTGCATAAATGCCTCTTCCAACAGGTGCAAGAATTTCATTATCCTTCTTACCGATTAATTCATCAAGTCCTAAATTTAAACTTCCTAACTCTACAATCGCTTGTTCTACTGCCTGTAATTGTTCTTGAAGCATTCTTATTTGCTGTTCGAACATTTGAAATTTCATTGCAAGTTCTTGTTCATTATTGTCTGCCATTTTAATATTATGAATTCAGAAAAAGATGGTTTTTAAGATTTTGTATGGGATATATGATTTAATTATCTGGATTTAACCTATTATTAGAATTATACTTATTGTTTAACTTATAATTAATCTATAAATAATGATAAACTATGAGATTTTACTTAGATAACTACCTTTTATTCATCCTCTTTACAAACTCATCATATCTCATTAAACCTAACTCGGTCACAATTCCTGAAATATATTTTTTATCAACAAATTCAAATGCAGGATTTTTTATTTTTATGTTCTTGGGGACAGTGTCCCAGACTTCCTTCAAATTTCTTTGTTCAAGAGGAATTTTGGTTTTTGAAAACTTCCAAGAATCAGCAATGACATGAACAGGAATTTTATCTTGCTTTGCTATTTTCGCAATTAATTCACTTCCTATTTTATTGATAATTCCGTTCTTCAATAATGCATCTGCTCCAAGAAGAACGAGATTTGGTTTTTTCATCCCCTGCTTTCCTGAAAGAGCATCATCAAGAGCAGAATCAATAAACATTGTAACTTTTATTTTTGCTTTTGCCAGTTCTTCTGCTGTTTTTCTTCCCTGAAAAAGGGGGCGGGTTTCTGTATTATAAATTTCAAATTTTTTCCCTTTCCTTTTTGAATAAATTAATGAATTAACAACATTTGTTGAATGGCAGTGTGTAAATATAATTTCTTTATTCTTAATTAATTTTAAAACAGATTTATTTATTTTATTCTGAGCATCATCAAAATGTTTTAAAATTCTTTCTTTAGGCACATTTTTGCTTGCTAAATCAAGAACATTTTTCATCATAGGTTCTGTAGGACGGGAATTCAGAAGTTTCTCTTTAGAAGATTTTGAAGGTAAAAGAAAATATGCTTTCAATGCAGCTTTCGCAATATTTCTTGCTCCCTGAATTTTAATTGATTTTATGTCCTTCAGGATTTTATTAAATTCACTTTCTTTTTTATCCATCCCTTAATTAAGAAAAAGGATTATAAAAATGTTAGGAATTTAAATTATAGAGATAGAGTTATATGGAGAATGTAGTTATCAGCTAAAATCATAACCTTGTTCGAATATTAATCAACCTTGTTAATATTACAATCATAATAATTAAATAACTGTTACAGATAATTATATTGTTGTTCAACTATTAATCAACCTCAATATTATAATAATATTAAACTGGTTACAGATAATTATAAAATTTTAGTAATATATTAACAGCACAGGATTTTACTGGATAACTATAATCATCTGGGTAATATTTAAAAGCAATATCCTATTTGTATAAATATGTTAGAGTCTTTAATTAATCCTAAAAGAGTGGAGAAAGGTCCCTGGAAAATGTTTTTTATTGGCTTGCTTTATGCTTCCCTTTCTCTTTTGCTTGTTCACTGGTTTTTTTCAAATGATAGTAACTTGTCAAAGGCTTCTGGTATGCTTGTTGTTCTCTTCTGCATAATGTTCACGTTTCCATTCATGTATTTTGTAATAAAAAAAGAAGAACAAGACGATGAAGAAGCTGAGGGTGTTTTTAGTGTCTGGCAGAGACACAAGGATGCAATTTATGCTTTTATGTGGTTATTCTTAGGATTTGTAGTTGCTTTTTCTTTTTGGAATATAGTATTGCAAGATTCAAATCTTCTTAATTTTCAAATTCAGACTTACTGCCAGATAAATAGTCCAGGAGAAATTGATACGTGCGTTGCAAGATATTCTTCAGGAAATCTTGGGATCACAGGAAATTCAGCAAATGGTTTAAGATTTTTAGCTATAACAGAAAATAATGTTTATGTAATGATTTTTACCCTGGTTTTTTCATTAATATTTGGGGCAGGGGCTCTCTTTATTTTAATCTGGAATGCAAGTGTCATTTCTGCTGCAGTGGGTATTTTTGCAAAATATCAAATAAGTGAAATTCCATTAGGAATTGCAAGATATGCAATACACGGATTTCCAGAAATTACTGCTTATTTTATAACTGCTCTTGCAGGTGGAATATTAGGTGTTGGAATTATGAGACACGGAATAAAAGATAGAAAATTTTTAAAGATAATTGAAAATGTAATAATATTGATATTCATAGCATTGATAATTTTGATAGTTGCTGCACTTCTTGAAGTTTATATTACCCCCCTTATATTCAGGTAAAATTTAAAAAGTTAAAGTAAAATTTAAAAGCAAAAGATTTCTTTATTTCTTATGGAACCCCTAATATTAGTTGTTATTTTTGCAAGTTTTTTTTGCACATATCTAATTATTCCTTTTTGGATAAAAAAAGCTAAGCAAATAGGACTTGTATGGGAAGATATGAATAAACCAGAGAAAGGAAAAAATGTTGCTGGTTCAGGTGGAATAACTGTTATTATGGGTGCTATGATTGGAATTTTCCTGTATATTGCTTTACAAACTTTCTATTTCAAATCTATAGATGGTGTTTCAATGAGTATACTTGCAATGTTAAGCACATTATTGCTTGTTGCTGGAATAGGACTTATAGATGATTTATTTGGATGGAAAAAAGGAGGACTTTCAAAACGTTCAAGAATAATTCTCATTTTGTTTGCGGCTGTGCCTCTAATGGTTATAAATGCAGGAGAATCAATTATGTTGGGAGTTAATTTTGGCATCTGGTATCCTCTTCTTATTGTGCCCCTTGGAATTTTAGGAGCAACAACTACTTTTAATTTTTTAGCAGGATTTAATGGACTTGAAACAAGTCAGGGAATAATTCTATTGTCTGCTCTTGCAATAGTCACATATATTACAGGAACCAGCTGGTTGAGCGTGGTGGCGTTGTGTTTAGTTGCTTCACTCATTGCATTTTATATTTTTAATTATAATCCTGCAAAAATATTTCCAGGCGATGTTTTGACCTATGCAATTGGAGCTTCAATAGCTGCAATAGCAATACTTGGAAATGCTGAAAAAATTGCGCTTTTCTTTTTTATTCCTTATATTCTTGAAACAATTCTTAAATTAAGGGGAAATCTAAAGAAACAAAGTTTCGGAATACCCAACAAAGATGGAAGTCTTGAAATGCCTTATGATAAAATCTATGGGCTTGAACATTTAGCAATATATATCTTGAAAAGAATAAAGCCAAGCAAGAAAGTTTATGAGAATGATGTTGTTTATCTTATAAATGGATTCCAGATTGTGGTAATTATATTGGGATTTGTGGTGTTCATAATTTAAACCAAAGTTTTTAATTAAAAAGGTTTTAAAATGAAGATTTCATATAGTGTTCATGGATAGAAACGAAGGAATAAAGAGATATTTTCTTAAGAATAATTATAATTTAGTTTTTTCAATTTTAACTTTTATTGCATTCTTGTTTTTTATATTTAGCATATCAAAATTAGATCTTAAAATAGGAATATTAAACCAGGCAATTGGATTATTTTCTTCAGGAATGTGGTTTCTTCTTCTCTTGTCTTTAGGGATTTCTTCTGCTCTTGCATACTTTGAAAAGTACAAATGGCTGGCTCTTCCAGTTTTTATATGGCTCTTGATTTTTACTGTTCAATTCAGAACTGTAAATATCCCCCAATTAATTGACCCTACTACAGGAGAATATATTCTTGGACCAGATTTGGACCCTTATTTATATCTCCGATTAGCAAAAGATATAAATTCTGGAAACTTAACAAATCTTGACTGTATTAGATATGCCCCTATATGCTCTAATAATTATGCAAAGTCAAACCTAATGCCCTGGGTAATTGTTGGGATTTATAAAATTGTTTCTTTATTTCAGGATATTTCCCTTACATATGCTGCTATAATTACCTCGGTTATATTATTTTCAATATCAATTATAGGATTTTTTCTTTTTACTAAGACAATTTTTTCTTTCAAAACAGATAAGGTAAAATCCTCTTTGATTGCATTAATTGCAAGCATTCTCTATGCTGTTTCCCCTTCAATGTTGCATAGAACAACAGGAGGAATTCCTGAAATAGAAAGTTTGGGGCTTGCTTTTTTCTGGTTTGCTTTCTTATTTTTTAGTCTTGCCTGGAAGAGTGAAAACAAGAGGAAATGGGTAATTTTTGGGGTAATCTCTGCAATATTCACAGAATTAATGTCCTTTTCCTGGGGAGGATACAGATTTATATTTATAATATTAGCGTTAACAACTTTTGTAATATTCTTTTTAGAAAAAGATATTAAAAAGAATATTATAATCTTCTTTTCTTGGTTTATCCCTGCAATAATA
>JBBTAN010000047.1:0-5608 GCA_038044205.1 Nanobdellota archaeon
ACATTTCTCTATTTAAAGTATGCAACATATAAAACAGGGAAGATTAGGCATCTTTTATGGAATTCATTTATCTTTTTATTATTCTTTGGACCTCTTTTCTGCTATTGGTGGGTGGTCTCTTTTTTTAAATTCTTCATAAAAAAAGATGTAAAATGGAGATAAATATATAAATTAATTTTATTGTATACTAAAATGAAAAATCGTAAAGTAGATAGCAAATGGAGATATTTTTATGCATTCGTTTCAGCAATTTGTCTCTTCCTTATTGGATTTTATATAGTCTTTCTTATAAATTATATTGAATTTAACAAAGCCTCTGTTCTTCAAGAGAAGGGGTTTTATGATTTCTATAGCAATCAGCTTAACTACTCTTTTTTTGGTGAAATGAAATGTGATAAGCAATTTCTTGATAAAATTAGTTCCTCTATGGATTTTCAGGGATTTCTTATTAATCAACTTGAATTAAAAAAAGGTAAGGAGAATAAAGAAGTTATAGATAAGAAAAAATATTACTATCTTTTAGAGCTTTCCCATCTATCTTTTGTTAAACAGCTTAATCAAGATTGTAATTGGGGGTATAATTTTATTCTATTTCTCTATTCTAATTCAATGGGAGATAGAGCCAAATCTGAAGAGATTGGGAGAATTCTTGATTATGTTAAGGAAAAAGATTCAAATGTTTTGATTTATTCTTTTGATTCGTCTTCTCAAGATTCTATTGTTCAAAATTTGAAGTCTTTTTATAATATTACTGAACCCATAACTATAATTATTAATGAAAATTATTCTTTGAATAGTGTTAAAGATGCAAATCAAATTCTTTCATTGTTGAAATGAATAAGTATATAGATTGATATTATTTATAACATAAATATTAAAAAAGGGATATTACTAAGGTTTTTTATGGCAGAATGTTACAGATGCGGTGTTTCTGATGAAAGAGAGAGATTGTTTGATGCTGTATCTAATAGGGGGGTTGTTAAGATATGCAAAAGCTGCGCTAATGAAGACAGTTTGCCTTTAGTTCAACCAATTGATTTAAGCAAGCCTGAGAAGACTAAAACTGTTTATGAGAGACTTTCTAGAATGGCTAATCTTAATCCAGAAGAGCACAGGAAAACGATGATTGAAATGGAAAGACAGAAAGATATTAGATTTGGAAAGTATAGAATTGAAAAAAGACAGAATGAAGAGATTAAGGGTGTTATTAATAGCAATTTAAACAAACCTCAACCAAGAACAGATTTAATTGATAATTTTCATTGGATTATTATGAGAATGAGAAGGTCCAAGAAACTCACTCAAAAACAATTAGCAGAAAATATAGGAGAATCAGAAGCAATTGTAAAAAGTGCAGAAGAAGGAATTATTCTTAATAATGCAGATAATTTTTTAAGAAAATTGGAAAGTTATTTAGGTGTTAAATTAAGAAAAGGAGAGGGTTCTTATTCTATGAACGAGCCCAGATTTGTGAAAGCAGGAGCAGGATTGAGAGAAGATCCTGCTAAGAAAGAGATTAGAGAGAGATTTGAGAAAGAAGCAAAGTTTGATTCTAAGACAACAGAAGCACTTAGTATTGCTGATTTGCAAGAAATAAAAAAGAAAAAAGAAGCTGAAGGTTCTGGAGGATTTTTTTCTTTTTTGAAAAGAAACAAAAAAGAAGGGGATGTTAAAAAGTCAGAGGGGAAAGAACTTTCTGACGAAGAAGTTGAGGATATACTTTTTAAGAAGTGAATTAGATTGAGAGAAGTTTAATTATTGCCTAAGCCATTAATATTGTTCAACTATTAACTAATCTTGATAATATAATAATATAGGATTTTACTAAGATAACTGTAAGAATTATATTCTTCTTTCTCAGAGGTAAAGTTTATAAATCAATTTTATTCTAACTTATTATGGAAATTAATATTCTTAAGGATTCTAAAGAAGAACTTGAAGCTGAAATTGGAAGCTTGACTATAGTTGAGATATTGAGAGTTTATTTGAATAAAGATTCTTCAGTAACTTTTGCTGCCTGGAAAAGAGTGCATCCAACTAAAAAACCAATATTAGCTGTCAGAACTAAGGGAAAAACACCCAAGAAAGCAATAAACGATGCAATAAACGCAATAACAAAAGATTTGGATAATATAGAGAGTGATTTTAAGAAGTTGAAATAGAGAGTGATTTTAAAAAATTGAAGTAAATGCTATTCTTTTATTTATAATAATCTTTATTAAGTTATAATATCTTTTAAATAGATGGGATTAAAACAATCTTACCAAGAAGTTTCAAAAGTAATTTTAGAAGAATTGGTGTTGAATCCCGTTGATTTTAAGAAGACAAATCCTCAGATATATTTCTATGATTTGAAATTAAAGCATCCTGAAGATTATGGGGGATTAATCTTTGATATAAATGGGCATGAACCTTATTCTAAAGATTTGAACAGTATCTTTATGGATTTTAAGATTTGTGGTTTTATGGATTTTGATAATAACATGGTTATGAAATCACTTGAAGATATAAGAAAATATGTTTCTTCTGATAGAGAGAGAAGAGTATAATAATCCTTATTAAGCAATTCTAATTTTCAAAATAATGGGAATAAGTCAGGAGTTTCAGGAAGTTTCAATTGTTGTTTTGGAAGAATTGTTAAAGAACCCTGATGATTTTAAAAAATTTCCCCCCCATGTATATTTTTATAATTTACAGATGAAAGAGCCTGAAAAATATGGAAAATTAGATTTTGATACAAATGGTTATCTTCCTTATTGTAATGATTTAAATAACTTATTTAACGAGTTTATAAAAAGTGGATTGGTAAATCATGATAATGCTCCTTTAATTGAACCTATTAAAAAATATCTCGCTTCTAATAAAGCGAAGAGAGAAAAATAAAATGAAAACCGAGAAGATTTCTTCAGGAAGCTATGATTTGAACACCTGGCTTTACGGAGGATATGAAAAGGACATTATAACAATGATTGCTGGTCCTCCTGGATGCGGAAAGACGAATTTTGTAATTTTGGCTTCATGCAGTCAGGCTAAGAAGGGGAATAAAGTTATTTTTGTTGATACAGAAGGAGGATTTAGTGTAGAGAGAGTAAAGCAAATTATGGGAGCGGAAAATAGTGAAAATGCTCTCAAAAATATTTTTCTTCTTAAGCCCACAAGTTTTGATGAGCAAAAAAAGGATTTTATAAAATTATTAAATTTTGTTAAAAAAGAAAATGTTGGATTGATTGTTATAGATGGAATGGCTATGCTTTACAGATTGGAGATTGGAGAAGCCCATAATTTGAAGGACGATGAAAAAATAAAAGAAATAAACAGAGAAATTGCAAAGCAAATGAGAATTCTTGCTGAGATTTCAAGAAAGCAAGATATTCCTGTTTTAATAACAAACCAGGTTTATATGGAATTTTTATCTGAAGAAGATTTCAAAAAAGGTGTCGAAAGAAATACTAATCTTGTTGGAGGAGATTTATTCAAATACTGGAGCAAATGCATAATTGAATTGAAAAACGATAATGGAAAGAGGAAAGCAATTCTATTGAAGCATAGGAATATGCCTCAGAAAGAGATAGTTTTTGAAATAAAAAATGAAGGAATTTTAAGGAAGAGGTGGATTTGAAAGAGACAATTAAATTAGAGTTTTTAGAAGACATCTCCTTAGATTATGAATTTATTCTAGTTGATAATAGTGTTTTCCAGGAGATTCTTATGAGTAGTTCATATTCTCAAACAGATGAAGGAAAATTAGCTCACTGCCACATACAACAAAAATGTATTGAATTTTGGAAAGAAAATCTACAGAAATATAATAATTGTTATACAATTCAAGGTGTTCTTGAAGAACTTAAAAAAGGAACTGATTATGATTATAAGGAAATAATTAAAAGAAAATGTCCACCAAAAAAAAGCCCTTATTTATCAAAATTAAGAAGAACCATAAGAGATGTTTGTAAGGAAAGAAGTCGTTTGATTAGATATCTTGAAGATGAAGGAAGAATTTTAAAACTTAATGAAAAAGAACAGGGTTTATATAAAAATCTTTTTGAAAAATATAAAAAATGTGGAGACTATTATGGGTTAAGTGAAGTTGATTTTAATTTATTAATTTCGGGAGCAGTTGTGGCACAGACCCGAGAACCCTCTGCTATAATTTCTAATGATATAACGGGCCTTGCCAGAACATGGAATTTTTTCTTAAAAAAAGAAAATATTTCTAGAGAAAAATTTGGATTTTTTGTTAGAGAAGATATATCTCTTTTTAGGAGATTGAGAGTATAATTGGGTTTAAAAATGACAATGATAAAATAGAATTGTCATGTTTAATAAAATAATCTCAATATTGTTGCTATATAACTTAATTTAGAATAATTGATAACTACAAAATTTTACTAGGATAACTATTTCTCCGTAGTATTATAAAAATTTAAAGAACTCTTGTTTTTATAAAGAAATGGCAGAAGAAATAAGGTTTGAAGCTATTAAGAAAATTGCAAATACTGGTTTTAAAATAAAAGATTTTAGCCAGATATCTAAGGTAGATTCTATATCCCCCCCAAGTGTCTTTATAGGCTCTAAGCTCAGATATCCTCTTGTTAATGTTGGAATATTAAGTCCTTTGAATAAAGATGAAAATTCCTGGCTTTATGACGATGCAAAATACTGGGCAGATAATAATCTTAATATAGAAGAAGTAATTGCTTTGAGAAATGGATTGCTTAATTCTAGATTTCAGGCAAAAGTAAGCGATATAAGATTAAATAAGAAATTTGTTGAAATTGCAAAAGATGTGGCAATTTCTTCAAGGCAGATAGATATAGAAATTGAATTAAAAAATAGATTAATTGTTGGAAGAGAGAAAGACAAGGTTTTAACTCCTCATGGAATGAGAGCAGGCTTGAAGAATGTAGAGATAACAGGAAATTTAAAAGTTGATAAGAAAGTTGACAAAGCTATGAATGATGATATTAAAGCTTCAGAGGCAATGGAATATTTGTATAAAAATGATATAAATGAATATACTTTAAGCAAGATATTAAGTGTTGGGGCATTGGGATTGCAGAAAAATAAAAAATTAGTTCCAACAAGATGGTCAATCACAGCGACTGATGATACTTTAGGAAAACAATTCTTGAAGAATGTAAGAAATTATCCCTGGATTGAAAATTACGAATTATTTTATGGGGAATTTATGGGAAATCAATATATTCTTCTAATGTTTCCAAGTGTATGGAGTTATGAATTATTTGAATTATATCTTCCTCATAGTTCCTGGAATCCCGGAAATGAAATAAAAGCATCTACAGATAGTGAAAGTTATTCTGGAAGAAAGGAATATGCATTTGATACTGCTGGTGGATATTATGCAGCTAGATTTGCAATTCTTGAATATTTAAATTCAATTAAAAAACAAGCGAGTGTTATTGCTATAAGAATAGAAACACCTAGTTATTGGGCTGCTCTTGGAGTGTGGGTATGCAGAGAGTCTATTAAAAAGGCTCTTAAAAATAGAATGAAATTTACATCAAAAGAAGAACTTATAGAGAGTGCAAAGAAGATAGGAAAAATAAAATATAAGTTTGACTTTTCTGATATTCTTGACAGAAGCAAG
>JBBTAN010000048.1:0-2640 GCA_038044205.1 Nanobdellota archaeon
CTTCAACTGCACAAACTAAAACAAAAGTTCCATCAATAGCTCTCATAGCTCTTGTAACATTTCCTCCAAAATCAACATGCCCGGGAGTGTCAATTAAATTAACAAGATATTCTTCTCCTGCAAAATTATGAACCATAGAAACATTTGCAGCGTCGACAGTCAGCAATCTTTCCTGCTCATCAGAATGCTGCCAGGTTGCCATCCCTTCTTCCAAATCTCCTGCATTCTTATTAGCCATCATTCCTGCAGCAGCCAGCAAATTATCTGTAAATGCCGTTTTTCCATGATGTATGTGCGCACTCGTCGCTACATTTCTTATGTTTTTCTGCTCTGCTATAAGTCTTTTAATCTTGTCTAAGCTTGTTTCTTTGTCTGCCATTTTTTATTTGTTCCTCTTTAGTTTTTCTTCTGAATATAATTAATTTTCTTCTATCCTCTCCTTTTTCTGGCAAAGGCATTTTATATCCGTATTCACAATTACCTTTTCCAATATCCAAACCCAATGATTTTAGATTATTTATATAATTATCAAAATAATTACCCCCAAATTTTACAAGTGAGACTGTTTTAGCTATAAAATATTGATTAGCTTTAAGTTTATTTGCTATATTAAAACTACCTTCTGCATATAATTCAACTTGATTTATCAAATCTTCATCATTATCTATTTTATATTCAGTCAATCCTTCCCAGCAATGAGTTTTTCCATCATGTGTTTTTGCCTCTAATGATTTTACCATAAGTTAAAATTGAAAAAATAGTTTAAAAACTTATTGTTATATTTTTAATAAGAATTAATTTAATATTCTATATATCTCTCTTCTCTTTCAAATTTATTGTCACCATTTTTATCAAAATAAAAAGTTTCATAATTTCCATCTTCATTTCTATCAATACCAACAAATGTTGCATATTTATTTGTAAAATATTTATCTCCTTTCTTTTTTGTTATATTTGTTTTGGCTATAACATCTGTAATCCCATCATTATTCAAATCAAATATTATATAAACTAATTTATTCTTTTCATCCTTAAGAGATGCAACAATATATTTCTCATAATCTTTAATTTTAAACATTCTTTCTTTTAATATTTTTTCAAACAAATCCTCTTTATTAGAATGGCTTAAAGAAAACAATCCTGCAAGAATTATTAATAAAAGATTTTTTTTCATTTTAGTAGGTTATCCTCTTCTCCCATGAAATTAGCCACTTAATCCACTTTTTAAAAATTCTTGTTATAAGATATATACTTAAAATTATCTAGCACTATCAGCCTGTGATTCACTTTCTTTCTTCTTTCTCACAGCAAAACTTTCACCATTATTATCAGCAGCCATCATAATTTCTTCAGCTAATGCCTGAGTTATTGTTTTCTTTTTATTGAATGCTTTATCTCCTGCTCCGTGAATTAAATATTTCAAAGACAAATTAACTCTTCTTATAGGTGCAACATCAATTGCCTGGGGATATCTTGCTCCACCATATTCTATCACAGTTATTTCATCTCTTGGAGCTATATTTTCAATTGCTCTTACCAAAACTTCAACAGGATTTTTTCCTGTTTTCTTTTCTATAATTTCAAGAGCATCAAGAATAATTTGCATATTCTTTGTATATTTTCCCGTTGCATTTCCTTTCTCTATTTTGTGTTTTTTACCTCTATGTCCTCCAACAGCAAGCTTGTTCATTAATCTTTCAACAACATTGACTTTTGTCTGTCCAAGCTTAACAACATTTCTCCCCTGACTTTTAAGTATTAATTTTGGTTTTAAATTAATTACAGCTTTTAATCCAGGGTCTTTTACCTGAATACCAGATAAATCATACTTGTCAAATATTTTGAAGTTTGAAATTTGCTCATTCATTTTGTTCTATTATCTCTTCTAATTCATTTACTATATTCTTATCGCAATTGCACATAATTTCTATTTTATCTCCGTGAGATTGAATTTTTATTTGTCCATCTTCTTTTAAATTACATACACCTGCAGAAGGACGGATGTAATTTTCTCCTAAATAGTCAATTATAGCATTTGCTTCAAATGGATTTACTGAAAAGGTTTTTTGTTTGTATTCTATCATTTTAATTTAAATTTTCTCCTTTTGATAATCTTTCCAAATCTAATTTAATTTTATTAAAATTAGTAGGGCAATTTATTATAGTAACAATACCAACCAACTTTTCCTTTAAAACATTGCCTCTTTGTTCTAATACTAATCCACCAAAATGATTATTTTTAATTAAATAAACTATGCTACTTTTTCCAGGTTTTGCAATTAAATCTTCACAATTATCTAAATATGTTTTAACCTTTGTATAATGTTCATCGTAAAACCTTATCTGTGCATCTATTCTTTTATTCATTTTATCTTCTACCCTTCTGTATTTTCCCAAGCCACAACCTATCCAATGGCTGGTCATTTACTTTAATAACAGCATATCTAACACCAGGAATATCTCCCTTAGAACGCCCCTGTTTCCCGCCGATTCTTTCAATCATTACTTCATCGTGTTCATCAATGAATTTTTGAGCGAGATTTCCGGGGATGAAAGCAGTAACGCTTTTTCCATTTTTTGTAAGCTGAACTTTGCAGCATTTTCTCATTGCTGAGTTTGGCTGTTTAGCTTCTTTTTGAA
>JBBTAN010000049.1:0-2320 GCA_038044205.1 Nanobdellota archaeon
GAGAAATTGATTCTATGTTTGTCTTTTAATATGCCCCCACGAAGATTCGAACTCCGATTACAACCTCCGCAAGGTCGCGTTCTATCCGTTGAACTATGGGAGCTTAAAATACAAATATAATTGTAATATTTAATATACTAAAATATAAAAACTTATATTATTGAGTGTTTTATATGTTAATTGGGGTTCTTTAAAAAAGAGCAAGAAGCTCGGACAAACGCTTCGCGTTTGGAAGAACCTACAATAGCAGAAAATGGGGATTTCTTGGAAAGAAATCCTACAATGGCAAAGAAAAGATAAAAAATGGAAAAAGATAAATAAAATGTTAATTGGACTTATTGGTAAGCCTAGTGTTGGCAAGTCAACATTCTTTAAAGCATCTACTTTAGCAGAAGTTGAAATTGCTTCGTACCCTTTCACAACAATAAAGCCAAATCACGGAGTTGGTTATGTAAGAGTGGATTGTATAGATAAAGAATTTAACACACAATGCAATCCAAATCATGGATTTTGCATAAACCATCAGAGATTTGTTCCAATTGATTTAATGGATGTTGCAGGATTAGTTCCTGGAGCTTCGGAAGGAAAAGGTTTGGGAAATCAATTTTTAGATGATTTAAGAGGAGCAGATATTTTTATCCATATAGTAGATTGTTCAGGAGAGACAAATACAGAAGGAAAAATGCTTGAAAAAGGAGAGGGTTGTGATGTCTGTGAAGATGTTAAATTTTTAGAAGAAGAATTGGATAAATGGTTTTGCAATATTTTATTAAAAGCCTGGAAAACTTTCGCAAGAACAGCTGAACTTTCAAAAACTAAATTCTCTGAAGCTGTTGTAAAGCAATTTTCCGGATTAAAAGTTAAGGAAGAGCAAGTTAAAGATGTTTTATTAAAAGTGAATCTTCCAGAAAAAGCCTCAACCTGGAATGAAGAGCAATTAATGAAATTTGCTTCTGCTTTGAGAAAAGAAAGCAAACCAATGATTATTGCAGCAAATAAAGTTGATACTGAAAATGGTGAGAAGAATTATAAAAAAATAAAAGAAAAATTCAAGGATTATCTAGTTGTCCCCTGTTCTGCTAATTCTGAACTTGCTTTAAGGCAGGCTTCAAAATCAGGTTTAATTGAATATATTCCTGGAGATAAAGAATTCAAAATTTTAAAAGAATTAAATGATAAACAAATTTCTGCTTTAAATAAAATAAAAGAAGATGTTCTTGAAAGATATGAATATGGAACAGGTGTGCAGGCTGTATTGAATATTGCTGTTTTTGATTTTCTAAAATATATTGCTATATTTCCTGCTTCTGCAAACAAATTAAGCGACAGCAAGGGAAATATTCTTCCTGATTGTTTTTTGATGCCTCCTGGGACAACTGCTCTTGATTTTGCATTTTATCTGCATACTGATTTTGGAAAGAATTTTATAAAAGCAATTGATGCAAGAACAAAGATGGCTTGGGGGAAAGAGCACAAATTAAAGCATAGGGATGGTCTTGAAATTGTGACGAGATAAGAAAATGAAACATATATTTTTTATGCCGGATGGAAATAGAAGATATGCAAGAAAAGAGGGAATATCCCTTGATGAAGCATATAAAAAAGGAGTCAAAACATTCAGATTGTTTATGGATTTTTTCTTAATAAAAGAAAATTGGAATGAACTTACTTTGTACATCATGGCTAAATATACCTATAATAGAACAGATAGAAGTTTACCCCCCATTTACAACGCTTTATTAAGCGAACTGAACAATTTTAAAAACGAGAAATATTTTCAAAAAAATAATTTAAAATTAATTGTTATCAATCACTCTAATAAATTACCAAAAGAAATATCTGAGATTTTGGATGTTATTGAACAAGAAACAAAAAATAATAAGAAAATTGTTAGATTTTTGCTGGGTTATGATTTAGAAACTGATGAGAAGAATGCTTTTAATAAAGCAGAGAGTTATGATGAATTTACATCATTAAGACTAATTTCAGATATAGACTTGGTAATAAGAACTACTGAAATGAGGATGTCTAAAGGACCAGTTTATGCAATGGAACAAGCACAGATGATTCTTTTAAATAAATTAAATCCAGAATTAACTAAAGCGGATTTGGATAATGCATTAAAAGAGTATAATCGTCTTTTGGATTATAGAAAAACAACCAACCCCCTTCATAAAATATAATTTTATATATTTGTTTTAACTGGTTTTCTCATGAAAAAAGGTGAAAAAGTTTTGAATTTTGCAGAGAGAATTTTCAAGAAATTAAAACCCTTTTGCAAAAGAATTGAAATTGCAGGAAGCATCCGTCGTGGAGAAAT
>JBBTAN010000050.1:0-1252 GCA_038044205.1 Nanobdellota archaeon
TAAAAAACATTATAATAATTCAGAATAAAATTGATTTGGTTTCAAAGGAAAAAGCCCTTGAAAATTACAAAAAAATAAAAGAATTTGTCAAAGGTACTATAGCTGAAAATGCACCTATAATTCCTGTCTCAGCGCAGCAGGAAATAAATATAAATAAAATATTTAATGAACTTTGCAGGCTTGAAATTCCTAAAAGAGATGAAACATCAAAACCAATCTTTCTTGTTGCAAGAAGTTTTGATATAAATCGCCCTGGAACAAATATATCTAACTTAAAAGGGGGGGTTTTAGGTGGAATTTTAAAAAAAGGCAAATTAAAAGTAGGGGATGAAATTGAAATAAAACCAGGATTAAACATAAAGAAAAACAATCAGACAACTTATCAAACTCTTACAGCAAAAATCCTCTCTCTTTACAAAGGAACAGAATCTCTTAAAGAAATCTCTCCTGGTGCAAGCATTTCAATTGAAACTTCTCTGGATCCTTTTTTAACAAAGGCAGACTCATTAAATGGATGTGTTGTTTCAGTTAAGGGAAATCTTCCTGATATAACTTATAAATTAATTATAAAAGCAAAATTATTTGAAGAGGTTTTAGGGATTGAACAGCAACAGAAAGTTGAGCCAATAAAAACAAAAGAAATGCTTATGCTTTCTGTAAATACAACAATTACTTTAGGTGTTGTTGAAAAAATATCAAAAGATAATATAGAAGTTTCTCTTAACATACCTATAATTGCACTCAAAGGGGATAATGCAGGAATTGCAAGAAACATAAATAGCCACTGGAGATTAATTGGTTTTGGCGAAATTATCTGATAGAGGAAAATTAAAAAGATTAATAACTGCTATCAGGTAATTGAGTAGAGATAATTTGAAAGTGACAAAATTTATCAAATAATAGCGACTTTCAAGTTATCGAATTGAGATAATTTAGTTATCTTAGTAAAATCGTTGAGTTATTGTTTATTCTAAATTAGGTTATATTGTAACAAGGTTGATTAAAGTAGAACAATGTTAGGGTTTAGATTATAATTAATATCTTCCAGGGGCGGGTGAGCAATTTTGCGAGACAAATTATATTCATTCATAACGAGCGGGGTTGCGAATTAGGGGGGATTAAATAATATCAAAAAATATATGCATAATCTAACGACTGTTATAAATAACTGCATATAACTAATTTTTCTTTGATTATGGCAAATTTTATAAAGGCTATCTTCTATAATTAAACATGAAAAAAGTGTTGATGT
>JBBTAN010000051.1:0-8675 GCA_038044205.1 Nanobdellota archaeon
ATAATTTACTACTTGGATAGAACATATCAATAAATTCTAATTTCTTACCATACCATTCACTCTTATACTGGCACTGTCTTCTAAACTCATATAACCCTACATTAGCTATTGCCTTTGCTAATTTATGATTCTTCATCATTCCACTTACATTTAAATCTTCTAAAACAACCGTTCCCTCTGACTTGGTTTTCATCAGAAGTGTAGTTGCTTTATGAAGAATATCTTTTCTTGCACAAGCAATCCTATAATGTATACTCTGTATTATTTTCTTCGTCCTCTTTCTACTATTACTACATTTATCTTTTTGTCTTGCTAACTTTCTCTGATACCTCTTTAATTTCTTTTCTAATTTATTTAATTTATTTGAATTTTTTATTATTGTCCCATCTGAACAAGTTGCTAAACTCTTTATTCCTAAATCAACTCCTAACTTTTCCTTACTATATTCTTTTTTCTCTATTTTTACTTCATAGGATACAGAAACAAACCATCTATCTCCTTTCCTCGATACTGTTGCTTTCTTTGGCTTACCCTCTGGTATATACCCGCGTTCTTTTAATCTTATTTTTCCTATTTTAGGTAACTGTATATCTTTATTGGTAACAATAACAGGTGTATCTACTGTAAATGAATCTTTCTTATCTCTCTTCTTTCTTTTTGGAAAACCATAAATACCTTTTTTCTTTTTCTTACTCTTCTTACTTTTTCTCTTTTTCTTTGGATCTTTTATTATTTTAAAGAATCTTTCATAGGCATCTTGTAGAGCAATAAGAGCATTTTGAGGACTCCATTTTGAAACATCATACATCCAAGGAAATTCTTCTTCCTTTTTTGATATTAATATTTTATGTAATGTCATAGCATTTGGATATAAATATCTTTTATTTAACTCTTTCCTATATTCTTTTAATTCTTCCTCTGTATAATCTACTAAATATCCTATTCTCCTCTCTGCTAAATGTATTTGCTCTTCTAATCTTTTATTATTAAAATCATTCTGCATAAAAGACATTGCCCAGTTATAAGCAAACCTGGCACAACCAGCATGTTGTAATAATTTAGTAAACTGTTCATTATTAGGAGCTAATTCTGTCTTAAATGATCTTAATACCATTTCTTATACCTTATCTTTATCTTTTTTATTTTTCCTATTCTTTGCTGCTCTCCTACTATATATTTTTGCACTAAAAGAAGCCATTAAGGATAATATATCTTCAACCAATTCCTGTTCATAGGTTTTTCCTAATACATCTTCCGTCCATTCTATTCTAACACCATAAGAAATAAAAAATTTAGTTAGGTAATCAAACATAAATCTAGTTAATCTATCTTTATGTTCAATAAGAACAACATCTATCTTCTTCTCTATAACTAAATCCATCATTTTATGTAACTTTTGTCTTTTATCATTCATTCCAGAAGCAACTTCTGTTATAACCTCAACTATAATATATTTTCTCTTTACTGCCTCTTTCGTTAACCTACCAACCTGTCTTTCTAAATCACCATGAGTTTTCTGTTCTCCAGTTGACACCCTTGCATAAATAGCACACCTGTTTGTTTTCTTTGGTTCTTCTTTCTCTATCCCTAATATCTTCTCTATATCTTCCTCTTTATATCTCCTATGCCCACCTACTGTATAAATAGGAGATAATTTACCTTCCTTCTCCCAACTCCTTAATGAATTCTGTGAAGCATGTAATATCTCTGCTACTTCTTTTATAGAAAGAAGTTTATTCATCTTTAATAAACTCCTTCTCTTTGAACAGGGTCAACCATTCATCGTATATCTTTTGGAATTCTTCTATAGTAGGGACATTATCCATGTCAAAAGGAATGGGATGGATAATTCCATCATCTGTCTCAAATTCAGTTTTTGTAATCTTTGTAATCATCCTCTTATTCCTACTCATTGGCTTCTTACCTTTCTATTCTACATGGCTATTGAAAATTCCTTCTTTATTTTTCTAATTATTTTTATATTTTTGTAAATTTATCACTTGCAGGCAATATCCCATATTAGTAATTTTAGCGCCAACTAAATTAGAAAAATCAAGTTCTTTATTATCTACTAACTTTGCCAACCAATCAATTTTCATTTTGTTCTCCTTTAGTATTCTATTGAATCAATTCTATCCTTTATTCTATCGGATTTTACCTGTTCCTTTTCTTTTACTTTAGATACATCAAAATTTTCTCTTTTTACTTTATTTGTAGTTACAGGAGTAATTTCTTCTGTAACAATATTGTTACTATCATTTTCAGTATATATATGATTATGGTCTACAATACCAATAGACTCAAAAATAGAAAATCCAATAGTTTCTTGTGGTTTTGGTACTGTTTTTTTAATAAGATCTCCAAATTCATCTAAAATAATAGAACTAAAAGTATGTTTTTTAGGTAAACTATCTAAATAAGATTTTAATCTATCAGCTATTTCTTTATTTTTCCTAACTTCAGCAATATAAAGAGAAACTCCTTTTACATCATACCTATCAAAAGAATTAGGAAATTTTTCCAGTAATTTATTGACCATATATAAATTATCTTTTTTAACTGCAATATTTAATGAATCTTCACTTGGTTGACTACCGTTATTAATTAAATTATCAAAAGAAACAGTATCATTATTTCCAATTGCCCAATCAATTAAATTATTTTTCATAATTATTATCACCTAATTTAATTTTTCTTTTACAAATTCTTTTCTATTATAGTAAATAACATTATATACACCAGCTTTAATTAGAAGTTCCCTACACTTCTCACAAGGTTTAGAAGCTCCTATTCCTTTACTTTTTATCCTATAAACAAGAACAGTAGAGCCTTTCAAACTCACCCCTAACCTTGCAGCCCTTGAAACTAAATGCTGTTCAGCATGTATGGAATACTGATGATTACTAACAACATTGTAATTATATGCCCTAAGTAATTTATTTACAATTTTAGAATGAAATTTACCTAATACAATAGCAGACATTTTACTACGTCGCTGATTTGATTTGGAAGCAGTTTTATAGGCTATTTTTTCGATTTCTTTACTTATCATTTTTCTTTACTTTCTTAACTTACTAATTTCTCACTTCCATAATAAAAAGAATTAATATATTTCAATATCCCTTTTACTGTTTTTATATTAGTATATTCTTTACTAATAGATATACTTACCGCACGAATAGAATTAAAATCTATATTATTTACTCCACAACATAAAGAAATTGATTTCCAACCTGTATTATTTATTTTAAAAGGATCAACCTCAACGTCACAACAAGTTCCTATACCAGTTCCATCTTCATAGCAATAATAGGTAGGGTACAACCAGACAAAGGATCCGTTGGCCCTCCAACTAACATGGTTGGCCCAATTGTATTCTTCCCTACTGGATAATTCTTCTTTTTTATCGTCCAAACCATAAAATCCTATTATATCTGAATGAGAATCCATATTTATTAATATATTCGCACCTGATGTATTTACATGGTCTACTATCTCTTCATGAGAGTCTACAACCAGTAAAGGTAAATCTAAATTTATTATTTTATTGAAAAACCTGTCGCTTGATTTTCTTGAAGAATACTCTGACCAAAAATCTAAATCAATAGATAAATAAACAGATTTGTCCAAAATTATTGTTCCTTATATAATATTTGATTCCTGAATTATATATTTTCTTTTTTCTGCAAGGCAGATAGTGTCATTATGAATCCCTCCATGACAAACTAAAGAAATTTCTATTATCTCAAATCCATTCTTTTTACCCATACCAACAGAGTTCCATCCAAAAGTTAAAACAATAGAATCAGGTGTCAATATGCTTAGAAGTGCTTTTCTTACATTCATTTTTAGAACGGAGTCTTGAGTATCTTTTTCAGTACATTTTCTCCCTATACCAGCATAACATTCACTTATTTGCCGAGGAGAATATGGTGGATCAAATATGGCAAGGTCGCATTTAATTTCTTTTTTTGCAAGTAAATTAACAAAGTCTAAAGCATCTAAATGATATTCTGCTTCTGTATTTGGATTTAAATCATTAGTATACGTTGCCCATCTTTTATTTCTTGCAAATGGATCAACTGATATTTTTGATTTCTGAAGATATTTTAATACAAATTCACCTATAGGAGGAACAGAAAAAGTATCAGAATTCGGCATAGCCCAGTGGCGAGAAAATTTCATTATTACTTTCCTGAAATTTATCGGAAGAATATAAATTTAAATCATATAAGGATTTATTTACTTTTTCTATATCGTATGATTTTTCTTCTGGAATAAAAATAGAATTATCTATAGTTATACATTTATTATTTGTATTAAAATATGATATAAATGATTTATATTTTTTCATTTAATTCTCAACTAAAATTTAAATCCAACAGACAATTTGCAAGTCCAATTATCATCATCTTTATTATTTTCTCTAATATCATGGTCAAAAAGACTAGAATAAGTAATACTTGGTCCCCAGTAGACATTATCGCTCTCGCTCATAAACGCAATGCCTGTATGCCAATCTGTAGAGCCACTATCATTAGACTGGTAATAGTAATCATTGTGTTCAGCATTACCATATCCGGAACCAATAGAAGGAATAATATTAAATTCAAAGTAATCATTAAATAATTCATAGTTGGTAACTAGGAATGGTCTTTCTAAATCAGAAGAAAGATAGAAACCACCTGTATTTTCATTAACATCGAAATGACCAATTGTTTTACTTACAACGCCCAAACAAGACTCTGTTTTAAAACCAGCGAATAGTTCAGATGTCTGCTCTTCTGTAAAAAACTTGTATGGACTATTCGATTTTTCATAATTATCATGTTCAGGATACATGAAATGTTCCGCACCTGCAATAATATCAATCTCCGTAAATATACAACCACAAGGATTCTCGTAAACAGGAATCTCTTCATAGATTTTTAGATTGATAGCTGTAAAGTCTCCAGCAGTATTATTGTCAGAGTTTAGATCAAGGTCTGCAAACATTTCAGCATGGAACCAGTTATATTGAAAATTCAAAGCAGTTTCTGAAGTCCAAGAATCATTGATCTGTAGACCACGAAATAAATTATTAGTTTTGAACTCTTCACCAAGTTTAACCTGAATATCATCTAAAGAATAAGAATATTGGCATAATCCAAAAATAAAAAGAAAAGCAATTAGAATACTACGCATTATTTTCTCCTTTTTGTTCAGTTTGATTATCTTTACACTCGTTTCCCTGATGCTCATGTCCACAGGAACATTTAACTTCTTCCTTTACAACTTTATTTTTCTTTTTTAGCATAAGTTCTTTTTCTTCTTTAGACCAATTATTACGACGAATATTAGTTTCTTTACGGAGACGCTTTTGACGCTTCTTTGCCTTGTCCAATCTCATTACATTTTCTCCTTTTTATATATTTTACATGAAAATTCCTTAATTTACAATTTTAAATAACCATCGGAAATTAGCTTTGCTCGTAGAGATTTGTATTTTTCTACAGATATTTTTAATCCTTCGTCAGTAGCCTCTATGTATAAATTAAAATACGCAGAACCAAATTCATCCTTGCTTGTTTCAATAATTGCGCTTATGCTTTTATATCCTGCATCTAGAATATATATATATTCTGATGTAACTTCAAATGCATTAGAAAGTATATTCTTCACTTTTATAGCTGCGACTATTTGCTCTTTTAATATAGATGAATGTTTGAGAAGTATTTTTTTTGTTGATGCGGACAAACAATCAGGAATCCAGTCAATTATTCCACCTACAGAACATGTAGATTCAACCGTTCCATCATATTTTGGGTTGATATGAAATGATATAGCAATATCACGTTCGATTTGTAATTCACCACGGCCAACAGAGATAAACCGATAATCATTGGTTGTGCCACTGTTGAATTCTTTAGTTGCATCCAACTTGTTTCTTGCTTCCTCTTCTTTTTTACTTAACTTTGCAAGAATGTCTGTTGTTTTTTCAAATTCAGATTTTTTTGACATTTTTATTTTCCTTCCCGACTACAGATACACCTGACATAGAAAATTTACCATTTCTATCAACTGTTCCATCCATTTCCAATTCAAATAAAAAATTGGCTCTCCCGGCACGGATTAAACGTGCAACCTCCGCTTTAACAGAGCGGCGCTACTATCAATTGAGCTACGGGAGAATAATATTTTATTTTGAACTAACCAGAAAATTTGGATAGTTGATTACTTTATTTTTCCCTCCTACAAATAAATATAATTTATATTCTATTTCTTATACATGTTTTCCTATCACAATTTTTTATATAATTTTGATTTCAGGTCATCGGCTCGCTCCACAATTATACGCCTTTTTGCTGGCAATTCTGTCTTTGTTTCAACTACTGGGCTATCTTTTATTTCTAACTCCATATCAACCTCTACTATCTCAAATTTATCAGTATTAAATCCTTTAGAACCAATATCTTCTTCTTTATATTTTCTTGCAGCAAATCTATTAAGAAAAAGTAATACAGGAGACCCTGATATACCATTAGCACAAACAGCTTTATCCAATTTCTTTTCTGTTCCCTTGATGTTTGGAATCAAGACATATCCTTTTGTTTTCATAATTTTTTACTCCTTATTTAGTTAAAAATGTTTTATTATTATTTAAATGTTTTGGTAAAATTAAAGGTTTAACAAATAAAAGAAAAATAAATATTATAGTTGTAACTAAAAATAAATAAAATAATCCAATTCCAGCGTTATTCTTTTTTAACATGTTTCTTTGCAAATTTATATATTTGTTTATATAATTCTATATATTCTTTTTTATATAATTCAGGAATATTTTTAACACTATCCTCTGCGATTCCCAACCAAACATCTAATTGTTCTTTTGTTGTATTCTCAATCAATAAGTTATCAGGACATTGAACCATTTTCATAATATGATTTGTTCCATATGTTGCCATATCTCTAATACGTCTATCTAATGAAACACAATCATTGTAAAGGGATGCTTTATCAACTTGATCATTATCATTCATATTTTACTCCTATTCAATTGTTACTTTTATTTTATTTTTTGAATAATAATAAATTAATTATTTTTGATTTTATTATACCAACCTTTTACTTCACCAAGTCTCTCCATAAACTTATCATTATTTTCCTGAACCATTTCATCGACAGGCTGTTTTATATTATTTGTATTTAATAATTTCTCACCAATTTCTAATATCTTATCATTAGGACTATGGATAACTGGATCAATAACTTCTAATGCTTTTTGAGGATCTTTTAGATATTGAACTAATATAGCTACTGCTGAACTTCTACTTACTCCCCCTGTACAATGAACTAAAAAATCATTGTTATTTTCTTTCATTTTTTGCTTGGCCCACTCTAATATAGTGGAAATATCATGTTCATTAGGTGGTCTTTCTATTTTACCTGAACCTGTAGGTAAAGGAGCAATAAGATCATCAAAATTAACAACTAATATATTTTTAATTCCAGCATTATCTATTATATCATAAAGTTTTTGATTAGTTCCTGGGAAATTATCTCTAATAGAAATTAAATTAAAATTTCTATTTTTAATTGTTTCTATATTTTTAGCAGCATCTAATAAATTTGTTATATAAACTTTATTCATATATTTCCTTAAAATATTATATTTATATACAATAAAATATCGAATATATCCTTTATTCTTTATTATTTCTTTTAACTGGAATAAAATTCTTTTTACTCATTCTATTTTTTACTCGTTCATATGAAACTGGGGTGAAATTATTAGCATCAACTCCTACATCAAACGATAAAAGATTATCTAATTCCGGTAAAGTTCCATGAGAATGACCATGTAACATATAACTTCCGAAATGAGATTTATTCCAAACTCTCATAGCATAATGGTACATAACAACTAATTGATTATCTATATATTCTTCCAATACAACATTTTTACTATAAAATCCATTTGCTCTTTTAACTACTTTATCATGATTGCCAAAAATAATATTAATTTTCCCATTTAACATTTTAATATATCTTTCTATTTCATTAATATCTCTAGAGAAAATGAAATCACCAAGAAAATATACAATATCATTTGGTTTAACTACTTTATTCCAATTAGAAATAATAGTCTCATTCATTTCATAAACATCTTTGAATGGACGATTAGAGTATTCAATAATATTAAAATGATTTATGTGTAAATCTGATGAGAAGAATATTTCCATATTTAATTTGGTTGAGGAATATCATTTTTCACTAACCATTTCCTTTCTTTTTCTAATGCTGTTGCTCTCTTTTTATATGGCCCTAATTTTGGACCATTAACAGGAGAAAGATCAACTAACCACTTATTCCCTTTTGGTTCAACAAAACTAGCCCTACTAATAGTAGCATCCCCGATATTCATTAAATTAATAAGATCATCATCATAAATAAATCTTATTTGTCCATTATTTACTATTATTTTTATTTCTTCCATAGAATTAACTTTTTTGACTCTGCTGCTGATTAGTTGTAACTCCCTGTTCATAGAATTCAGTTTTCTTTTTACTTTCAACTACATCACCTAATACTTTTTCTAAATTCTTAGTCAATTCTTTACAAGCCGCACCCTTAACTCCATTTACCTCAATAACAACCTGACCTTCATTTGTAATTGTAATTTTTATCTCTTCCAT